>NZ_JALAAC010000001.1:0-329364 GCF_037546855.1 Vibrio sp. 1-Bac 57 | reverse complement strand
GCCCAGTGGCAGATGTATTGCCTTGTTCATAATATTGAGAAGTTAAGGAATAGTTTACATTAAGCCAAGGGCAAAGCCCTTTAGCCTCAATAATACAGTCTAATTACCCTCATAAATGTCTCTACAACTCAAATTAATCAATCATTTATTGAAAATCGAATTATCTGTTGGAATCTCAACTAAATATGAATTAATGTGGTTTTTATTTTAAATAATCAGGCTGAAAATGAGAAATTCTACAGCCTCGTTAAATGGCATTCGTATTTCAAGGTTTTTCCGCACATGAATAAAAAAATTTTAATTATAAGTGTACTAGCTTTTCTTGCTGGTGCTTTTGGTGTCCCTTATGCAATCTCTAATCAATTTCATGTTGCTGTACCTACGTTAGTTCTTTTTAGTTTTCTATGGATCTTATTTGTTTTATTAGATACGAAATGGGATAGGGTCTTTAAAGGTTTTGTAGTCATAATTTATGGGATTGTCTGGGGAATACTCTATCAAAAATACTTGGTGGTATTAAAGTTACCTCTTGTACAATATAACGATTACTTATTGATTTTTGAAAACCTAGCTATCTTTTCATGCAGTGGGGCAGGTGGTAGTTTACTTGCTAATCATGCAGATAAATCTTGTAATGATATTCAAGATACTCCTTCGCAGATTGTAGTCTTTGATAAAACAACTCAAATAAAACTACTAAGTAATAAAGTTGATAGCCTTATAAAAAAAATTAATCAGATGCAGTGGTTATTAGTTGTAACATTGATTATATGCATTGTAATCATTGCCATTTAACAAGAACTTAAGTCGGAACAAAAACAGTGGGCTATGTTTCGTTCCTCAACAAATTTTAGCCCACTATTTTAGTCCCCTTATGTGGGCGTTGAGGCTGTAGAATAACTCGACTTTTACAATTCAGAGCAAAACTTTATTTTATAACGTGTTGTATTAATTGGTTATTAAATTTTAAAAATGGCTGTTTTTTTCCTGAAATATAAAAATTCTACAGCCTCGTTATGCCTAATGGAGTTATCTGCGTGGATGTGAGACCAACTAAGTCTGAAGAACTTTTTTTGAGCCTTGCTTATAATCGATTCTATGATCTTGCTGACGAAATCATAGAAGATGAATTTTGGCAAAAAGAGGAATGGTATCGTTTCAGTAAAGTTTCTCATTTGTTTGCTGTTTACGCGGAAGCATTAAGTTATGAACCATTTAAAAATGTGTTAGAAGCTCTCAAAAAACACAGACCTCCAATGGAGTCTGAAATTGGTGGGGCGCTATTTAAATTTGTGCGGAACATTCTCGCCCACTTTCCAGTTTTTGAAACTTGGAATGATGTTTGGGTAAACAAAGAACTTGTTAATTGGCAGCGAGAAGGACTTACGATAGATCGTTTTTTAACTAAATATTCTGGTCACGATGAAATTAAATATAGATTCTGGGAGCCTCAAAAAGAACTTATGACTTATATGAGCATTAAATTTCCTAAGAAATATGACTCAGAAAAAATTTATTTAAGAGATATCGTTTCAGAAAAAGATGGTGTTAAATTCTCGATAATTATGATGATAAAAATCTTGAATACGCAAGTCGAATCCATCGTAGATAAGGCATAACAAGCGCTTTAAAACGGAACTAAAACAGTGGGTTAGGTTTCGCTCCGCTCCACATTATAACCAACCATTTAGTCAACTTAAATGTGTGTGTTAATTTAACTCTCGATAAATATTTTTTGAAAAAAAGAAGGGTAGTTAGGTTACTTTCTTATGAATATTATATCGTTAAAATATAATGCCCGTTATTAATTCAAATTATTCATCAACTATAAAATTAATTTTGGTTAAGGCCATATTATCTATAGAAAAAGATAATTTTACTATGTGTAAAAATATTTGGGTGTAAATATGATTCGTAATATCCAGACAATTTATTTAGTAATTAAAAAATAATCTCAAACCAAGTGAAATGAATAACAATATTAAAATATAAATTAGTTAATGTGAGAGTTTATCATTAGCCTTTTAAAAATATTCGCATCAATAGGTTGATGATGTGTATTAATCATTTTTTAATCCACAATCACAAAATAATTAAGCGGTAAGTAACAGCTAGAAGTTAATATTGTAGAAGATATTAAAATTCAAACAGAAAACTATATGACATAAAAAATTAGTATCAGATTAATTTTTTAATGGAAATCATCGGTATCTTAATTAAAAATCTCTGACATTAATAAAATGTGATGAAGTGTATTAATAAATAATTTTGCCATGAACAAACAGATTAAAAAATTGAAGTAACTTCATGTTAAAAGTAAAACTTCATGACAGAGTTTAGTGTTCAGATTAATCTGGTGGTGAAAAATTTTCGTAAACGTTTGAACAAAAATGTTAGTCGGATACTGATGATTTATTAGGTTTGGATAATCCAGGTTAAATTTGAAGTGGCACTAATTCAGTATTTAAAATGATTTGGGCATGTCGGGTAAATATCACAATACCCATAAGTGATATCATGCTTAATTTACATAGTCATATTTACCAAGCTGATTCGTGATAAACGCCAAAGCTTGAAAAGCACGAAAAACATAAAGGATAACAGTATGTTATACATTTTATGTTAAATACGATTATGGTAAATAAAAGATAGTTAAGGTGATACTGGATCTCATTCTTAATTTACACTGACAAAAGTTAACATTGAAAGCAACTATATTAAAACCCTATTTAACATAATATACATTATGCGAAGTGTTGTTAATGTTTACGTTGGGTGGGTATTTTACTCTATTGTGCATTATTCAATATATTGATCTTATTTAATCTAATGTATTTTAACTAATTTAGATCCAGTTAATAATCCAGTTGCGTTATATTTCACGGATTACTCCTTTCCTCATTTATTGATTTTTTATTTGTTCATTATTATTGCTGATTAATAATTGAAACTATTCTTAATAGTTAAGTACGTTTTTTGTCTTGTAATGTAAATCTGACTTTGGTTTGTTTTATTGTTATCTCATAGCTTGAAAATTAACTAGGAACTTAGTTTATTACATTACTATTTATATTTAAGGCTGTTAAAACTGCTTATCTTGTTATTTCTTGATACATATACTTAATAATTACCTTATAAATACGCCAAATATTCTGTTTTACTCTCAACATCACTTTATTTGATTATAAATTAGGCGCTCTGTGTTAAAATCTGAGAGATTATTAAGGTATTCGTCTATAAGTAGAAAACCTCAGAGCCTTTACTAAATATCTATTTCTTTTTCATTCGTTATGATCTCATGTCTAACTGATTTTTATTGTCAGTTTTTAAATTATCAAATTAACTCTATTTTTTCTTTTAAATACCAACATAAAATATTAATGCATTATATTGATACTTATATTTATCGTATTTACTTCATACTTTATGAAGTAAAATTTAGATTTATACAGTTATGTTGGTTACTTGTTTTAAAACTATTATTATTTTTCTTTTATTGAAAAATATAACGGTTAACTTTTTTGTAAGTTAAATTTATTTAAGTAACTTAGAGCTTATAATTTAATAACTATTCGTTGCAAGCTGGCTGCATATAAATATTTCAAAGTTTATATAAATAACCGGTTAATAAATTTTTATTTTACAAATTAATTTGGTCACTAACTATATTTCTTTTTAGTTATATGAAGTTACGATTAAAATTTCCATTAAGATTACTAATAAAAAATATACAGTTTATTATTTTTTTAAATTAACTTTGGTGCTTCATTGCTCCTATGTCGCTTCATTAAATATGGATTGTTAATTGTTAATGACATTTAAATTTTAAATGCAATTCAGTTAATTTGTTTTTAAACGCTAGACATAAGCTATTGAAGTTTGATTATCCTTATTTATCTTTTACCTTTGAAACATTCTAAATAGATCAATTAAATACAGATTACCATCTTGTTATTTTCTAACGGCCATAGAGACACTCCTTTATTGGTTATGAAATTCAAAACTTAAATTTACATGTATATGCCATGATATTTTAATAAATGAAGATTTTTTAGTAGTTCGTTGCTAATAAAAATAAGCATTATCTCTTAACCTTTTTATTTATTAAAAATTAAAAAGCACCCTATTAATTTCAATATATCACTTAAATTTCAACTACTTACTTAAAAAGTTAAACACTAGTATTTAATTTATCATCTTATTTTTAGGTTCAATTTTTTATAACTTAAAAATTACTGAGTCACAGTAAAGGCTAATAAATATGTTGTTGCAGCTCATCATTACCGGTTAAGCACTTAAATTTTTATAAAAATAAATTAAGAAAGGCATTTAAAGTTATTAACCAAGTTTTTATTTAATGGATTAATGGTTAAGTTACCTATCGCTATTTACTAAATACATGATCTCTTTGAATGATTGCTTACAATTTTATTTTTAGCCCTCCAGAAAGTCCAATCAGCACAATCCCAACAGTATAAGAATTAACATCCGCCCTTTTAAATCAATATTTTTCGAATAGGCCAAAGTTAATTGAAATATTTTTATTATGTATATTGTAGTGCATCGATAAAAAATTTTATGTCTGAATTCCCTGTTATTGGTTCAAAGTGAACATATTCAGAATTAACTAGCAGATTAACTGACACATAATATACGTTGCTAATGTAGTAACAGGCTAATAAAAATACTTACACTTACTACTATAATTCTCACCTTTTTACCTTCTGATTAACGTTTTAAATACGCCAAAATACCTTCTTAAAAAATGAATATTAAATCAAGGTGGTTAGCAGTAATGCTTTTTTATATGTTGATTTTTTATAAAATTAAATCGCTTTCCTATATACAAAAGTACTCACTTATTACAGCTAATAAAGGGGGATTTTAGTATTTAAATCGCATTTCTATTAAAATTATTTTAAATTTTATTATATAAAAAATGTTGTAATTAATTTCTTTAAATGAAATTAATTGTCAATATAATCAACATCTTAATTTTAATATAAAGAGCATTATTCGTTTTAACCCTACTAGCTAACAACCAATCTTAGGGATATGTTTCCAGTGTGTTGTGTATTGTGGCGTTAATAACTCTCTGCGCATTGACCATTTTTCTTCAGTGCCTTGAGCTGCAAAAAATAAACTATTTGTACCATAGCGGTGATTAATTCCATCTAATATTTTCATCAATGACGCGTTATGTTTATAAGGGGTGAAGAGATCAAATTGTTGGTGTTTTTGACTACTTAAATTCAGTAACCCAACGCCAATTTTGTAATATCGTACACCGGGTTCAAATAGCAGATGTATATTCTCACTGATTGCATGTAACAGTTGTGAAGTATCGTTGGTGGCCTGAGATAAGTGGATAATTACTTTATAACTCGCCGGTGATTTATCAAAGGGACTACTGGCCGCAAACGCTAATAATGTGCTACATAGTGAATATTGTTCTCTGGCTTTCACACAAGCAATGGCAATATGTTTGGCTAATGCTTGGTTTAGACTTTGAATATCCGTAATGCGTTGTCCAACACTGCGCGTTGAAAATATTTGTAGTTTATCCGCCCTTACACCATCCCATATCTTACAAGGTTGGCCGTTTAGCTCATTGATTGTGCGTTGTAATTCGACATTAAATAAACTTTTTGGTAATAATTTAAGGTTAGCTTTACTCAGCTGTAATACTGTTTTGATTCCATTCTGCGCTAACTTTTGATTGGTTTTTTTACCGATCCCCCATACATCAAGTGGTGATAATTGTGCAAAAATATCCTGTTTAAATGCTTCGTTATTTAGCAAACAGACGCCATTAAATCCAGCCCACTTTTTGGCAACATGATTCGCAACTTTAGCTAAGGTTAAGGTTTCGCCTAATCCCACACAAACGGGTAAGCGGGTTTCCTTCCAAACTGTACGGCGTATTTTTTGCGCCTGAATGGTTAAATCTGTAATGCTATCGCTGCAGTTGCTAAAGTCTAAGAATGATTCGTCAATCGAATAGATGTGTTGCTCTGGTGCAAAGCGCCCTATTACTTGCATCATCTTATGCGACAAGTCTGCGTACAGTTCATAGTTTGATGAACATACGATGATGCCTACTTTTTCACAAAGATAACGCACTTTAAAAAAAGGTTGGAATTTTTTAATGCCCAGTGCAAGAGCTTGTTTATTGGCGGCTACAATACAGCCATCATTATTAGACAATACAATGATCGGTTTTCCTCGCCACTCTGGCCGAAACACTTGTTCAGCGCTGCAATAGAATGAGTTGGCATCGACTAATGCAAACATTATAGGTTTGCCGCTAATAATTGACTGCTTCGATGGCAACGAATTGAACGTGTGACTACACCTTCGATTGTAAATTGATCGTCTTCATTAATAGGGATCGTTTTATAACGAGGGTTAGCAGATAGTAACAAACGCTCATTTATATTAATGATCTTACAAATAAACTCACCATTATAATTTGCGACAATCACATCGTTATTTTTAGCTGTTACGTGTCTATCTACAATAAGAATATCACCACTGTATATACCCACATCTTGCATGGAATGACCATCAGCTTTACCAATAAAAGTGGCATTTGGGTGCTCGACAAGCAGTGCATCTAAGCTTAATGGTAATTGCAAGTAGTCACTTGCTGGGCTTTCAAAGCCTGTAATGCCTGCACTTGCTGTAATTAGAATGAAGTTCATAACGACTCTCACAATTTAACTGTTTATTTATACAGTTAAATTATAAGTGAGTTTATTATAAGTACAAGCAGAACTTAATACATGGTGATAGTATTACTGTGGAATTGATGTGCGTTTAACCCTAGGTAGCCTTTAACTCAATCGCCTCCTTTTATTCTGGTCTAATTTAACCTGAGTAACTTTATATTACATTTTTTGTTATCATGCTTTTACACTGTCCCCATTCGGCAAAGCGTTAACTTATTAAAGGTACAATGTGTTAAATAATGCTTCAGATTTATTATCTATCAAGTTGAATAATTTTGTTCATCGTATTGATTCTAAATCGTTAATAGTAGAACAGGCTATTCAACATCGATGTACTTTAAAGCGTATTCGTCGTTCTAAAAATTGGTCATTGATGGGGGTTGAAAAAGATCTTATTCAAATAAGTCTATATTTTCGTGAAAATAATAGTCGTTGGATTGCAGAAGCGATTGATAAAGCATTACCAAAACCAACTACAGATTTATCCCTATTATTGAAATCGAATCCAGGCATGACAGTTAATGAGTTAGTTGCTGCTTCTGGTTGCTCATTGGTTGAAGCGAGAGCTGCAATTGATTCTGCTGAACAATTTATTTGATGTGATTCGACAACAATTAAACTTTTTATTTTAAAAATACACCGTGATGCTGATAAAGCGTGGCTTTGTCTAATCGGCAGAAAATGGTATGAATTACCCTCAGTTCATTGGGTCATAAACAATGAAAGCTTCTGTTATTTTTATGCTCCCAGTAAATCTAAATGTTTAATTTGCTTGTAACGTAAAGACATAGAAATACAATGCGCTAACTCTTGAGGTACTGGTTGATCAATTTTTAAGATGATTGCGCGATTACCATTATATTTAAAAATATCACCATATATTTCTTTAAAAGTATCTATGAGTGAGGTTTTACAATTAAAGTAAATGCAATACTGCTCAGGATAATTCGCTTTCCAATCAAACCGAACTGTACTCCCTATTTTGGAAACGTAACTAGGTTCGCCCCACTTTAAGGTTTCGGTGATATCTGTTATTCCATATTGTTTAGCAGTGCTAAAGATTATATCTCGAATAGTATTGAGCAAAACAGCAACATGTTCAGGGTAGGTTTCAAACTTTTGTTTAACACTTAAATCCATTAGGTCGCTCACTTTATTAAATGTAGACGAATTTTTTTTGACTTTTTAGTCTTACTACTGTGTTCATAAATGGTTAAAAAATACAGTTATAATATTCACGTTACTATACCGGTTACTTTATCCCCGTTACTATATCACTGCATAATCACTGCATACATTATTAAGGCTCACAATATTTATAAGACCAATTAGTCTAATTAAGTGCTCTATTTTACTGTTTAAAATGGCTTATTACTTCGTTGTCTGTTTGTTAAAAAACAACTATTAACACCCAAATATATTAGCAAACCATTATTTATCCATAAACAAACGTTTTAACAAAGCAGTAAACTCAAAACGAGTTTGATCTTCATTAATATGTTTGAAATCGCTGATCACTGGTTTTCCAGCTACGTAAACATGCTTAATTAGGTTTTCATTACACGCAAATAACCACCGATTAATAATATCTTCATTGCTACTTGCGGCAATAAAAGGATGTTGATTATCTAGAACCATAAAGTCTGCACGATGCCCTACTGCTAAACCTAATTTTACTTGTGCCGCTTGATTCCCGCCAAGTCGTGCTTGGTTTAGTAAGAAGTCACCGACATGATTTTGTTGATCACTATAAAGCCGATTACGTTGTTGATCTCGTAGCCGTTGGCCGTATTCGAGCGTTCGCAATTCTTCTACTAGTGACAAACTAACATGACTGTCTGAACCAATTCCCCAACGACCTTGAGCTTGCATAAATTCTACCGCAGGGAAAATACCATCACCTAGGTTTGCTTCTGTTGTTGGGCATAAACCAACGACTGCTTTGCTTTGAGCGATTGTTAATAATTCATTTCTATCAAGGTGCGTGGCATGAACTAAACACCAACGCTGATCGATGCCTATTTTATCACTTAACCATTGCACAGGACGTAGCCCACTCCATGCTAAGCAATCCTGAACCTCTTTTTGTTGCTCTGCGATGTGGATATGAATGGGTGTTTGATTAGATATCGCGCTTGATACTGTTTGTATTTGTTCTTGAGTGACAGCTCTTAATGAATGGAAACAAATGCCTAAACGATGTAATGGATGATCTGCTAATTGTTTTTCACAGGCTTGATGCAATGCTAAATATTGCTCACTATTGTTTATGAATCGCCTTTGCCCGCTATTAGGCACTTGTCCAGCAAAACCTGAATGAGCATACAGTACTGGTAGCAGTGTTAATCCTATTCCAGCTGTATCAGCCGCTTGCATTAACTGCACTGCCATTTCATTGATTTGAGAATAAGCCTGGCCATTTTGTTGGTGGTGCAAATAATGAAACTCTGCTACCTGGGTATAACCCGCTTTGAGCATATCAATATACAATTGAGTTGAAATAATACGCAGATCATTGGGAGTGAGTTTATTAACCACCTTATACATCAATTCACGCCAACTCCAAAAGCTGTCATTAGGATCTAAGCTAACCTCTGCCATACCTGCCATCACACGTTGAAAAGCATGTGAGTGAAGGTTTGCAACAGTGGGTATCACTGGTCCATTTAAATAGATTGCCCCGTTTACCATGGTGTTGATAGTGATGCTTTTGATGCTACCATCGATGACGTCGAAGCGAACATTGTTTGCCCATCCATTTGCTAACAATGCTTGTTTTGCAAAATAAATCTGCCTAGCCATGAAATAACCCCACTATCATCGATTGCAAAATACACGCTAAAAAAGAGGTTATAAGTGTAGCTGAAACTATCTTGTATATACAAGGTAAACTTAGATCTATCTGTATCTATTATAACCACAAAATACTGGGTATAATTGCTTATCAAAATATTTTATTTTTAAACGTTGCATTAATGGCCCCTTCATAAACCAAGGTAAAATCGTGATTGAAACTACCAGTAGCATGATGAACAAGCTTTCTCAGTCGATAGAAGATTCTCCAGCACCTATTTATGCACGCGTGAAACAAGCAATTTGTCTGAAAATTAATAGTGGTGAATGGCAAGCCAACCAGCGAGTGCCTTCAGAATCGGAAATGGTTAAGGCATTAGGCGTGAGTCGAATGACGGTGAATCGTGCATTAAGAGAATTAACTGATGAAGGAATTTTAATTAGACAACAAGGCGTCGGCACCTTTGTTGCAAAGAAGAAAACACATTCAGCACTTTCAGAGATCCATAATATCGCCGATGAAATTGCACAACGGGGTAATCAACACCGCGCTGAGTTAATCGAGATAATACGCACTAATGCGAGTATGGAAGAGGCGATCAACCTTTCAGTACGTACCAATCACACGATATTCCGTGCAACCATCGTACATTTTGAAAATGAACTACCGATTCAAATTGAAGAGCGAGTGGTCAATGCGACCCTTGCCCCTGACTATGACAAACAAGATTTTCAACAGAATGAAACCTATGATTATCTAATGAAAGTGGCCCCGATGACAGAGGGTGAACACCTTGTTGAAGCAGTAATGCCTTCAGCTTACGAATGTAAACTATTACAAATTGAAGCCAATGAACCTTGTTTACAAATAAAGCGTCGTACCTGGTGTGATGACCAACTAGTCACTACCGCTCGCTTGCTTTCTCCTAGCTCACGGTTTCAACTATTCGGCCATTTTGGCGGCAAATAACGTCCTATTTTATATAAACCTCACTGCTCTTAAGCAATAACAGACTGAATGTTCTGCTATTGCTTTGTCTACTTTGCACTGTTCATACTCATTAAATACTTTAACTTATACTTATTCCGCTAAATTGCTGCTCATTGTTGTTGGTTCAAATACTCCACTTCTGCGTTAAAAACTTTACAGAGGGAAACAATTATTTGGCAGACTAAACTCTGTCTTGTTTTCCTGAATAAAAGTCAGATCACATATTTAGAAAATACCCGTCACCATTCAAGATGCAAAAATCAGCAAGCCGTGAGGTGAAGAGATTCTAGGCATAAAGGCAAAGATCTAATGGGTTAAATCGAAACTTTATAACAACGAAGATAGTTGCCTCACGACTTGTCCTGTGGGTCGTCAACTCGAAAACCAATACTGCATTGCAACATTCGTTAAGGACTATCCATTGTCATCATATTACGTCTTGTCTTGATGTCCGAGTTAGCGACTGAATATGTATCTTGATTGATAACGGGTCTAATTCACATGATTACTTTTACAAATGACTTGCACCGAATATTAAATGCAATTAGTATCGAATTCATAGTTGTATATACATGTATATTTTATTGTATGTAGTTACATTTACTAAAAAATACAAGTCACTTTTACCTGACAACAGGTAGATAAAACTAAGTAACCAATGTTATGGAGAATTGCACCATGTTTGAATTGACCATTAATCCAGGAAAACTGACGCTTAATGAATTACGCAAGATTAGCCGTGAAGCCGTAAAATTATCTTTGCATGAAAGTGCCATTGAAGGGATCCACGCCAGTAATCAGATCGTTAATGATGTTATTGCTGATGACCGTGCCGTCTACGGAATTAATACTGGATTTGGTCTACTAGCCAACACTCGTATTAAAACTGAAGATTTAGATGAGTTACAACGAAGTATCGTACTATCACACGCGGCAGGCATTGGTAAATTAATGAGCGATGCCACCGTCAAATTGGTGATGACTTTAAAAGTAAACAGCTTAGCACGCGGTTTTTCTGGCATTCGCTTATCGGTAATTGAAGCATTGATTACTTTGGTTAATAAACAAGTTTATCCATGTATTCCACAAAAAGGCTCAGTTGGTGCCTCTGGTGACCTTGCCCCCTTAGCACATATGAGCGCCGTACTTTTAGGTGAAGGACAAGCTCGTTATAAAGGTGAGATTATTTCTGGACAAGCTGCTTTAGCGATTGCAGGGCTTCAACCTATTACACTAGCACCGAAAGAAGGTTTAGCATTGCTTAATGGTACGCAAGCATCAACAGCTTTTGCTTTAGAAGGTTTATTTCATGCCGAAGATTTGTTTGCTTCTGCCATTGTTTGCGGTTCGTTATCCGTTGAAGCTGCGCTAGGTAGCCGCAGTCCTTTTGATGATCGTGTTCACCAAGTTCGTGGTCACCAAGGACAAATAGATGCAGCCGCTGCATACCGTCATCTATTACGTGATAGCAGTGCAATAAGTGAATCTCATGTTGATTGTGAGAAAGTGCAAGACCCGTATTCTTTACGTTGTCAGCCTCAAGTCATGGGCGCTTGTTTAGATCAAATTCGTAATTCAGCTAGAACATTACATATTGAAGCAAACTCTGTTTCTGATAATCCGTTAGTGTTTGCACAAGATGGAGATATTATTTCAGCGGGTAATTTCCATGCTGAGCCCGTTGCGTTTGCAGCAGATAATCTAGCATTAGCAATTGCAGAGATTGGTAGTTTGTCAGAACGCCGTATGGCGTTATTGATTGATAGTGGCTTAAGTAAGTTACCGCCATTTTTAGTTAATAATGGGGGTGTTAACTCTGGCTTTATGATCGCGCAAGTGACGGCAGCGGCATTAGCAAGTGAAAATAAAACCTTTGCGCACCCTGCTTCTGTCGATAGCTTGCCCACTTCCGCAAATCAAGAAGACCATGTTTCGATGGCAACCTTTGCGGCCCGTCGTTTAAAAGATATGTCTGAAAATACACGTGGAATTTTAGCCGTTGAAATTCTATCCGCAGCTCAAGGTATTGATTTCCGTGCACCACTTAAATCTTCTAATGCATTAGAACAAGCAAAAGCAGAATTACGCGCACAAGTGCCATTTTATGATAAAGACCGTTACTTTGCGGCAGATATCGAAAAAGCGAATAACTTGTTAATACAAGCCGTACATAATGAGTTGATGCCTGCACAATTATTGCCGAGTCTATGATCTCGTGTTTATAAATAACCATACAAAATCTTGTTTTGGTTAATTAAAAGTAACGTTAACGATTGGGTGGTGTTTAAGGAAAGTATTCTTTTATTGAACATCATTTATAAGCTTAATATTTCAATATAACTGTGGGGCATTTATGAGTACTTCCCTAAAAATTGATTCACTTTGGACTGGGTTTCATGTTGCTACAATGTGCGATGGTCGATATCACTGCATAGAAAACGCTGCGATAGGCGTTACCAACCAACGTATAAGTTGGATTGGAAAGGAAGCCGATTTACCTGCTCATCAATCCCAAATAGAACATGACCTTGGTGGTGGCTGGGTTACCCCTGGCTTAATTGATTGCCACACACACTTAGTTTTTGGCGGTAATCGTGCCACTGAATTTGAACAGAGACTGAATGGTGTAAGTTATAAAAGCATCTCTGAAAATGGAGGCGGTATTGCTGCTTCCGTGAAATCAACACGAGAAGAAACCGAGCAACAATTAATACAATCAGCACAAGTTCGATTACAGGCGCTGATCAAAGACGGTGTGACGACTGTAGAAATTAAATCCGGTTATGGGTTATCTACTGAACACGAAATAAAAATGTTGCGTGCCGCTCGAGCTTTGGCAAGCGAACTTCCCGTTGAAATTAAAACCACTTGTTTAGCTGCGCACGCTTTACCACCTGAGTTTAAAGGCCAAGCAAATGCTTACATTGATTATTTATGTAATGAGTTATTACCTGAAGTCGCTGAATTAGAACTAGCCGATGCTGTTGATGCTTTTTGTGAAAATATTGGTTTTAGCACCGATCAGGTAGCACGTTATTTCAACACTGCACAATCTTTAGGGTTACCCGTTAAAATCCACGCTGAACAATTATCTTCTCAAGGTGGCACTGAGATGGCTGCCAACTTTAAGGCACTTTCAGCGGATCATATCGAATATATAACCGAACAAGACGTAAAAGCCATGGCTAACGCAGGCACGGTTGCGGTGTTATTACCGGGCGCATTTTTTACCTTAAAAGAGACACAAAAACCACCTATTGCCCTACTACGGCAATATAACGTACCAATGGCTATCGCTACCGATTCAAACCCTGGGACTTCGCCTGTACTTTCTCTACGATTAATGATGAACATGGCTTGTACTTTATTTGCACTTACCCCTGAGGAAGCCCTAGCTGGTGCGACCATTCATGCTGCCAAAGCACTTGGATTAGCTGAAACTCATGGTGTTTTAAGTATCGGTAAAGTGGCAGACTTTGTTTGCTGGAATGTACAAAGTCCCGGTGAATTAAGTTACTGGATAGGCGGCGACCTTTTGAAAACACGTGTTAAAGCAGGAGAAATTACTCATGGCTAATTTCTTAGGGGATGATGTAGAGAAGGTAGTAAATAGTGAAGTAAAGCGTGCTGTAGATGATGCGGAAGAAAAAGTAATAGATAGTGCAGCAAAAAGTATAAAAGAAAACGAAGTAAATAAAATGCAATCACCCTTTAACTTTTTTCAAGGTGATAGCCCAATCCTAGTCAGCATGCCACATTCAGGTACCAAACTTATAACGGGTATGGAGCAAAGGTTGAGCGAACAAGCGAAAGCATTACCTGATACCGATTGGTTTGTTCCTGAACTGTATGATTTTTTACAAGCGATGAATATCAGTCACATTAGCGCGGATTACTCTCGTTATGTAATTGATTTAAATAGACCCGTTGATGATCGGCCACTGTATACCAGTAAAACAACGGGCCTATTTCCTGACATTCTATTTTCCGACCAGTCGGTATTCTTAGCAGGTCAAACACATTCAGAAACATTGAAAGCGCAAATAAAAAAACAAATTTGGGCACCCTACCATCAAAAAATTACTGATGAGTTAATACGTATTAAAGATAAGTTTGGATATGCCATCTTGTTTGATGCACATAGCATCGCTGCATTTGTACCTATGTTATTTACTGGAAAATTACCTGATTTCAACTTTGGAAATAATAATGGGCTTGCTTGTGCGCCTGCGTTGCTAAATATTTTAAATAAAATAATTGCTTCAACACCCTATCAACAAGTGAGTAACGGTCGTTTTAAAGGCGGTTATATCACTCGTTCATTCGGCAAACCGCATCAGCAGATTCATGCCATTCAATTAGAATTATCACAGGCAACCTACCTCAAGGATGACTGTAATAACTATCAACTTGATCCCGCGAAAAAAACACAAGTAAGTTCGCTTTTACAACAACTATTTCAAGCTTTACTCGCGGCAGGTAACCCAAGCGATTTAAATATTAAGGAAAACAGATAATGAATTTTAAAGAGATGATTTTAGAAGGGATCCCAAACACACTACCAGAAAAAAAACAACGTAGCACCGAGTTAAGCCATGCTCCTAAAAGAAAAGATATTTTAAATCCAGCTGAAAAGAAACTAGCAATAAAAAATGCATTAAGATACTTCTCTCCTGAACATCATCAAGTACTTGCTGAAGAGTTTTACGAAGAGCTGCAAAATCACGGTAGAATTTATATGTACCGTTTTATGCCTAATTACAAAATATCAGCAAGGTCAATTGAAGAATTTCCACATCAATCAAAACAAGCTGCGGCTATTATGCTGATGCTGAGTAATAACCTTGACGATGCAATAGCACAACATCCTGAAGAATTAATTACCTATGGAGGGAATGGGTCTGTTTTTTCAAATTGGGCACAATACCTTTTAACCATGAAATACCTGGCTGAAATGACTGATCAGCAAACCTTAGTTTTATACTCAGGACATCCAATGGGCTTATATCCATCAAATAAAGAGGCACCTAGAGTGGTAGTCACAAACGGGATGATGATTCCAAACTATTCTAAACCGGATGACTGGGAAAAATTCAACGCACTTGGTGTGACTCAATACGGTCAAATGACGGCTGGTTCGTTTATGTATATTGGGCCACAGGGTATTGTTCATGGCACCACCATTACGGTATTAAATGCGGTACGAATGATCAAGGACCGAGACCAATCTACATTGCCTATTTTTGTTACTTCAGGTTTAGGTGGCATGAGTGGTGCACAGCCAAAAGCGGCAGTTATTGCCAAAACGATTGGTATTGTTGCTGAAGTTAATCCTAAAGCAGCTTATAAAAGGCATCAACAGGGGTGGGTTGACGAAGTGCATGAGGAGATGGATAAGCTGATTGAACGTATTCGTTTAGCAATCAAAGTGAACATCCCTGTTTCTTTAGCTTATCTTGGTAATATAGTTGATCTGTGGGAACGCTTAGCAATTGAAGATATTACAATTGACCTTGGTTCGGACCAGACTTCACTACATAACCCTTGGGCCGGTGGTTATTACCCAACAAATTATAGTTTTGAAGAAGCCAATGAGATGATGGCTAATGACCCCGAAAAATTTAAACAAGCAGTACACGACACTTTAAAAAGACATGTAAATGCAATTAATAGATTAACGGCTAAAGGCATGTACTTTTTTGATTATGGTAATGCCTTTTTATTAGAAGCAAGTCGTGCTGGCGCGGACATTTTAAATCAAAATGGATCATTTAAATATGCTTCCTATGTGCAAGATATCATGGGCCCTATGTGTTTTGACTATGGCTTTGGTCCATTTAGATGGGTATGCGCATCATCTGATGGTAAAGATCTTGATACCACAGATCAAATTGCAGCAGAAGTATTACTGGCAATGCACAAGACCGCGCCAGCGGAAATAAAACAGCAGATTGCTGATAACTTACTTTGGATTCAAGAAGCTAAAGAAAATAAGATGGTAGTTGGATCACAAGCTAGGATTCTATATGCCGATGCTGAAGGCCGTATGAGAATTGCCGTCGCTTTTAATAAAGCTATCAAAGAAGGAAGGTTAACAGCACCTGTCATTTTAGGACGAGATCACCACGATGTTTCAGGAACTGATTCACCCTATCGCGAAACCTCAAATATCTACGATGGTTCTCAATTTACTGCTGATATGGCAATCCATAATGTAATTGGTGATTCATTCCGTGGAGCAACATGGGTCAGCATTCACAATGGAGGCGGTGTTGGTTGGGGTGAAGTGATCAACGGTGGTTTTGGCATGATGTTAGACGGTTCAGAAGACTGCGATCGTCGTGTTAAATCGATGCTGCATTGGGATGTAAACAATGGTATTTCAAGAAGAAGTTGGGCTAGAAATGATGGTGCGGTATTTGCAATTAAACGCGCCATGGAAGTGGAGCCAAACCTTAAAGTAACTATTCCAAACTTTGCAGATGATGCACTGCTTGATCAACTTATTAATTAACATTAGGTTCACCTCTGCTCTATCAAGTAGAAGTAAAATAGATATTTAACTGTCCTAGTTCATATCCCTGTTCATATTAAATATATTATGGGCAGGGACATAAGTGCAGGCAATGATATAAGTGATTCAAATAAAGGTAAATCACGTGCTTAATTATCAAATATTATTACCACAGCAGTACAAATCGATGCCTTGGAAAAATGGCCTTGGTAATACGCTTGAAATTGAACGTTATGACGATAAAAATGGGCTATGTTTTCGCATTAGCCAAGCGAGTGTAATTGAAAATGGTCTTTTCTCTGACTTTAGTCAATTACAACGGACTTTGGTATTGCTGTCAGGTAAAGGCATAACACTTAAACATTTTGCAATTGAGTATTTGGATAAACAACAGAACCATAAAGTTAGGTATGTTAATGAATTAATCAAGCCATTAGATATGGCTCACTTTGATGGAGGCGATAAAACGTTAGCAACACTCCATGATGGAAAAATTGAAGATTTAAATATTATGATTAGAAAAACGGATACAACTGCAAACGTTACTGTAATGGAGTTGGGGCTACCATTGGTAATATCAGACTCCCATAAACTATTATATAGCGCTTATTATGCTAATAGTATTTGTAGCTTGCGCCTAAATGAATATAAAGGAAATTCTCATGTTGTTGAATTACCAAAACATAGTTTAATACGTTTAAAAGTAGATCCCAGGTTAATAAACAGTTCTGACAGTAATTTTGCTACTGGCTCGAGTGATGCAAGTGAACATACTCAGGTTACTTCTATAACAGTAACTAAAGGCTCTGGTGTATTCATCGACATCTCAAGTTTAACGGATTAGTTCTAATATTTGTTTGAATTCGGGATCTCGGCAATCTTTTACTAGTTCATATAAACACATCTCTAAACCAGTCGTATTAACACCGCTATTTTGTAATGCATTAATAGCAAGCTGTTTATTCACCGCAAGGCGAGAACCAATACAATCACTAACAAGTTCGACCTTGTAACCTAGCTCTGTCAACCCTTTTGCAGTTTGATATACACAAATATGCGCCTCAATACCGCATATTAACCAAGTTGATACATTGGTAGCACCGATTAGATCTAGAAAATCAGGTGAATCACAGGCATTGAAAGTATATTTTGTTATCAGTTCAATATCATCAAGCAAAATGCTTAATTCATCAACGGTAGAACCTAACTTTTCTGGGTTTTGCTCTAGCCAAATAATAGGCAAATCAAGCGCCTGTGAGCCTTTGATTAACTTTTCACAATGACTTATCAAAGTATCACTATCATCCACTAAACGCGCTAGTTTTCCCTGAATATCAACGACAATAAGTCCGGTATTTTCTCTCATTAACATATGAACCTCCTATTCGAGCGACTATGTTTCTGATATTAATCTGAATCATTGATAATCTAAAGCTATTTTCTAGCGCGTCTTGGAGATGGCTGTACTGCTACAAATAATCAATTCCTTTGAATATAGATTAGCGAAACTCTATAACCGCCACCTGTCACCTTATATTTATACCCGTTACTTATACCTGTTGATGCCCATTAACGGTATCCATTATTTGAGCACCTTGCAGTTTGATATTTTCAGATTAAAAGTAACGGCTATAGAGCAGTCTCAATTCGCACTTGAATTAAAGCCTAGATCCGCATAAAAAGTGCAAGTGCAATTATTTTCTAGGAATAATAATACTCAGTAAAAACAATAAACAACCACTGACCACAATCGATGGACCCGATGGTGTATCGTAATAATAAGAACCAAGTAATCCGCCAATCACCGAAAAGCAACCAATAACAATAGCTAATATAGCCATCATTTCCGGTGTGCTAGCAAAACGACGTGCGGTCGCAGCGGGAATAATCAATAAAGCTGTTACTAATAACATACCCACTACTTTCATCATGATAGCGACGGTTAAAGCTATCAAGCCTAAGAAAAGCCAATTAGTGCGATCCACTGGAAGCCCTTCAACTCGCGCTAAATCTTCATGAATGGTGATCGATAACAGAGGCTTCCAAATCCACATTAACCCTAAAAGAGCAACGCCACCTGCACCATAAATCCAATACAGATCGGTAGCACTTATTGCAAGAATGTCACCAAATAGATACCCAACCAAATCTATTCTTACATCATCCATATACGCTAAGGCGACTAACCCCAAAGAAAGTGAACCATGTGAAAGGATACCTAGTAAGGTATCACTGGTTAATTGACGTTGATATTGGCTAACAAAAAGTAATATCGCCAATGTTTGGCAAATAATAAAAATGCCTAGTGTCAGGTTAATATTTAAAATAAAACCTAATGCAACGCCTAGTAATGCTGAATGAGATAAAGTATCTCCAAAATAAGCTAAACGGCGCCAGACCACGAAAGAACCAAAGGGACCCGCTACTAATGCTACGCCAATTCCCCCTACTAAAGCTCTTAATAAAAAATCATCAATCACTTTTTTTACCCTCTAAATGTTCACAAAATTGGTTATGTTGGTGGCTGTGATCATGCTCAGTAAGCGCATGGTTGTGTTCGTGACTTTTCTCATGAACGTACAATGCCAAATGACTTGCTGCATGCTTTCCAAACAACTGTGCATAAGCTGGATGACTAACAACGACTTCAGGCGTACCACTACAACATATATGCTGATTTAAACAGAGCACCCTATCTGTGGATGACATGACAAGATGAAGATCATGTGACACCATCAAAATGGCACAGTTTCTCTCAGTTCGAACACGGCTGATAAGGCTATATAGTTCAGATTGGCCATGCACATCAACACCTTGTACAGGTTCATCAAGCACTAATACATTGGGATTACGTATTAAGGCACGCGCCATCAGCAAACGTTGTAGTTCACCGCCTGATAATGTGTGTAACGGAGCATCAATGATATGTTCTGCACCGACTTCTGCTAATAATTCTTCAAACGGTTTTTTATGAGTTGTTTTTGCTAATGCTAAAAAACGCCTAACTGTCATTGGAAAAGTGGGGTCAATATGAATTTTTTGAGGCACATAACCAATGGTTATATTGTCAGCAAGCTGTACTGTGCCGGAGGTTGGTTTTTGTAATCCAAGTGCGACTCGTAAAAGCGATGTTTTACCTGCGCCATTTGGCCCAACGATGGTTACTATTTCAGCGGGATTTAGTTGTAAATTGATATTCTCTAAAAGCGTTCGTTCTCCTAATACTAGGTTAATTGCATTTAAATTAAGTAATGCTTTATTCATATGATTTCTTATTCCTTACTCGGCCATAAAGTTGTGAATTTTGGTCTGCTCAATGACTACTTGCTCTTGTTTAATTATTACAAGCGACTATTTAATAATAGAAAATAGTGCAATAAAAATATAAATTAAAAATAAGTAATGTTATCTTATAACAAAATATTACGTTATATTATAACACCACGTACCGTTATAATATAACAAATTTCATAAACTACTTAAGAGAATGCAAGATGAAAAAATTATTATCCCCATTCATATTGATTACAGCCCTGCTACAACATTCAGTACATGCGGTTGAAAGCCCGCAGGTTGCTGTTAGTATTAAACCGATTCACTCCCTGGTGAGTGGTGTTATGGAAGGAGTTGGTACACCACAGCTAATCGTTAAAAGTGGTTCACCACATGGATATACTTTGCGCCCATCAGAGGCGAGAACATTATCACATGCAGATCTTGTTATTTGGGTTGGTCATGAGCTGGAAAGTTTTCTTGATAAGCCATTAAAAACCTTAGCAAAAGATGCCAAAAAACTTGAACTGGCAGACCAGTTAGCTGGGTCATTGTTGACAAAACGAGACTTTGGAAACTGGGAACAGCATGATCATAGTGAGCATGCTGCACATGATGATGACCACGACGATCATAAAGAGCATGCAACACATGATGATGATCTTGACGAACATGAAGAGCATGCAACACATGATGATGATCATGACGAACATGAAGAGCATGCAGCACATGATGATGACCATGACGAACATGAAGAGCATGCAGCACATGATGATGACCATGACGAACATGAAGAGCATGTTGCACATGATGACGACCACGACGGTCACGAAGAGCACGCTGCACATGATGATCATGAAGGTTCTATGGACCTACATATCTGGCTTTCACCTAGTATTGCTCAAAAGATTGTTGATCAAACTAGCAAAATGTTAATTGAAATAGATCCAGCTAATGCTAAGCAATATGAAATAAACACAGTGAAAATGACAGCGAAAATAACAAAGCTTGATCAACAATTACAACAGAAACTAGCACCAATACAAACAGTTCCTTACTTAGTGTTCCATTCTGCATATCAATATTTTGAAACGAGTTATAACTTAAATGCTGTTGGTTCTGTAACCATTGACCCTGAAAGAAAGCCTGGAGCTAAAAGAATTACTGAGATACGAAAAAAAGTGCGTGATTTGAAAGCACGTGCAGTATTCAGTGAACCTCAATTTGAATCAAAATTGGTTACTACCATTATTGAAGATACTGGTGCAAAAACAGCAACCTTAGATCCACTGGGTGCGAATATTACGGCAGGACCAGATGCTTATTTTGAATTAATGAATAACTTAGCTGACGACTTAGTCAAAGGTCTTGAATAAGGTATTAAGTAAGTTCTAAAATTAAGAAACTGATGTTAATAATATTTAACAAAATAATTTTACCGTTTACCTTATAAACATTAATGATAAATCGGTCTTGTGATCAACTTTCAAAGTGATTCAAGACCGATTCTCTTTAGCTTTATGTGTCACCGTTATTGACTGCAAAACTATATGCTTCAAGGTTACAAATTCCATTACGATTAATGACTCTTCCCTCTCCTATATTGTTGATTAAGTACTACAAATACATAGGCACCTACTGCCAATTAAGATGCGATTTCCCGTCACTAAACCAACTATAAGGTAAGATGTCAGATGATTACATTTAGAGAAATGTAGAGTGTTGATGGTTAAATTAATGGATGAACTAATAGGATTAATGTATTAAAAAGTAGTTATTAACATAAGTTACTTGTTGTAATGCTTACTGATTTATAAGGAATTAAATTGACATGCATCAGGCATAGAAATGATATAGGCAAATGGAACAGTACAGTGAAGGGACTTGAGAAAACTGTAAAGGAAAATCTATTCGGTGATAATAAAACCTCACATAGAATAAGCAAAGCAAAAAAATACTGCTACTTATGTGAGTGTTTATCTTTAACAATCGACCAATAATTAATTAGTGGTTGAGTCGTTAACCTTGAACAACACAAAAATAACAGTACTGTTAAATATTTATTTAACACATTGATATAATGCTTGCTTTAACCTTCATTATATCAAGGGTAGTGATATATTTCTTGAGTATTATTTGTTTAGCTTTAAAAAATAATCAAAGATTTCTGGAACGTTACCGTTACCCATATCTGCATCAACTGCCGCTTGCAGATTTGCAGAAGTACCTTCAGCAATTTCAGAAACAGTGCCTAAATCTTTAACCATTTCTAAGAAATAACCTAAATCTTTATTTGCATTGGCGATAGAGAAACCTAAGTCACTTACGCCATCTACTGCATATTTTTTACAAAAGCCCATAAATGGTGAGTTAGATGGGCCTGTCGACATGATATCGAACAATTGTTGGCGATCAACACCCGCTTTATCTGCTACTGCAAATGCTTGAGACATTGCTGTTACTGTTGTCATACCCATGAAGTTATTGATCAACTTAGTTGTATGACCAGCACCTAAAGCACCAAGGTGGAATACGTTTTCACCTTGTTCTGCAAGTACAGGTTTAACTTTATTAAATGTTTCTAAGTCACCAGCAGCCATGATGTTTAATAAACCATCTTTAGCGTGTGCAGGAGTACGACCAAGTGGTGCATCAATCATACCTGCGCCTTTAGCAGCAAGGTCTGCACCAATTTTACGAGTTGATGCTGGAATAGAAGTACCAAAATCAACTAATACAGAACCTTCTTTAATACCAGATAGGATACCGTTATCGCCGTAAACAACCATTTCTACAACTTTAGAAGTTGTAAGACAAAGCATAACAATATCACTTTTTTCTGCTAATTCTTTTCCAGTAGCAACTTCTGTTGCATTACCGCGAGCGATAACTGCAGCAACTGCATCTTTATTAAGATCCATTACATTAACTTGAAAACCACGTGTTTGTAAGTTTTCAACCATGTTGCCGCCCATAAGGCCAAGTCCGATGAAACCGATGACTGGTTTAGTCATAATCTAACTCCTTAAATAGTATTTATTTGTATGTTTGTATTATTATATAATTGATGTGGTTAGAATATAGACCTATTACACAATAAGCAACGTCGAAGCACTCAAAAATGTAGATAAAGTCGATTATTTACTTAATTAGTTGCTGGTTATGTTACCCAGCGCTAATTATTTAAATTGAATAGATCATTATTTAGACTACGAAAAGTGATTTAACACATTGATAAAATACATAATACTCGCAATTATTTCAGGGATACCAAAACTAGAATATTATAACGTAAAGAAATGCAAGGCCTTGAAGTGAAGAGTTAACACGGAAATAAATAGAGTGAAAGGCAAAATTAGGATGAGGTCGGCTTGTTGTTGTAATCATCATATTTGCAAGTAATAACAAATACCAATCCGCATAAAAACTGATCAATATTACTGGTTAAAATTAATGAACACTTCGTTGTACTCAATCCCAATAGCTAGCTATTACTCAAATGCCTTGCCCTCATTGAGTTTCCTTCGCAATTTTTGACCATTTAATTTTTGACTTTTAACCATTTAACTTTTAGCCATTTAATTAAGCGGAATAGTATGAGACGCAATAAATGCAATGTAAAAGCTTGAGGTGATGTCAATGTAACGTTTTTGTTAATATAACTGCTAAAGCTCTCAATAGTTATAGTTGAAAGCTTTAGCCATATGATGATGAAGTTGACTGTAATGTTAATTCAAGATTCAATTAACATTAACTATAAAAACGCTAACTAATCCCAATCCCATTCGTAATAAGCATCCACGGCTTGATATAGACCACTAGAAGCTTCTATATAAAACTGTTTAAATAATTCATAACGTATAGCAAAAATGGTAAATGAGTCGAATACACCAACACCATAGCTGATTTCAACGCCCGGTGCGATAGTCCCTTTAATGCCTACAGATTGTTGGTCGCCCTGCCCACTTGAGGCGAGTGATAAATCATCAATACCCACACTTTTACCAATGTTACCCATTACACCATCGGTTTGGCCTGCCCCTAAATCTATTAATATAGAAGCAAGTTGATTGTTATTGCTATCACTTGAAGCATTAGCAATAGAGTAACCTCGAGTAATGTAAGATAAAGCATTCTGTTGCGACATCGCAGGCTCAGAGAAAATAGTTAACTGCAATTGGTGTGGTGTCCCTGTTACTCGTACACCAGCGGTTACGTTGTCTTCGGTATCATTAGGATCACGTATAGCTTCAATGTTGAGATAAGGTGCATCCGGTTGTCCTTGAAAAACGATACGACTATTTTGTAACACTAACTGTTGTGCTAAGGCTTTATAACTTCCCTCTGAAAAGGTCAATTCACCGTTAACAGTCAGTTCTTTTTTCAGTGCTTTTTTAACAATTAAATCACCGTGAATATAAGAGTCTAAACCGATTGCTTTTAATCGAAGCTGGTCACCTAATGATACTTTTACTTTCATTCTAATCGGTAAATCAGCACTAGTCTCTTTTTCTTTGGCATCGATAACTATCACATCTTTAGAGACGCTAACGGCACTTTCAGGTAACTCTTTGACCGTAATATTTCCTTTATCAACGGTGATCACGCCATCTACAGTGACATGGTCATCTAAAATAACATCAATATTAGGACTCACATAAAGCTCAATTTTTCCGTAATCTTGAATTAACATCTGATCGGCTTCGAAGTGTATTTTACCTTTCAAATCTTGGTTCCAATCGAGCAAACCATTGATATCAGCACGCCCATTCGTTTCTTTATTAGCTGCATCCGAATTACGCATGTTAGCAATACGTTGCGGTATATTAATGGTACTGACTGCTGTGTCTTTAATTGCGACTATGGTATCCAGTAATACATTTGATTTTTTCTTAGCTGGCTTTTTAGTATTTGTGAAAAAATAACCATCAATTTTTGCTTGATTGTCATCTATATCTACTTTTGCATTTAGATCAGTAATTCGTAAAGGTGCACTCGGCGCTTTTACAGATGCATCTGCGATTAATACCTGTCCTGCTAAAGAAGGTTTTTCAAGTTTTCCTTTAACTTTAATATCTGCTTGTAGCTGCCCTGTTAGCCTATCTACCTGTGGAATTAAAATGGCAAAGTTGTCGAAATCAGGCACTGATAAATCTAGGGTTGCATTGATTTGTGGAGTTGCCTGATAAGGTGTTATGTACCCTTCAACGTTTGCGTTAATAAGACCTTCAGATAATGCTTTTACACTAAAATCAGTTTGTTGCTTACCTGTCTTCATTTCAATATGAAATTGTTCTACAGGATAACGAATAACTTCTTTGGTGTTTTTATCAGTATTGATATTTAAAGCCATTGCATCACCGTTAACTTCTAGGTCAATACTTGGTTTCTGATTATTTTTCCAAAATACATCTACATTTGCAGCAAGTGCGCCTTCAAGTGTTAATGTATCGGGAATAAAAGGAGTTAATGATGCAAGTAAAAAGTCATCAATATTAATTTCTATATCACCGTTTTCACCCGCACTAAATTTTTTAATACAAAGTTGGCCATTTTGATCTTTGTTATTGTTAGTTGCTAACCAACAATGAGGGGTTAAATTTATTGTTTGTTGCTCTGTGGTAACTGTAAATGGGTCCTTTAACACTAAAATTCCATGTACCGTTTCAATAACTCCCTTATCTAGAATAGCCGACCAAGTATTAAGTTGTTGTTCAAAAAGCACTGTTAAGTCGGTGTTGACCATTTTACTTTTTAAATCGACATTAACTTGATGCTGGACTTTTATATCGGCGACCGCATTAGGTTTAACATCAATTTTTATTGAATCTATTTTTTGACCATTGCTTCGAATGTTGTTGGCGTTAATGGCAAGGTTAGCCACAGGCAAATCAGATAGCATTGCTTGCCCTTTAATGCTTAAAGCTTCAATATCGTTATCCAAATAACTTAAGTCTTCGACATCTAAGTTACTGTCTATTTCAATTTTATCAATGCTACCCGCTAAGTTAACCTTGCCTTTGATTTTACCGCGACTATCTACAATAATGTTAGTTAGGTTTTGAATATCCAAATCGATACTCAGGTCATTTTTATCTGCCACTTTACCATTCACTAACATTGAATTTTCAGCATTGTTAATCGCTAGATTATTAATGCTGAAACCTTGATTCGCATCACCACTTGCTTTGCCTTTAATCGTTAATGGGCGTTTAAGGTAGGAGCCATTGAGGTCTATAACAGGTAAATTAAAGGTCCAAGCTGGTTGTTTGTTGTCGGCTAACGGCACACTAACAGAATGTTGAATATGCCCACTTAATTGACCTGGGTAGTCTTTACTTAATTCATTAAAGTTAATGCCATTAATACTTAAATCACCCTTCCACGCAAGGTTGCTTAGCCAATTTAAATTCCCGTTAAGTTGTACGTCTCCCTGTAATGTTTTAACCATTAACGTTGATAAATCAAAGGACTGTAAATTACCTTTACCCTTTAAATTGATATCCGCAGGCGGTAAGTCTGTCAGGTTAAGGTGACTATCAAGCTGTAATTGGTAATTATTCAAGTTGCCTTTACTAGCAAGGTAACCTTTGCTACTGGAGATTTCAGGCTCGCCGGATAAAGGCCAGTTGAATTGATCCCACTTAACGGTTAATTGATGTGGTAAGTTTTCACTGTATAAATCCACCGCACTATCAATTTTTGCATTAATTAATTGGCTCAACGTAATTGAAGAATGTAAATCAGCTAAATCGCCTTGACTGTTTAACTTTAATTGTTGGCCTTTTAATAATGTTGTAGGTTGAAGATCTTTAATTTCCTTGAGTGTTGCTTGTAAGGCTAAATCCATCGGATAACGTTGACTAAGGTCAATATCACCGGAGATGGCTAGATCTGCTTCAGGCAAATCTAGGTCAAACTGTTCAATAGTTAATTTAGAACCAAAAAAGGTAAATTGGCTGTTTAATTGATTAATAGAAACTAAATATTTTTTGTTTTGGATTAGTTTAAAACCCTGCACGTCTAATTGTTTAACCGTTAAGTTAACGGGTAAGATTATTTCAGGTAACGTTTTGTCAGTTAAAATAGCGGGAAAACTTGAGAGTAGTTGTTGGCGTGTTTGGGAGTTATTCTTTTTAGTTGCGCTATCAACTTCCGCATCCGCTAAAATTACCGTTAATCCTTTAATACTGGGACTTAGTGCTAAATTATTATCTTGCCCATCAGCTTTTAACAATAGCTGTTTAAGATCAACCTCTACACCTGCCACCTTCACATGGGTATTGTTAATCGCCAGATCTTTAATATTTACACGTAGAGGAAACTCTAAAACAAATGGTTCTGCATTTGGGTCTTCTGGTTCTGCGGGTGTTTCTGATTCTGGTATATTTATATCTGCGCTTGCGATTGTTAATGATTCCAGGCACAGCTCTTCTATTAGACAATTCCAATCAAATTCGTAACTAAGATCCTTGAATTCATATAACGCATCACCATCGACCCAGCGTATTGTTTCATAAACAGGTGAATAAAAAAGACTGCCTTGCTTTAATGACATGGTTAATCTAGGTTCAAATTTTTGTATGGTATTAAAAATTAAATTATTACCTTGGTGTGTAAACAGACCTAAACCAGTGACAAAAAGTAATAAAATAATGAAAACAAAAAGAGTAAACAAAATACGTTTGAGATATTTTCTACTTAACAACAGAAAACTCATAGTTCAGGCCCAATCATTAAATGAATCTTGAATGCATCACCGGTATCCGTTAATGGTACGGCAACATAAAAACGAATAGGACCAACGGGCGATGCCCATACGACACCAGCGCCGGTGCCTACTGAAAGAGGTTCAGAAAAATCTTCGGTTGCTGTACCGACATCAGAAAATGCAGCAATTTTCCAGTTTGGTGCGACTGGAAAACGATATTCAAGGCTCGCTGTCGCAAGGTATGAACCACCAATCAAATAATCTTCGGAGTCCCTTGGGGCCACTTCTTCGTAATCATAACCCCGTATACTTTGGTCCCCACCTGTAAAGAAACGCATCGATGAAGGCACGTTATAGATTGAATCAGAAAAAATGGCTCCGGCTTCAGCAGATGCAATAAACTGATGACCGCTATAGGTTCTGATAAATTTAGTTTGCCCATAGACTTTGATCGCATCCGCCGTAGAAAATAAACTTTCATTAGCAAACTCAAAATATACTAACTGTTTGTCCCCCCAATCGATATTGATTCCACCTTTACTTCTAATTCGGCTAAAACTAACACCAGGCAAAACTAATGAGGTAGAGAACTCCTGTTGACCCTGGGTACCGGACTCATTATCAAATCGAAGATAAATAGTACGCAACCAATCATTATCTAAACGCCAATTACGATTAAAACCAACTACAGTCTGTTCAGTATCGGTATCGTTTTGATCCAGCACTTTATAACCGGCTTGAATTGAAAAGTAGTTATAAAGCGGATCTTCTAAGGGGATTTTATAGGTGGCAGACGCTTCCTGTTTAGGGACTGAAGCGGTAATATTTGTTTCAAATGAATGACCATATTGATTGATCCATGGACGTGTCCAACGAAATTTACCTCGCACACCTTCATCGGTGCTAAACCCTAAACCTGCATTAAATGAATCCTCTGGTTGCATATAAGTTAATACGTGCAAAGGAATCAATCGACCTTGCTTTTTTCGTATGTCGGGTAAAATGGTGATGCTTTTAAAATATCCAGTATCGTTAAGGTCTTGATTGAAAGCATTTAATATTCCCGTATCAAATGGGTCACCTTGTTTAAAATTAAGTAATGATTTAACAAACTCTTTAGCGGGCGTTTCTAGGTCAAAAATTAAATCTCCAAACTGATAACGCTTACCGCTTTCAAACCACAAATGGATGATTGCGGTATTGTTTTTTTGGGTGACTTCAACTGCAGACTTAGTATATTTGGCATCAAAAAAACCATAGCGTAACGCTAGGCTTCTAGCACGACTTTTAGCAGATTCGTATTCACCGTGATCTAAAAAGTCACCTTCCTTGATCGGAAAGTTAAGCATTAGTTGCTGGAAGTTTTTATCGTGTAATGCTTCACCTGTAATACGTAAATCAACCGCTGAAATGGTGGTACGAGTACCAAGATCTACATCGACGGTAACGGTTTGCTTTTTCTCATCGCCAGTCACTGAAGGAGTGATTTTTGCTTGGTAATACCCTAATGCCACTAAACTCTCTTTACCTGTTACAACGACTTCATTCAAATAGGTCTCATCATCGGCGTTGTCAGGTACCGATAGGCCATTTAAAAAAACTTTTAAATTTGCACTGGCTTTATTGTCTTTAATGCCTTTTATCTCGAAACTTACATTTGCAACTACGTTGCTTGAAACAAGACTTAGTAAACAGCATAAATAGAGTTTATAAATATTTTTCATTAACTATTAGGCTTCTCATGTTTGATTGTCGAATTTTGCAATTTAGTTTCTTTGTCTTTCCTACTATTTAATAATTTTTGGAAATCGATGGTCGTTAACGGTGCACTTACCAGATACCCTTGGAACTGACTGCACCCTTTATCGATCAAAAAGTCCAGTTGTTGCTGTGTTTCAACCCCTTCAGCCACAACCTCTAGATTAAGGGATTTACCCATATTAATAATAGCGGTCACAATCAGTTGTTGACTGTGTTGTTGCATCAAATTAACAATAAAAGATTGGTCAATTTTGAGTGCTGAAACCGGTAATATACTTAAGTATTGAAATGAGGAATAACCAGTACCAAAGTCATCGATAGCGAATCGAAAACCAAGTCGGCGTAACTCATGTAATTTATTGATAATCAATTCAGTATTAGAAACTAACACTGTCTCAGTAATCTCTATTTCAATCAAGCTTGGATCCACGCCTGTTTGTAATAAATATTGTTCAATGGTCTCAATAAAGTTGTCTTGTAATAATTGTTTAGGACTCACGTTGAGTGATAAAGTTTTGAAATATTGCGGTAATCCGGTTTTAACCCAATGCTTCAATTGAGTAAACGCATTTAGAAGAACCCACTCTCCTAGGGGAATAATCAAATCAGACTCTTCTGCTACAGGGATAAAATCTGCGGGTTCAACCCAAGTGTTATTACCTTGATACCAACGGCAAAGGGCTTCTGCCCCAACTAATTTGCCATTACTGTTAGTACGAGGTTGAAAGCAAAGCGTAAACTCATTGTTATCCAATCCTTGACGTATTTTGCTTTGTAATTGATGTGTACGATTAATTTTTTCCTCTATTGCTTTTGCAAAAAAGCTAATATTACTTAAAGGGTTATCTTGCGCTGTTTTCATTGCCATTGCTGCTTGGCGAAGTATGTCTTCAGCTTGCAATCCTTCACTTGGGAAATGTGTAATACCGTAGGCAAATTTTAAGGTTAACTTTTCACTGGTTAAATTAAACGGCTGTTTGAGTGTTAATGCTATTTGCTCAGCAAAGCGCATTGATATTTGAGCCGCATGTTCACGGTCTGAGTGTAAATCAGATAAGACGACGACAAACTCACAACCTCGAAGACGTGCAACATAATCAGGCACACTAATGAGTTTTTCTAATCGTCTGGCAATTAAACTTAATAATTGTTCTCCTTTGTGATTACCATCAAGCTCATTAATCGCTGAAAACTGTTGGGCATCAATGACTATTAACGCACCAAATAATCCATTGTTTTGCTGTCTGATATTTTCATCTGAAATATGAGTGATTAAACCTGTTCTATTCGGAAATTCAGTTACTTCATCATACTGTGCCTGATATTTAATAGAGGTATGCAACACCTTGTAGGCCGAAACATCAGTCATAGTACCGATCACACGTAAAGGGTTGCCTTTGTTATCCCATGATACCGTTTGACCTCGCGTTAATACCCAACGGTATTCACCATTTTTGCAGCGGATTCGATGGGAGTTTTCAAAAAATGAATCTCGACCAACAAAATGCTCACAAAAATCATTAAACACGTTGTAAAGGTCATCCTCATGAATACGAGTTTCCCATTCTATAATGTCTGCTTTTATATCTTCTGGTTGATAGCCTAGTATCTCTTTCCAACGGTTGGAAAAAAAGACCTGATCCTGTTTGATGTCCCAGTCCCATACCCCGTCTCGTGCGCCTCTAAGTGCATATAATAAACGTTGCTCACTACCCGCTAGTTCGTTCATGTTATCGGACACACCGACAATTAATTCAGAAAAAGCACGCTGTAAAAAACCTATTTCGCCAACACCTTTTTCAGTTAATTCAGACAGGCTTGTTAAGTCATAGCTACGCATCTCATTTACAAGGCGTTTAAGTGGCACTATCACCAATCGATTGAGTGAATATACGGATAAGCTAACCGTCAGCAATAATAAGGCGCACTGCTTAATGAGTTCAATGAGTTTACTGTGTGCTAGCTCACTGTAGGCACTCTCTAAAGAATAGCGTATAAAAATAATGCCATTAAATTTACGGTTTAAGCTGTTACCTTTAGAGATCATCTGTAAAGGGGCATAAACCACTAACTCTTTACTTTGTTTGAAGTATTTGACTACTATTTCATTATCATTAATAACACGATTTAATACGGCACCTTCATAACGTTCAAGTTGTAGTTTTGAAAACATGTATTTTTCACGGAAGTTATTACTGAGAATAATTTGTTGATTTTTGTCTACCACTGCGACTGTTTGTACGTTCTCATTTAATGCAGCGGTGGATACAAAATCTTGCGCACGCGCCTTTTCAAGGCGCATTAACGCATTGGACAGTGAAGTTTGTAATTGCCCAGCTAAGCCTTTGATATCTTGCTCTGCTTCAACATATAGCTGGTCTTGACTTTGACGAAAATCTTGAATAAAGACCATTGTTTGAAAAACAAAAAATATGCTTAGAAATATTGCGGGCAATATAATTAATAGTGAAACTCTACGAATTTTATTCATAAATTGCCTGCTCTAAGATACGTGTTGATATTAGCGTGGCTAGGTTTGTTTGTATTTGACTTAACATCCTTCTATCACTCATCAACTTACTTAATTCTTCTGCTCTCAATTGCATATTTGAAGGCGAACCAGATAAGAACATTAACGCCTCTTTGGGAGGAATAAAATGCGTATTCGCAAAGGCATTTTTTAGAATATAAGGATATAGTTGTAACCTTACTGACATACTGGCTAAAGCCTCCGCTGTATGCTCTTCATAGAATGCTTGAGCACGGTAAAACTGTTTTAGAAAGTGTGTTATTTGCACTTCTTTTTCTTGGTCCAAATTACCCCGGACGACCATAAGATTAATAATAGGTAAACTTAAGGATTTAGAGTTAATAAGTTCTCTTGCGCCCAATGCTAGTAATTGTTGTTTTACCGGCTCTTTAACAATTAAGGCATCTATATCGCCTCGTAGATAAGCATCTTTAAGCTCATTTTGTTTGACTTCAAAGAGTTGTACTGTTTGATTATTTAACTCTGTTAACGAAAAAACTTTATCTAATAGCAAAGCACCTGCTGCTTTGTTTTCATAACCAATAGAATGCCATTTTAATTGTTCCAGTGTTTTAATTTCAGGCTTTGCCATTAACGCGTCCCCGCCTCTAGAACGGTCAATAACTGAGACTATTTTTAAATCGATTCCTAAAGCGACTAGTGTTAAAACTTCATCCAATGAAAGGAAAGCAACATCGAGTTTAGCTGTCTGAAAAGCTTGAATGACACTAGTAGGGGAAGTCAGTTCAAGTAATGAATATTTATCTTTATCTAGATAGCCAAGTTCACCGGCCAAAAAAGCAAACTCGAAATTTGGCCAAGGTGCAGCACCAATAGTCAGCGGCTTTTGATACGGAGTACATGCCACTATAAACAGAGTAAGGCATAGAGAACTGACAATTTTTAGGCATTTGTCGATATAGATATTCATAACGAGTACATCAGATTAATTAGGAGAGCATTGATTTTACAGTAAAACAGATAAAAAAATAGCGCGTAACAAGTTACGCGCTATAAATACGGGTTGCGGATCAAAATACAAAAAATTAACTACCGGTGTAATCAACTAATGACAGGTCTAAATGTACCTAGCGCAGCATTCTCCTTACACCTTTAATATCTTCCTACCTCCATATTTTAATACCCTTCATAAAGTTACATCATCTGACTATTTTGTAATGCTTTAATACGATCTTCTAAGGGAGGGTGTGACATAAATAAACTTCTTTTCTTTTTACCCGATATACCAAATGCCATTAAGCTACCCTCTAGCTGTGGCTCTGATGTTCTTTGTAATTTTTGTAATGCGGCAATCATCTTATTTTTACCGACCAGTGAAGCAGAGCCTGAATCAGCTTTAAACTCACGTTGACGTGAATAGTACATAACAATCGTGCTTGCAAGTACACCAAATACCATCTCTAATATAAATACAATGATGTAATAAGAGAAACCATGTCCTGAATTTTCATTGTTATTACGCATCGCATTGTCAATTAACCCACCTATAACGCGTGCTAGGAAAATAACAAAGGTGTTAACTACGCCTTGGATTAACGCAAGCGTTACCATATCTCCATTTGCTACATGACTAACTTCATGGGCTAAAACGGCTTCGGCTTCATCACGTGTCATTTGCTGTAACAAGCCAGTACTAACTGCTACTAACGCATCATTCTTTTTCATTCCGGTGGCAAAGGCATTCATATCCTGTGCGTTATAAATTGCCACTTCAGGTGTTTTAATACCCGCTTGTTTAGCTTGTTTTGTTACTGTTTCTAGTAACCAACGTTCAGTATCATTACTAGGGGAAGTAATAACGACAGCACCTGTACTTCGCTTTGCCATCCACTTGGACATAGCTAATGAGATGAAAGAACCACCAAAACCAAATACGGTTGCTAGCACCAATAACCCACCGATACTTCGAGAGTCCATGCCAGTAACTGAAAAAACAATACTTAATACAATACCTAACACTAATATAACGGCTAAGTTAGTTAATAAAAATAATGCAATACGTTTCATGCTGACCTCAATTAATAAATAATACGCCACGAACAGTGGCTTTTGTTGATGTTACTTACGCGTGATAAGTGAGCAATAAATAACAATCTTTTTGACATAATATGACTTTATTTTCATTATGCAAGTAATAAAACCAATATAATTTATAAAAAACACATTACTCTGACCACTGACATTTGCACCTTATATCTTCTGCCGTTACAATCATGCTCTTTTATACCATTTAAGGAATTACCATGGCTTTAGCTCAAGCACGTCACATATTAGTTAGCTCTGAAGAACAATGCTTAACATTAAAAAATGAAATCGAAGCAGGTACTGATTTTGCTTCAATTGCCAAACAGCATTCATCTTGCCCATCAGGTGCACAAGGTGGTGATTTAGGTGAATTTGGTCCAGGTATGATGGTTCCTGAATTTGATAAAGTTGTATTCAGTGCGCCAGTGGGTGAAGTACAAGGTCCAGTTAAAACACAATTTGGTTACCATTTATTAGAAGTAACTAAACGTAACGATTAATGATTAACCTTTGAAGTGATTTATTTCGCTTAGTTTTTTATAAGCCAAATAGAGTGAACTCAAATAGTAACCATTAATAAAAAATAGTAAGCATTAACAAAAAACCGCTTTATAAGCGGTTTTTTTATTGCAAAATTAAAATGAAAAGTTAGCAGCAAGGTTAGCCTGCATTTTGAAACGAAAGCCATTCCTGTGGTTGCGATTCTAAACATGGCGTTAATTTATCAGCGGTGACTTTAATAATTTGGAATTGTTTGAATATTTTTCCATTAGAAAAATTATGTATTTCATCAAATAGCATGCATAAACAAAAGTTATCCTGTTGTTCTAATACCATATACTTAGCAGACTCAGGTATACCAGAGGTTGTTAACATGGCTAACTCACCGTTATTATATTGAGTTTGTTGATGTTCTGATGTTTGAAATAACCAACTTTTAGGCATCATTGGTTTATGAAACAGATCTATCGCGATTAAATGTAAGATTATCTTACAACGCAGAGACTCTTCAAAGTGACTTAATGATTCACTTTCAAATAATTCAATATAACGCGACACATCATCAACGGTAAACGACAACACTTGGCTTTCTCTTAAACGTAACATATTCGATTCGTAAACAATGGGGAAAGTTCGCTCACGGTCTACAACAGATAACTTCCCCTGTTGCAGGTCAAAGACCCATTGCCATTCTGCTTTTGGAATATAATCCATTACTTTCTCCTCATGTTCTATAACTATCACTTAACCTTATATATAAAAAGGTAAAGCCCACTAATAAAGTAGTATTAATAAAGTAACATTAATAACGCGCCAATAATAAAGTAATGTTAAATACTTGGGGCAATGACTCTTATTTCAAGAGTCGAAGATATATCACGTTGCTGTTTTTAATCGCTTAGCAACATGATTATGGCGTTTACTTGATGGCCTTATTTTAAATATAGTTAACGATATTTTTAACTAATGGTGGGCCTTGATAAATAAAACCTGAATAAATTTGCACCAAGCTTGCACCGGCATTAATTTTTTCTTTTGCTGCGATAACGCTATCGATACCGCCAACACCAATGATTGGAATTTGGCCATTAAGATGTTGTGCAAATTTAGCTATCACGGCAGTACTTTTACTTTGTACCGGTCTTCCACTCAAACCACCTGCTTCCGACGCATGCGACATACCTTTAACCATTTCACGGTCTAAGGTTGTGTTGGTTGCAATTAACCCATCTATTTTGTATTTCAATAATGATTGAGCGATAGATTCAATTTCTTCGTCACTTAAGTCTGGCGCTACTTTCAATGCAATAGGTACATATTTACCATGTTTTTCCGAAAGTTCTTGTTGGCGTGTTTTCAATGAATCTAATAAATCGTCTAATGCTTCACCATATTGTAAAGAACGTAATCCCGGTGTATTTGGAGATGAAATATTGACTGCGATATAACCTGCGTGTGCGTAAACTTTATCCATACACAGCAAATAATCCTGCTTGCCCTGTTCCACTGGCGTATTAATATTTTTACCAATGTTTATGCCAATCACACCTTTAAAATTGCTATTTTTTACATTTTCAATGAGATTATCTACACCGTCATTATTAAACCCCATACGGTTGATGATCCCCTCACCTTCTAATACACGGAACATACGAGGAGAAGGGTTTCCAGGTTGACCAACTGGCGTCACCGTCCCCACCTCAATATGACCGAAACCCATTGCACCAAAGGCATCAATACATTCAGCATTTTTATCAAGACCAGCAGCAAGGCCAAGTGAATTAGGAAACGTTAATCCCATTACTTGCACTGGGCGATGTTGTACTTTTTGGCGGTATAGAAGATCTAATAATGTACCGTGCGTTAATTTGAGCTGCTTAATTGAAAGATCGTGCGCTTTTTCTGGATTCATTTTGAATAATAAACTGCGCATAACTCGATATAACATAATAGGACCTTGTATTAGTGGGTATTTATTAATGAAATTTTTATTATTGTATAGAAAAAATGGAAAAATCAACACTCAAATAATGACAAAAGGATGAAATCAGAAAGTTAATACTGTCAACTGTTGCATTAATAAAGAGGAAATTATTGATAAGTTGCAAGGAACAATCAGCAACTCTTGGCATTAATACCAAGAATATTTAATCAGATCAATTGCTTGCTAAAATTCGATTACATTATTGAATGTTACTAGTGGTAATGTTTAATGAGGGATAATGATGAATACGTACTCTCCATCCTTTTAACCACATTAGCTCATCTCTAGGTGCATTTTTAACACGTCTTGTAAGCATTTCATCAGCAGCCAAAGCAAAGCTACGTAAGACATTATCTGTTTTTTCAGGCATCGCTAACAAAACTTGTTTTAAGCCCCAGCCTTGACCTTGATATTTTTCCTTATCGGAAGTGCCCTCGCCCTTAAAATTAATATAATCTAATAAAACAAAAATACCTTCAGGTGTTGCTTTTAATGCGTTTAAACTTTGATTTATTTTAACTCTTTGTTGTTTAGTGCTATTCGCTAAGATCGCAGGAATACCCTTTTCTAAGCGTTGAATAATAAACTGAGCTTGTAATGCAGCAGTATCTTGCATTAATTGTCTTAATTGAGTCAGTTTTTCATTGTTAAACTCACGATAAAATTCTTCTCTTGTTTTCCAAGGAGCTGTTTTTGCGTTAATTAACCACTTAGGTACGGGGACGGCATTGCTAGTAATATAATCAAGTAAAGCGGGGAATTGTTCGATGTATGGCCCTTTTTTTACCGTTGGGTACCAAATAAAATGCCCGATCCCCATCGAAGGGAAATCTTCATTTCTATTCCATACCGTAAGATGCTCCTTTTTGCCTGCACCTTCATTTTCCCAAATTAAAGTCGCTAGCACATCGATTTGCGCCAGTGAAAGTGAAATAGGGTAAGTCTCAGCAAAAGATTTAAAGGGAGAGATAGCAAATAATAAAGTAAGTGACAGTATAAAATGACGCAACATAATTTACCTAAGAGATTATAAATAGTGGAGTTGATAGACTGTGATATAAATTTAAGGTTCAATTTAGCGGTAGTTAATACTGGATAACGTTAGTTAAACTACAAAATGAAAGCTCATGCTATCAATCACTTGTTCTCGTTTTTCTTGTGTCGCTACTTGATGGTATGCATCTAATGCACCACGCCCTTTAGCACTTGGCTGGTCATAACCGATGGTGTCATTGATCGACTGTTGTTGTTCTGAAGAAAGGACTAAAGAAAACTCAGTTGAATCAGCTTTCTTAGAGACAGGACTAATTTCGCTAACGGGTGGCGTATTTTCATTTTTTTTAACCTGCGACAATTTACCAATGTTAATTGGGTTAATTGGGTTATTTGTCATTGCAACATTATTATAAATGGCCATAGGTTATTAGAACTACCTCTAAGTGGATGTTATTTCTATCTGAACTTTTATAGTTGCATTATAGACAATTATTCACGACCTGGTAGTTTTTTCCACGTCACAGTGTCACGTAAATAGACCGGTGTTGCATTTTCAGGATGCACTGCAGCATTATCAGCGATTAATTCACAAGCAGATTGCAACATGAATGCTGCATTAGGGTATAAAACATCAGAAACATGACAGGCTTGAAATGCGTTTAATAACTCAGGATATGCCGCCCATCCAGTACCGACTAATAAGCTATTTTGTTGAATAGATTGACCTGTTTCAGACATCGAATTGATCAAGTCCAGTGGTTTCACTACCGTTTCTTTGCCCTGTAATTCCATGATGCCATTTACATTTAGGTAATGAGCAAAATACACTTCGCCCATACGAGCATCAATAGCCGCATAAATATGTTCAACTGTTGTGTTTGCTTGCTCACTCGAACTAAGCGTTAATGCTTCCTGAGCCATTGCTTGTAACGTTGAAACACCTACCATTTTCTTTTCTAGGCCAAATGCCAGTCCTTGGGCGATACTGATTCCAATTCTAACGCCAGTAAAACTCCCTGGACCTTGCCCATAAGCAATTACATCAATATCTGCTAAGGATAAGTTTGCCTCTTTAATCACCTCATCAACGGTTGGTAATATTCGTTGAGTATGTTCGCGAGGAGCCAGCATAAAGCGTTGAAAAATGGTTGCCTGTTTAGTTGACACTGCAACCGAACATGCTTCTGTTGAAGAATCAATGCACAGAATATTGTATAAAGATGACATAAATTGCCTATTTAATGAATATGAAAAAGTGTCCGGCGTTACGGTTAAATAACTGTTGTTTACCGTCATTAAGTTAAATTTTTGATGTGCTTAGGCACAAAATCTTGTTTTAAGTAGTACCTTTTTAATTAGTTCCTTTTTAAGCAGTACCTTTGTAAGTAGTACCGTTTTAAATATGATTGTTCTAATAAGTTTTGTTTTAAGAACTCACATTTTAAAAACTACTATAAATTATATAAAGCATTAGAAACCGATCTTAAAAACGTTAACTTGTCGCTTCTTTTGGTCACTATGTGTTGAAGCATGTTGATAATACTAGTTACAAACGAGCCATTGAAAAAGGCGTTAGTTTATTCGATTAATTTATTCAATTAAAGTAAGAAAATCGATTGCCTTGTTAAGGTCCCTAGTTCGCGGCATGCAAGGTAAACTATTAAGGAAGAGATTGCCATATTTTCGACTCACTAAACGGGTATCACAAACAATTAACACACCTTTGTCTTGTTCCGCTCTAATTAAACGCCCAACCCCCTGTTTCAAGGTGATCACCGCTTGTGGCAATTGTACGTCAAAGAACGGATCTCCGCCTTTTAACTCTGCATCTTCCATGCGCGCTTTTAACAAAGGTTCTTCAGGCGATGCAAAGGGAATTTTATCGATAATCACACAGGATAACGTTTGTCCGCGTACATCAACCCCTTCCCAAAAACTGCCCGTCGCAACCAATAGTGCGTTACCGTGATTAATGAACTCATCTAACAGGGCTTGTTTACTTTTTTCACCTTGCAATAGAACGGGTAAAGTTAACGATTCACGAAAAGCTTGTGCGAGCTGATTCATCATCGAATGACTGGTACAGAGGAAAAAACAACGTCCTTTACTGGCATTAATAACAGGCGATAGCATATCAACTAATTTGGTCGCTAATCCAGGAGTGCCTGGTTCAGGTATTAATCGAGGAACCACAAAAAGGCTCTGTGTTGCATAATCAAAAGGACTGCTTAATTGTAAGCAATTAGCCGCAGTTAATCCAAGTAGCTGAGTAAAATGCTTAAACTCCCCTTTAACCGACAAAGTCGCGGAGGTGAATATCCAACTAGCTTGCTTTTTTTGACACTCAGTTTGAAAACGAGTGGCGACACTAAGCGGCGTAATATTCAATGAAAAGTGTTGCTTAGTACATTCATACCAATAACTGAAACCGCTTTCGTGGGTGTTATTTAAACGTTCAAACAATAAACTGTATTGATTAATTTTTTCAAAACAGTGATCTAATACTTCACTTTTACCCAAACGCTCGGTCAATACTTGTTTTAAAAAGGTCATGACTTGTTGTAAACGTGTAACATGCATTTGCATAGCGCGATCTTTACTTTTATCTCGCCAACTACCCGAACCTTTTTCTATTGCAAAGGCTAGCCTGAAATCTAAAGATGCAGCCCGTAATTGCTCTGCCGCTTTTGCCATCTGTTTTGCTTCTTTTAATTCGGTACGATAGACAAAATCGATTTCTTTGGCTAGTTCTGTAAGTTGCTTACTTGATAAGGTTTCACCAAAATATTGACTGGCGATGTCTGGCAGCTGATGGGCTTCATCAAACACATAACAATCTGCTTCTGGAATTAATTGACCAAAGCCTGTCTCTTTAACTGCTAAATCGGCAAAAAACAGATGATGATTAATAACGATAACATCTGCATCCATTGCTTTAGTACGAGCTTTTACAACAAAACAATCTTCATAACTTGGGCATTCTTTACCGAGACAGTTATCATTACTGCTGGTGATTGAAGGAATGATCATTGCATCTTCAGGCAAATCATCAACTTCTGCAATATCACCGGTCCCCGTGCTAATAGACCAATCTTTAATTGCGACTAATTCACTATGCAGATTGGGTTGTTTGAAACGAGTTTCAAGCATGAAACGGTTAAGTCGTTCAATACAAAGATAGTTCGCGCGACCTTTTAATAAGGTGCAATGTCCAGTGAAACTAGTGGCTTGTAATAGAAGAGGAAGATCCTTTAAGTATAATTGTTCTTGTAACGCTTTACTGCCCGTTGAGATAACTAGTTTTTGCCCTAAGCTTTTATCTAAATTCAATAGCGCAGGTGCTAAATAAGCAAAGGTTTTGCCTGTACCCGTTTCTGCTTCGACTACTAAAGAACTTTGTTGTTTAATTGCTAGGTCAACGGACTCGGCCATTTTAACTTGTGCGTCACGACCGATAAAGTGAGGAAGAATATTGGCAAGTGCGCCTGTTGATGAAAAAAATGAAGCAATCAATTTATTAAGCTCTGCCGTTGAATAATGTATAATATTCTACGTTATTAATCTTAAACTGAAAATGCTTTAGTGCGCAGTAAAACACAAACAGTCTTTACTCGTAAGATCCGCAACGATTACTAAAGCAACAGCGATCACTAAAGCATACCATCACAACGGGAAACGACCACGGGGACATAATGACAGAGCAAAAAAAGGCAGATTTATTAACAGGTCATTTAGCCGTCGAACTCAACACCATTCGAGCGATGACGACAATTTATTGCAAAGCACACCATCAGCATTGTGTTTGTGAACAATGTTTAGCTCTGATTGAACATGCACAAAAAAAATTAGATAGATGTGTATATGGTGATAACAAACCTGCTTGCAAGCACTGCCCTATTCACTGTTACAAACCTCAATTTAGGCAACAAGCACAAGTGGTGATGCGTTACGCTGGCCCTAAAATGTTGCTTAGACATCCCGTGTTAGCTATTAAGCATTTAATCAAATCAACTAAGAAATTTCCGGAAGTCGTTCCAACTGGATTATCTAATTACCATCAACGTAAAAACAACAAATGATTCAGCTATAGTCACTGAATATAGTTTCTGAAAATAATCACTGAATATAATTTCTGGATATAGTTAAGTTTACTTACTCCTTAAATACAAATTTAACCATCAAATGGTGATGTCGATATGTTTTGTTTCTGGCTTTTCATCTTGATCTGTTTTTTTAGTGGCTGTGATAGGTTTTAGAAAATGCACGCTCTCTTCTATATCTTCAGGTGAGGCGTTATTATTACGGTTAGATGCTTGATATTTAACCACCTTGCCAGTGGACATTTTATTGGTTTGGAAAGGTTTAAACACATAGGTTCTGTTAATGAAGTCATTAATGAGATGTTGGCTCATATTCCCTCCCTATTCAGATTGTGTGCATTGATAGATAAATGGATTGTCATTGTTATCAAATTGAACTTTGAATTTATCCCTAGACTCTTTACAATACAACTCATATTAATAAGGGTTTTAACATGAATCGCAAAAAGAAACTAAATAGTATCCTCAAAAAACGCATGAAAAAGATTAATGCAAAAGCAGCACCCAATACAAAGGGCAAATATATTTCTAAAGCTGAAAGAGCAAAATTAGAACAAATAGATGCACAAAATAGTGAAAATGAATCTATTACGGGTGAATAATCAAAGTTTTTGCATAATTATTCCAATTTGGTCTTAGATATGTACAAAAATAGTTTCACATTTTGGATTGAGATTGGTAGGCTTAGTGTCAATTAAATTACAGAGTTTTAATCACAATGAAGAAAGTAAATCTGAAAGCACATCACCATCATATTACCTAATCTTTCAGGATTTTTCTTGGAAGAGATGTTATGTGCTTCCAGTGGTTACCCAAATTTAAACCCTCGGAAGTAAATCTCCCGAGGGTTTTTTAGTTTTAAATGCAAGGAAATGAGTTTATGTCAGAGCAACGTTTAAGAATCGCAATACAAAAAAAAGGTCGTTTAAGTGACGATACAGTTAAATTATTAAAAGCCTGTGGAATTAAAGTTAATTTAAATACCCAACGTTTAATCGCACACAGTGACAATATGCCAATTGATATCCTACGCGTGCGCGATGACGATATCCCAGGCTTAGTAATGGATGGTGTTGTTGATTTAGGTTTTATTGGTCAAAACGTGCTTGAAGAAGAAAGCATGATGCGTAAAGTTGCTAACGAACCGACTGCGCATAAAGTAGTGAAAGAATTAGCCTTTGGTGAATGTCGTTTCTCTCTAGCTGTTGACAATGACTTTGATTATCAAGGTGTTCAATCTTTAGCAAACCTTCGCATTGCAACAACTTATGTACATATCCTAAAACGTTTCATGGCTGAAGCTAACGTACCTTACACCTCTTGTATGCTAACTGGTTCAGTTGAAGTTGCACCACGCGCAGGTTTAGCCGATGCAATCTGTGATTTAGTTTCAACGGGTGCAACACTTGAAGCGAATGGTTTAAAAGAAGTTGAAGTGATTTACCGCTCTACTGCCGTATTAATGCAACGTAATAAACCTTTGACAGATGCAAAACAAGATTTAGTGGACCGTATCCTGACTCGTATTGATGGTGTTCAAACGGCTAAAGAATCTAAATATATTATGCTAAATGCACCAAAAGCTAACCTTGCTGCGATTACTGATCTATTACCTGGTTCTGACTTACCAACGGTGATGGAATTAGCAGGTAGTGAAGATCACGTTGCATTACACGTGGTCAGTAAAGAGAATCTTTTCTGGGAAACAATGGAGCAATTAAAAGCATTAGGTGCAAGCTCAATTCTAGTATTACCTATTGAAAAAATGATGGAGTGATCCAAAAATGGCAATGCAAACGGTCAATTGGGAACAACTAACACCTGAACAGCAAGTTAAATTACTTGCTCGCCCTGCAATGGCAGATTCTTCAGGTTTAACCTCTACTGTTTCTGAAATTATTTCTAATATTCGTCAACATGGTGATCAAGCATTACTTGAGTACACTAAACGTTTTGACAAATTAAGTGGTGATAATTTCACATTAACGCAAACGGATATTGAAGCCGCGACCCAGCGTCTCGGTAGTGATATCAAAAATGCGATTACGGTAGCTTATGAACAAGTCGTTAAGTTTCATAAAGCACAACAGCAAGATGTGATCCGCGTTGAAACAATGCCAGGTGTTGTATGCGAGATGCATACCCAGGCAATTGAATCAGTTGGTTTGTATATTCCTGGTGGCAGTGCACCATTGCCTTCTACAGTAATTATGACTGGAGCTCCTGCTCAAATTGCAGGTTGCACACGATTAGTGCTGTGCTCTCCACCGCCGCTTGCAGATGAAATTTTATACGCGGCATCACTATGTGGTGTCCATGAAATTTATTCCGTAGGTGGTGCGCAAGCTATTGCAGCTTTAGCCTACGGAACTGAAACTATTAAACCGGTGGATAAGATTTTTGGACCAGGTAATTCGTTTGTAACAGAAGCAAAACGTCAAGTCAGTAATGACTTTGCAGGCGCAGCCATTGATATGCCCGCAGGCCCTTCTGAAGTATTGGTAATTGCAGATAAAGATGCAGATCCATCTTTCATTGCTTCAGATTTATTATCACAAGCTGAACATGGCCATGATTCACAAACTATTTTAGTCACGCCTTGTGCAAAAATTGCAGAGCAAACAGGATTTGAAATAGAAACGCAGCTTGCTTTATTAGAGCGACGTGAAATTGCTGAAAAAGCAATTGCAAATAGCGTTAGTATCGTCTGTAAAGATATTGAGCAAGCTATCACTATTTCAAACCTTTATGCACCAGAACATTTAATTGTACAAACCGAGCAACCAAGAACATTACAACCTTTGCTTAAAAATGCCGGTTCTATTTTCTTAGGTGCTTGGACACCAGAGTCAGTAGGTGATTATGCCAGTGGTACTAATCATGTATTACCTACCTACGGTTACACTAAAACCTATTCAAGTTTAGGATTAGCTGACTTTGTGAAGCGTTATACAGTACAAGAGTTAACGCAGGAAGGGTTACGCAACCTCGCCCCTGCTGTAACTTGTTTAGCAGCCGCTGAAGGCTTGACTGCACATAAACGTGCGGTGACTATACGTATGGAAAAACTACAGCAGCAATAGGTCATTTGATAGCCAGAAGCTTTACGGTTCAGGCTATTATTTAAAGGTATTATTTAAAGGCTTGATTTAAAGGCTTTATTTTAGGAAACTATCATCGATGAGTACTATTCAGCAGCTTGCTAGAAAAACAGTGCAAGCATTAACACCTTATCTTTCTGCACGCCGAATTGGTGGCCGTGGTGATGTTTGGCTTAATGCTAACGAAGCACCCGATTGCAGTACCTACCAACTTGATTCATCCAATCTAAATCGTTATCCAGAATTTCAACCGCCACAAATTATTAATGCCTACGCAGCTTATGCAAAACTAAACTCAAACCAAATCCTTACCACTCGTGGTGCCGATGAAAGTATTGAAGTATTAATAAGAACATTTTGTGAAGCTGAAATTGATAGCATTTTGATCTGTCCACCTACTTACGGTATGTATGCGATCAGCGCTGAAACCTGTGGCGTTGGTATACAGCAGGTTGCATTACAAACAAACTTTGATGTTGACTATGAGGCTGTTGAAGCGGCAGTACTCGCATCAAATGGACAAGTTAAAATTGTCTTCTTATGTGCACCGAATAATCCAACTGGTAACATGCTAGATAAACAAAAACTTGCTAATTTATTAACGGCAACGGCAGGTAAAGCATTAATAGTCGCAGATGAAGCTTATATTGAGTTTTGTCCTGAATTAAGCCAAACCGACCTGATTGCTGAGCATGAAAACTTGGTGATCACTAGAACGCTTTCTAAGGCATTTGCATTAGCATCAATTCGTTGTGGTTTTACCTTAGCGCAAACTTCTGTGATCGAGATGATGGGTAAAGTGATAGCACCTTACCCAGTGCCCGGCCCGGTTGCTCAAATTGCAGCTCAAGCATTGTCTAGTGATGGCTTAGAAATAATGCGAGACCGTGTTGTTGTATTAAATAATAACCGTCAAGTATTAGCCAATGCAGTTCGTAAGCTGGACTGCGTAACAGAGGTATTCCCAACAACAGGAAACTTTTTATTGGTACGTTTTAAGGACTCTGCAAAGGTATTTCAAGCTTTTGCTGACGATGGCATCATCATGCGCGACTTTGCAAACAAACCTCGTTTAGAAAATTGTGTTCGTATCACCATTGGTAACAGTGATGAAATGAGCAGAACATTAAAGACTTTAAACTCACTGTAGGGAACAATAATGAGTACACAAAAATTTCTATTCATCGATCGCGATGGCACCTTAATTGATGAACCTATTAGTGATAAACAGGTTGATAGCTTGGAAAAACTGGTTTTTGAACCCTATGTGATTCCGAGTTTATTAACTTTACAAGATGCTGGTTATATCTTGGTGATTGTTTCTAACCAGGATGGTTTAGGCACAGATAGTTACCCACAAAGTGACTTTGATATTCCCCAAAACAAAATGATGGAAATATTTGCATCACAGGGTGTTAAGTTTGAAGCAACCCTACTTTGCCCTCATTTTCCTGAAGATAATTGCAGCTGTCGTAAACCACTCTTAGGTATGGTTAAAGAGTATTTACAGTCTGGTCGCATTGACCACAAACATTCGTATGTTATTGGTGACCGTCATACTGATATCGGTCTTGCTGATAATATGGGGATTAACGGTATTCTTTATAATAAAGAAACCTTAGGTTGGAAAAAAATAGTCCAACAATTAACGACCCTAGGCCGCACTGCATCGGTGACTCGTACTACCAAAGAAACAGATATTAATGTATTTGTTGATTTAGACACAACAGGCGAGAATAAAATAGATACAGGTATGGGATTCTTTGACCATATGTTGGATCAAATTGCTACGCACGCAGGATTCCAAATGAATGTTAGCGTCAAAGGTGACTTGCATATCGATGACCACCACAGTGTAGAAGATACTGCATTAGCGCTAGGTGAAGCATTAGATAAAGCATTAGGTGACAAACGTGGTATTGGCCGTTTTGGTTTTGTATTACCAATGGATGAAACCAAAGCAAGTTGTACTTTAGACTTATCTGGTCGCCCTTTCCTCAAATTTAAAGCTAACTTTCCACGTGAATTAGTGGGCACTATGTCTACAGAAATGGTTGAGCACTTTTTCTATTCACTAGCACAAGCAATGCGTGCAACCATTCATTTAGAAGTTGAAAATGGTAATGCGCACCACATGGTGGAAGGTTTATTTAAAACATTTGGGCGTACTTTGCGTCAAAGTATACAGATCATTGGTACTGACTTGCCATCAAGTAAAGGTGTTTTATGATAGTTATTATTGATACTGGTTGCGCTAACTTATCATCGGTACGATTTGCAATTGAGCGTTTAGGTTACGAAGTTACCGTCAGTAAAGACCCTGGTATTTTACAACAGGCTGATAAATTATTTCTGCCCGGTGTTGGTACTGCAAAAGAAGCGATGGCAAACTTAATTGAACGCAACTTAGTTGATGAAATTAAAAAGCTAACTCAGCCTGTTTTAGGTATCTGCTTAGGTATGCAAATGCTTGCGCAAGGTAGTGAAGAAGGTTTTGGCGATCAAGCGATGATAGATACATTAGGCTTAGTTGATGGTTACGTTGAAAAAATGGATGTCGCTCCTTTACGTTCTCCTCACATGGGCTGGAATCAAATCACGCCTAAATTAGACGAGCCTTTGTTTAAAGACATTCCTGCAGGCACTTACTTTTATTTCGTGCACAGTTATGCGTTACCTGTTAACGAAAACACCATCGCAAGTTGTGAATACGGTTCACCCTTCACTGCCGCTGTGAATAAAGATAATTTTTACGGTGTACAATTTCATCCAGAGCGCTCAGGAAAAGCAGGCGCTCAATTAATCAAAAACTTTTTGGAGCTTTAAAATGATTATTCCAGCACTTGATCTTATCGATGGTAAAGTTGTGCGATTATACCAAGGTGATTACGATCAAAAAACGGTGTACAGCGATGATCCACAAAGCTTATACACTATTTACAATGAACAAGGCGCTAACTGGTTACACCTTGTTGATTTAGATGGCGCTAAAGATATTACTAAACGTCAATTAACTGTGATTGAAAGTTTGATTAAGAATACGCCTGCTAAAGTACAAATTGGTGGTGGGGTTCGTACAGAAGAAGATGTTAAAGGTTTATTAGATGCAGGCGCACATCGTGTAGTTATCGGTTCAACTGCCGTTAAAGAACCTGAAATGGTTGCGGGTTGGATGGAAAAATACGGGCCTGAGCATATTGTATTAGCGCTTGATATCAATATCGATGCACAAGGTAATAAAATTGTTGCTGTATCAGGCTGGCAAGAAGACAGCGGGCAGACAATTGAATCTCTACTTGAAATCTACCTGAAAGTAGGTTTAAAGCATGTTTTATGTACTGATATTTCTAAAGATGGCACATTAACAGGTTCTAATGTCGACCTTTACAAAGAGATGGTCGTTGCTTTCCCTAGCGTCTCTTGGCAAGCATCTGGCGGTATTGGTTCTTTGGATGATATTGCTGATGTAGCTCGATCTGGTGCTCAAGGTATGATTGTAGGACGTGCTTTACTAGAAGGTAAGTTTACCGTTGCCGAAGCGATTAACTGCTGGCAAAACGCTTAATTATTAGTAAAAAGTTTAGTAAAAATTTTAGTAAAAATATTTGAAAAAAATGCCCTAAGATTTTTAAATCTTCGGGCATTTTAGTTTCTAAACTAGAACAATAATATTGAGTAAGTATTCTAATTTTGTTTGATTGCATGTAGTGATACAGTACTAGCTTTATTTTCGAGCAACTAAATGCACTGTGCTGATTGAACGTTCTAAAAATGCACCTTCACAGTAAGCAAAGTAATATAACCAAAGGCGTTTAAACTGTTCATCATAACCAAATTGCGTTAATTCAGTCCAAGAATCAAGAAAACTGCTACGCCAATCTGCGAGTGTTTTAGCATAATCCAACCCAATGTCGTGTAAGCCTTCAATCACCATTTCGCTACTTTCAGTTAACTGTTCTGATAACACATTAACAGACGGTAAAAAGCCACCTGGGAAAATATAACGCTGGATGAAATCGACATTATTTTTGTAATGTTCAAAGCGTTGATCTGCGATAGTTATTGACTGAATTAATAGTTTACCGCCCTCTTTTAAACGGTCATTACATTGTTCGAAAAAGCTAGGTAAGAACTCATAACCCACCGCTTCAATCATTTCAATGGAAACGACTTTATCGTAAGTGCCCGTCAAGTCGCGATAATCTTTCTTCAATAAAGTGATTTTACCTTCCAAGTTTAATTCTTTCACTCTTTGCTCAGCATATTCATACTGCGCATCAGATATAGTAGTAGTCGTTACTTTACACCCAAAGTTTTGTGCCGCATAAATGGCTAATCCGCCCCAACCTGTGCCTATTTCTAATAAATGATCATCCTCAGTTAAAGACAAACGTTCACATATTGTTTTTAACTTGTAAAGCTGAGCATATTCTAAAGAGGTTGTCGGAGATGGATATATCGCTGATGAATACATCATTTGAGGGTCAAGAAAGCGAGTATATAATTCATTACCCAGGTCATAGTGAGCGAGTATGTTTTTCTTTGAACCCGACTGTGTATTTCTATTTTGCCAGTGGGTGATGGCATTTTTAATTTTATTAAAAAAAGATTTTTTTGATTCTAATTTATCGGTTTGTTGCTGAGCTTTAGCAAATATTCGAATTACATTGGTCAGATTTGGACTACTCCACTTACCTGCAATGAACGCCTCAGCGACACCGATACTTCCGCCTTTTACAAAGTCTTTATAAACACTCATGTCATGGATATGAATTTTACCTTTTATAATATCCTTATGATTGTCTGACTGAGTGTTTTCTGGAAAAAACTGACTATCCGATGCTTCTACTAACTCTAATTGACCATAGCTAAGCTTTGAAAATACAGAATGGACTAAATGACGACAACGTTTATCAAACCACCCCGTCGTATTTTGTGTACTAATATTTTGTATTTCTTCCATTACATTCTCCTAAAAATAAACTGTCTAGCTAACTGATTTTTTGATAACCCACAAAAGGTATTTTTTTAATAAATAATCGTAATGCTTGCCAATAAATACTGGTTACAATCTTAATAGTCATTATTGGTAATTGGAGCCACACACCTAACATATTGCGTTTGGTAAAAGGCTGCTTTCTCAGTACTAGACTTGCTTCGAATAGCTTACTTATATCCCCAGTGTTTTGGTTTAAACGCTTATTTTCAATTTTTATTAGTAATTTATCATCGTCTATTTTTGGTGCTTTGATATGCCATGTATAACTCATATCTAAATCCATAAATGGCGAAACTTGAAACACTTTATCGGTGATTTTAGGTTCATCTTGTTGTAATAAATCAACCAAATAATAGTGTCTTTCATTCCAAGGCGTATTACTCACTTCTGCTAGCATCTGTGTACATTGTTGTTGCTTGTCATAACAAAAATAAAAATTAACTGGGCTAAAGTAGAGACCAAAACACCTCACCTGTACAACCATCAAGATCCGCTCTATATCTGCGTAACCCTCTAATTGCATTACTTTATTCTTTATACGACACGATAATGAATCTGGTTCACTTCTGAGATAATCTTTTTCCACAAATCGTAAAGGATGATACCAAGCAAACCCAAAAATTCCTTGATTTTGTGGCCTCTTTTCAATCTCATCTACATCTAATGCGAGCATGTATAACGTTGAATTAAAGCTATGCTTCCTAGGCTGAAAACGTTTATGAATAACTTGTCCAACATAGATGGCACTTTGGCTAAGCGGCGATGAGTTAGGCATGTTTTTATTCCTTGTTGTAGAACAACCTTTTATACCGAGTGCTATTAATTACGGTTTTCTGCAAAGGCATCTAGGTGGCAATCAAAGCGCTTAGCAACTTCTACTGCGCTTCGAACACCATCTTCATGGAAACCATTATGCCAATATGCCCCTGCAAAGTGTGTGTGATTAATCCCGCAAATAAGATCTCTTTGCTGCTGTGCTCGAATCGATTCAGATGAAAAAATGGGATGGTGGTAAATAAACTCCCTTATAACTTTACTTGGGTCGATATCTTGTTTTTGGTTCAAGGTAACGCAGAAAGTATGCTCGCTTTCTAATCCCTGCAAAATATTCATGTTATAAGTTACACTCGACGCTTTCTCTCTATCTTGACTTAATTGATAATTCCAACTTGCCCATGCTGCGGTTCTATCGGGCAGTAAACTAACGTCGGTATGCAGTATCACTGAATTTTCACTGTATGGCATTGAAGAAAGCAAGGTGTCTTCATCTTCCGTTGCATCGGCCAATAAGGCTAACGCTTGATCCGAATGGCAGGCTAGGACTACTTCATCAAAGGTTTGCGTGTTGATATAATTATCGCTAACGGTATTATTCTCGTCATTGTTAACAGCATTGCTAAAATGCAAATGAACTTGATCGTCTCGTCGGGTAATACCGGTAATATTAGCGTTTAAATGAATACGCTCTTTGAACGGTTCACAAAGTGGTCCTAAATAACTACGAGAACCATTAGGTACAACATACCACTGTGGTCTGTCGGCGATATTAAGCAGGCCATGGTGGTGGAAAAATTGCACAAAGAAACGAAATTCGAATTCTTCCATTTGTGATAATGAACTAGACCAAATAGCCGCACCCATTGGTAAAATATAATGCTCAGCAAAAAAGGCACTAAATTTATTATCATTCAGGAACTGACCAAGTGTTAACCCTGGTAGGTAAATATCCTGTTCAAAAATAGACTTACACAATTTATTGAAGCGCAGGATCTCTTTTACCAACTTCCAGAATGAAGGTCGAAATAAATTGCTTCTTTGTGCAAATAAAGAATTTAAATTGTGACCGTTATACTCCAAGCCAGTTTCACAATTATGTACTGAAAAACTCATTTCAGTCGCTTGCTTACCAATCCCTATTTCATCCAATAAAGCGAGGTAATTCGGATAAGTTTTATCATTGAAGACAATAAAACCTGTATCGATAACATAGGGTCTACCATCTTTTTCAATATCTACTGTGGCAGTGTGTCCGCCAATATAATCATTTTTCTCAAACACAGTGATATTGTGCTTTTTCGATAATAAGTAAGCACTAGTGAGTCCAGAAATACCGGAACCGATAATTGCAATATTTTTCATTATTTTTGGTCTCTTAAGATAATTTTTTGCCAGATAGAAGCAGGAAGGAAACTGAAGAATTTAAGTAATAACGTAAGACGTTTCGGGAAATGAGCATATTTTTTACGCTGATTAACGGCGTTGATTATTTTTGTTGCTGCCACTTCACTGGTTAATAAAAAAGGCATCGTAAAGTCATTTTTATCCGTTAAAGGGGTCTTAATAAAACCAGGGTGTACCAAAGTCACGTCAATCTCTTCTTTGGCTAAATCTAGGCGTAAGCTCTTAGCTAAATAATCAATACCAGCTTTTGATGCTCCATAGGCTTCACTTCTTGGGAAAGGCACTATAGTTGCGCTTGAGCTGATAAATACAACTTGTCCGCCTGGTTTCACCTTAGGCAAGAAATACTCTAGCAACCAACCCAATGAGATTAAATTGGTAGTCACAACATCAGCAAAGAGTTCTCCATCAAACTGTTTAGCATTGTCGATATAACGACAATTTCCTGCATTCAAAATTAATATATCTAAGGACTCAATAGATTCAGCATAAGCAGCAATTTCTGATTTAATAGTAATATCGAATGCACAGGTTTTATAAGCTAGTTTTTGCATTTTCTGTAGCTGTAATTGGTTCCTACCACAAGCAATAACTTGTTCTCCAAGTTCACTGTATTGTTCAAAAAGTGAATGCCCAATACCTGAAGTGGCACCAGTAATAAGTATCCTTTTATTCGCCATTATTTAGCCGCCTTATTTTTTATCCAGCTTACTATTCGACCAAATAAAGGAAGTTGTTCGTACAGCATTGCACCAAGGTCTAAATAGTCACGATGATAAATAACTTTGCCTTTTTTAGCACATAGGTGCGAGGTGCCAAACACACTAACTACTTTGCCTTTATTTAATTTAGGATGCTGATAAGTCATTTCCCAATATATCGATGCTTGATTGGGCTGTGCAATCACATTACTTATCTTGAAGTCACAACAGCTTAGGTTTTGATACAGATTTTCAAAGTACTGATGTAAATTTTCTAAACCATTTATTTCATGAATAGGATCGATAAAAGTAATCTGTTGATCATAAATCGATTCTAATAGCATCAAGTTATTGGCTGATAGGTTTTGATATACTTCCATGAATGTATTTAACCAATCAGGATGAGGGTCAAAATAAGGAAGATGTGTAGGATTGTCTATTGATTCGATTGCTTGAGAACGATCTGACTTGGAGTCTTTTGCAACTGCTAAGTCTTCCTTTTCAAATACATTTTGTTGTTGAATCGTACCTGAATTTTGTTCGTCTTCGGTGGCAGGATCACATTGCTGTGGCTCGGAAGCTAATACTTGCTCCTTAAATTTTTGATCGCTTAATGGTTTATCGCTCATCATATTTACCGTCATCAAAATAACACTCATGGAAGTCATAGTGTTGTAAGTGAATAAACTAAATCAACTATATACCTGTGATTAAAACCTACTGTAATCTACCAACTTACAATGTCGAATATTGCATCACAGCAATCACGACATTAACAAGTATTTATCTTACATATTGATAGCTATGTTACATATCAGGATTACGTACAAATGTTACGTATCAATATTCGAGTATTTATTAAATTACAACTTCTAGCATAATGATTTAGTGTGATTTATAGAAAGCTAAAGCATTTAATCTGGCTTCTTTATGATCAACAATCGCAGGCCAATAAATAGATAAGTGATTTTGCTTAATATATTTATGTGGAAAATGAATTTGCTTATCAGGTATTTTGCTTAGCTCCGGTAAGTACTTACGTATGAAAGTTCCTTTAGGATCAAACCTTTCACTCTGTGTAATGGGATTGAAAATTCTAAAATAAGGTTGTGCATCACAGCCAGTACTCGATGCCCATTGCCAACCACCATTATTCGAAGCTAAATCTCCATCAATGAGATGTTGCATGAAGTATTTTTCGCCTAAACGCCAATCAAGTAGTAGATGCTTTGTAAGAAAGCTAGCAACAACCATACGTAAGCGATTATGCATCCAACCCGTTTGGTTCAACTGACGCATTGCAGCATCTACTAACGGGTATCCTGTTTTACCTTCACACCAGGCGTTAAAAAGTTCCTGGTCATAAGGCCAGACTGATTGATGATATTTGTCATTAAAACATTGGTGCTTACAGAGTCGTGGCTGGTCAAACATCAAATGACGATAAAATTCTCGCCAAATTATTTCATTTAACCAACAAAACTCTTCACTATCACTTGAGATTAAGATGTCTGGAAATTTGTTTAATAATGAGTTCAATACATAGTTAGGGCTCAATACACCGGCAGCTAAATAAGGTGAGAGGCCACTGGTACCTTTTATTGAAGGAATATCCCGGTTAGTTTTATAACGTGATATTTTCTCTCTATAAAACTGTGGCATTGCTTTTTTCATTACCACATTGATTAAAGGCCATTTGTTAGAGATAGAATCAGATTCTTTACTTTCTTGCTGTTCATTTACCTGTTCATTTTGAATCGTTTTACTGTTAGTAATAGCAGTCGCATCACCAAGATAATTGAAACCAAATTCTCGAATATGAGCTAACCAAGCTCGCTTAAAGGGGGTAAATACTTTATACATTTGACCAGACTGATTAAGCACTTTGCCCTTGGGTACAATAACATCAGCTTCAAATAGCGTTAATGAAATGCCTTGCTCTGCGCAAGAAATATCACGCTGTTGCTCATTAACTTCAAGTTCACTATTGGCGATCACGTTAGCAATATTATTTTGTAAGCAATAATGTTTAAGATAATCGACTTGTGCATTAAAATCATCAACAGTAACAATTGTTAAATTTATATTTAACAGAGCTAGCTCACTGACTAAAGCTTGAGCATGACGTTTTACAAAATCAATTTTTATGTCAGACCAATGATGAGATAACCATTGCGGCTCTGAAACAAAGAAAATAGCTTGAGCTGTAGTGTCAGAATCTGATTGGTTAATGAAGTATTGCAATGCAGGATTATCATTAGTTCTTAAGTCATTACGAAACCAAAGTAGTTTTGAAGATGCTTTATGGGATGAACTTTGTAAAGAAGAGGAAGACAAAATAGTTCCTTTTAACATTCAATATGATTAAATTGTCCTTCGAGAGAAGGACAATGTAGTGCGTTTGATTAAACCCACTTAGTAATGTTGACAATTGTTAGTAAGCGTACCTTAGTCGCAAACTATCAGGGTATGGCGACAAGTACGACTGCCCTTTCAAGTAATCTTTTGGATATTGCAGTAAGTAGTGATTAATCAATGTTAACGGCGCAATTAAAGGTAACAAACCTAATCGATAACCATCTATCTGTTCACATAATTCCTTACGTTGTGGAGCCTCTAAATGCTTAGAGAAGTATCCTTGAATATGAGTCAACGTATTAACATGGTTTTTACGCGTAGCAGGGATTTTTAACGCATCCATTAGTCCAGAAATATACTGTGATGCTTTCTCGGCTAGAGGCAAGTCAACATCTGCAAGTAATTGACCTAACTTTCTGTAAGCAACTAAATTATGGCTCATGACGGTATATTTATAATGACTGTGAAACGTTGTTAACTTGTGTTTTGTTAAACCAGAGTCACTGACCATTTGCCAGTGTTTGTAAGCATAAATACGTGCTACAAAATTCTCTCTGATATGCATATCATTGAGTCGACCATTTTCTTCACAAGGTAATAGTGGGTTTGCTTCCATTATCTCTTTTGCAAAAGCACCAATACCGTCCGATGTCAGAGAGTTTCCCTCCGGTGTGTATACTTTAACGCGCTCCATTCCACAGGTTGGGCTTTTTGCACAGAAAACATAACCACTCAAGTGTTTAGTCATGTCGGCTACTTTTTTACCATAAGCCTGTAATGCTTCTGTTACATCGCCGCTTCCATCTGGTCTTGCAATGGTTATCATGTCATCTTTTTTAATCTGACGTATAGTTGGTCGTGGGATCGGTAAGCCGATAGCAACTTCAGGGCAAAATGACTCGTATTGAACGTGCTCCCCAAGTTCATCAATACAAAAACGAGATGGTTTGTTGCTCGCATCAAAGCGAACTTTTTGGCCAATTAGACAGGCACTAATGCCAATTTTAATATCTTCTTTTTCAACTGAATAAATCATTATTCACTCCATGAACTAATAACGAGAGTTGCTAAACTACTTACGTATTTAAGTAATAGTTTATTTGAAAACAAGCAATTAGCAACTAACAATCTAACCTAAAAAGGTAATAAACACTTAATATATAAAACTTCCAATCGGGTTAAGTAGTTTATTAATACCTTGTGTAAAATGTAAAGCGTCATTGGCAACGGTGTAACATAAACACCCTTTTTCAGAGATTGGATTATGTGTAAATGTACCGTCTAACATAATAAAGTCGCCTTTATGATATTCACCTCGGTCATCACTAAAGGATCCGTCTAACAAAACCGTTAATTCAAAACCTTTATGTGTATGTTCTGGTACACCGCCACCTGGATTAATGTGCAATAAATTTGAATGAATCTCATTTTCATCTAATTGCAGACGTGCTCTTGAAAGCTTGCCAACATTCGCAGCTTTTCCCATGGAAACATTATTCAGTGCACTTGGCAGCGTATAAGACTTATCTTTAAAGATAACCTCCTTAGGCGCTACTTCTACTAATGTGTCAATGTCATTTGAGTCAGTAATATCATTGATCATTGAGTCAAAAAAATCATCTTCAGTATTATCACTCTCAAAATCAAGTTTGTTCAACTCATTCAAAAGAGGATTACTTAATTCCTCAAAACTACGCTCAGCTACTTGCTCGGTGAGTTGTGCTATTTTTTGTTGGCACACAGGACATAGTTCAGCGTGCAGTGTGATACCTATTGATAATGAAGCTGGCAACTCACCATTAACATAAGCCTGAATTAATTCGAATTTAGGATGATGTTTAATCATGCTCTTCTCCTAATTGCACTTTCATTTTGACTAACGCTAAACGTAACCTAGATTTAATCGTGCCTAATGGTAAATTAAGATGGGTAGCGAGTTGTTCTTGTGACATTTCCATTAAATAAAAGCCTTTTACAACTTCTTGCTGTGGTACTGGTAATGCTTCAATGACTCGTAACAATTGTTTATTTTCAAGATGATCTTCGTAGCTATGATCTTCAGCGACAGCATTTTCAGCTATTGGCCAAATATCATCACTTAAATTATCTTCACGGTTATTTTTTATTTTTCGTAGTAGGTCAAAAGTAACATTACGCATAACGGTATAAACCCATGTCGTTGCAGCACCTTTGTTTGAATCAAACAAGTGAGCCTTACGCCAAACATTGCTCATAGTATCTTGTACTACTTCATGTGCTTGTGCTTCATTAGGGAATTTACTACGCGCAATACGCTGAATTTTAGGTGCAAAGAACTTAAACAAATGTGTAAATGAAATTTTGCATCGGTTTTCTGCTACTGCTTTTAACCACTCACAAAGTTGAGTGTGATCTGTATTTTCTGTCATGTTAGTAGATCTAACATGACTGACTTGTGTTGGCAATTTAGTTTGTACAGCTACCATAATTAATTCTCAATTTTGGACTCTGCATAGTAATACGCAGGTAAATTAAAAATGGATCACCTTCTTACTAAAATAATTACATTAATTGAAATAATTATATTTATTAGAGCATTACATTCGTAATATAAGTCACAGGAATAGTTTTGCGGAGGTTATGTGATAATTGATTCGGTAACTGGATATAAAATAAACACATGCCGATACTTCAGTTATAGCATTTAATTTTAATCCAAGATAGTAGCCATTCACAAGGTAGTTATTCACCGCTTCTTAAGCACTCATAATTTTTCAACAATGATCGAACTAACCAGTTTTTCTGCTTCAGAATATGTGGATTCGTAAATGAACGAGTTTTTAATATCAAATGGGATAGGTAACAATTCAATCCACCTTGCTACAACCCAATAAGGGTTTAGTTGCAAGTTATGATCATATAAGTCTTTCAATAAATCATTACTCTCTACTAACGACTGTAATGAATCCATTAACAGAGGAATTGCTACAGATGATTCATTTTCCGCCCAGTGTTTGATAGGAACAGCGGTTGCAAAGTGAAGTTGCTCCTTATTTTGTTCAACCTGATTTACTTGTACTAACGTTTTGCATTTTACATCTATTTCTAGTACACCATCATCACCTTGATCAAAATTAATAATCTCAACCCAGCTTCCCCAAATAGCCAACTGCTCTGACTTATTGTCTATATCAGGACAAATAATAAAGCCGCCATTACTTGTTGCTAAGCTCACCATTTTTAAATAACGCGCTTCAAAGATCCTTAAGCGAGTTATGCCACCTGGTAGCAAAAAGATGCTCAGTGGAAAAAGGGGTAAATTAACTGTTTTATTGTGCATTTATTATCCTATTTAATACCTTTGTATTTATCTCTTCTGATTAGTGATTAATAGCTAATCACGAAATTATTTTTTCTGTAAGACGGTCTATTCATTTTTATTGACACTTTTTAACGGGCAATTGCTTATCAAAAAACAACGTCACATTCGCAACATTAAAACCAAGCTTAGATATTGACGTTTTGTTCATTACTCGATATTCATCCAACTGATACATCCAATCATTCATGGTTACATTGTAAGTGCTTTCATCAACTTGCAGCGCTAATGTATATTGCAGTTGAAAAGCAAAACCTTGATGCTTACCTACTGCTGTACCAATTACATCTTCAGCGGTGCCTAAGTAACTACCATCATGTTGTTTAGTCAGTAACCAATTTCGGTAACTGATTTCGCCATCGTCAAAATAAAATTTCTCAGCTAATACTCCGCTATCACCCTGCCACCTACCGGATAATTCAACACAGAAACGTCTGGTTACTTTATCGCTCCTATCCTGCAATGTTCCCCAGGCAATTAAGTCCCCATTAAAATACTGTTTAAGGTCAAATTGTTTACCCTGCTGTTGGTAATCTTCTATATTTGCAGAGCAACTCATTAATAGTGTCGATGTTAAAACAGACGTTAAAGCAACCGACGTAACTTTTTTATATTTAAGCAGCGATTTTTTAGCATTATTCATTACTTTTTTAAACTTAATCATTAACTATTCTCCCTAACAATTGCTCACGTAATTTAGGCTCGCTGGTCTCTTTTGATAACCAAATATCTAAAAATAAAGGAGCAAAATTTTCTCCATCCATAGCACCCAACAATTCACCGTTATAATAAAATGCACTTGAATTGTTTTTAACCACTAGCGCCAAACTCTCTCCTGCTTTTATGTTCGGCCAAATAGCCTTTAATTGCGGTAAATAGACTTTATATAGTTGCTCACTTACTGCTAAGTGCTGCCATTGTTCAATGGTGTAATCAACTAAATCTACAGCCGTTACATCCTTTAAATAATCAATTTTATAAATTAAGTTATCGTGATTAGATGATTGTGGATATTTACCTGAACCTGTTGATAATTGGCTCTTATAAAGATCCCAAAAAAGTACTGAAAAAATCGCATTGCCAACCACTTTCAACTCATTCTGTTGTTGAAAAGAAGACAATGTTGTAGGCCACTGTGCTTTATCATCTGTCTTATTTTGCGCATTTATGGCATTGCTGAAAAACAATGCAAATGATAACAACCCCACATAGCTTATTTTTTTAAACATTTGGATACTCTCTATCTGCCGATTTATCTGTTTTAAATTTAGTAAAAGCAACATCGCTTGATCGTGTATTGGCTGATTTAACCGAATCAGCACTGCTTTTAACCAAAATCAGTGACTTTAATAAAAATATAACAATGAATAACAACGCCCAAATTACGCCAAGCACTAGATATGTTTCAACGAGTGGATATGAAAAATCAACGGCATTGAATTTATCTCCAGCCACAATATAACTGAGAGGTGCAATAAAAAATCCGACACTGGCTTGTAACAATTTAGAATGCTTTAAAAAAGATAAACTATGTGAAACCGTACTTGCAAAACATGCCCAGAGTACGATTAACCAGAACGGTGTATAACCAGAACCCATAAAAATGAAGAAGTTACTGTAATTAAGCATTGAATCGATTGAAACACCGATCACGGTGATCACTAAAACAAGCTTTGCCTCATTTTTATTATCAGATAAAATCAATAAATGAATAGCTAACATTAATAACGCAACCGGTATAAATATGTTGCCCCAATATACGAGGCCAAACCAAGCAAAATTAAATCCAATCATATTCACTAACATGTTAACTCCTAACCATCTTTCTATTCGTTGACGGTTAATACGAAACTAAAATGCATTTAGATCTTTTATACTGGTTTATTTATCCCTAGATTCGCATAATAAGTTCGATTAATTAATGCACTTCGAAAAATAGTAAAACAGCAAAAAATAATGTATTTGATCAATTAACCTCTGAAACTATTTTAATATTACGATTTTATGTCGCAATAATGACCGAATAAAGCCTTGTGATAGGTAATGCTCTTTTATGAGTATAAATTGAAGCACTAAAATTAAAATAGTCGTTCAAGATAAGTGAGAATAATTATATACTTAGTGAATTGACGTGAATAACAAACTAAAAATATTAGTGAGTAATTATATTTCTCTATGCATTTACAATGCTGATGGAACTATAGCTAATGAATAAAATAGGTAACATATTGATGTATAATAATTTATTAAAGGGATTTTTATTATGTTAGCAAAACGTATCATTCCTTGTTTAGATGTTAAAGATGGGCAAGTAGTAAAAGGTGTACAATTTCGTAACCACGAAATCGTAGGCGATATCGTACCGCTTGCTAAACGTTATGCTGAAGAAGGTGCTGATGAACTGGTTTTTTATGATATTACAGCAAGTTCAGATGACCGTGTTGTTGATAAAAGTTGGGTAAGCCGCGTAGCAGAAGTGATTGATATTCCTTTTTGTGTTGCCGGTGGCATTAAAACTGAACAGGACGCACAGCGTATTCTTGAATTTGGAGCTGATAAAGTTTCGATCAACAGCCCTGCTTTGGCCGATCCTAGTCTAATTAATCGTTTAGCAGAAAAATTTGGTACACAGTGCATCGTTATTGGTATTGATTCATACTTTGATCAAGAAACAGGTCAACATCAAGTTAAGCAATTTACCGGTAATGAGCATGCAACAATTACAACTAAATGGAATACCTTTGATTGGATTAAAGAAGTTCAATCACGTGGCGCTGGTGAAGTTGTTCTTAATGTGATGAATCAAGATGGTGTTCGATGCGGTTATGATATTGACCAATTGAGTCAAGCGCGAGCAATTTGCACCATTCCGTTAATTGCTTCTGGTGGTGCTGGTGAAATGGAGCATTTTGCCGATGTTTTCAATCAAGCCGATGTAGATGGAGCTCTAGCAGCAAGCGTGTTCCACAAACAAATAATTAATATTGGTGAGTTAAAATCTTACCTTCAAACACAAAAGGTAGCGATTCGTTTATGAGTTTAATGAAACAAGAACAGCTTCAATCACTGGATTGGGCAAAAGTAGATAACCTAATGCCAGTTGTTGTGCAAAATAAAACGTCGGGCAAAGTTTTAATGTTGGGTTACGTTAATCAAGAATCATTAGCGGCAACGCTTGAATCTGGAAAAATGACTTTTTTCAGCCGCACAAAACAACGCTTATGGTGTAAAGGTGAACAGTCAGGTAACTTTTTAAATGTAATTGAGATTAGTTCTGATTGTGACAATGACACATTACTTGCCATTGTTGAACCAATTGGGCCAACTTGTCATTTAGGGAATGAAACTTGTTTTAAAAATGATCTAGAACCATCATTAAGCTTTCTATCTGACTTAGAACAAGTGATCAAAAGCCGTAAAGGTGCAGATCCTGAAAGTAGTTATACTGCCAGTTTGTATGCACGTGGCACTAAACGTATCTCACAAAAAGTAGGTGAAGAAGGTGTTGAAGTTGCACTAGCTGCAATGGCAAAAGATATGGATGAGTTAACCTGTGAAAGTGCAGATCTTATCTATCACCTAACTGTATTGCTTCAAAACGAAGGTTTATCATTAGCAGATGTTGCTGCTAAGCTAAAAGAACGTCATAGCAAATAAAGTTAACTACCCTACTAAATTTATAAGCTAAATGTTACAAGCCTAATGGTTTTAGTACATTTTCTTAGCTTTAATAAATATAATAAAGCCGCTAGTAGCTACCTACTTAGCGGCTTTTTTGTAGATGATTTTTTTTTCCATTTTTTACTTTCATAAAAAAGGCCACCAACTATTGGTGACCTCATCTCTATTTTGGTAGTGTTTTTTATCGGAAGCGTTGCTATAGATTATTTATCTATAGAGGTTTTACGACGCCATAAACCGAGACCAAGTAAAGCAGCCGCAAATATCAATAAAGAAGAAGGAGTAGGTACGGGAGTAGGAACACTTACTGTCGGAATTGGGTTATAAGCGATATCACCATTAAACACTGGGTTATGTATCTCACCGTTTTGGTAAAAGTTATCAACTACTACAGAACCTTCAATATAATTAGAAATAGTTAATGTTGCTAAAGGTGCTAATAGACTACCCTGCAAACGTTTATCTAATTTAATATCAATAGCTTCATAAAAATTCCAAATTATAAAATCACTATTCGCTTTGTTAAATCCACCAACGGGATTACCCAAACTTGCATCTGTGATATTCTCTCCTGCGACGTTTATTACTACAGCAGATGGAGATTGGTTAGCAAATTTAATATCGTATTGTTGTACTAAACCATTACCAAATAAGTCACTAGTATCGATATTAAATACAGCCATTCCATTACCAACACTTGAATCAACATTAAAATTTGCAGCGCTTGGTTGGTTACCATTTGGTGAGTCCAATAAAGAGTTGGCATTGAGGTTAGCTAAGTAAGATGAAAAAGCTGTCAATTCATTTTTCACTAAACCAAAATCCACTGGCGAAGACCCTGTAACGGTAAGCGCTGAGTTTATTGTTCCATTATTATTTCCAGCAACCGTGACTGTGTGTCCATTTGCATTGATAGTCGTGCCTGATGTTACGTTACCACCTACCACTAATGCATTAACAGCAGGTGCTAGGTTAATACCATAATTAGATGCAGAACCTGAGATATTACCACCGACTAACGTTTTACCTTCAACTTCACTATTTGACTGTAAATCACCAAATACAATCAGGTTATATTCATTGAGCAACTCTATCGGCCCTGCGACACCAACCTGTGAATATAAACCTGCGACTAACGCTATAATCGTATAAGTTTTTTTCATGTTTACCTCTTAATTAATAATTACGATGTAATAAGCAATTATAAGGCCAAGTTAGCAAGCCATTGTTACTACTACTATTTATATATTCCAATATAGGTGCAATTTAAAAATGTAAATTATTCCGACACATCTATAGTTTTAAATTAACACTTTCAAACTATAGATGGCAGCTTGCGAAAGAGTATTTAAATCATCATGATAAACTAATATTCCTTCAAATCCGTTGATAAGCATCTATATAGCTCACGGCAATTTGTTAAAAAGATAGTTATTAAAACATAAGTCGCGATGGCTAAATTGCCTCTGTTTACAGCAATCAGAAATGTTTACTTTATTTTAGTTAAGGTATTTTTATCATTATGATCAAACTCTCTACCATAAATATCGAGTAACATATTTTGTTGGTATTGAAGTGTATTACCCGATACCTGTAATTGTTGTTTGTAACTTTTAGTTTTCGCTTTTTGTACCAAGAAGCTACTTTGAATAATAGGACACTGTTCACTATCTAACGATGCTGCCACTGAGAATATTGTTGTATTTTCTTGTTGCGATGATGTGCCGCCCGCAAGTACACAAATACCACGAGGAATAGTTAAAGAATGCATTACTTTATCAGTCCCCTGTTGCCACATCCAATATCCGGTTTCTTGGTGAATTATTTTATTATTACTAATACGTTGTACTTTTTGAGTATAATGTACAGCACTCAATCTTTCTTCTTCTGCATTTGCTAAATCAACGGCTTCGGTAAACACAATAGTTTCATAATATTCATTATGTTCAGTGCCATCGGGTTCCGGAGCAAGGTCTTTACCTTTATTTCCTTCCCATGTGCCTACTAACACCGCCAACGGTCCATAGTCGATTAATTTTTGCTCTTGCATTGTGAAATCCTTTATTTTTAAATTAATGTGTTTGAATTAAAAGTATTGAAATAGAAATTAACTAATAGCTAGCATTATAACAAATAAATGTAGTTAAATAGTTGAATTTAAATGTTAAATGATATTTATCAAAGAGGTATTTTGATAAAAAATTTAAAGGCAGAGAAGATAAAGAATAAGCTTGTATAGTGGTTGTTTGTTGTTATTGTATTTACCCGTTACCATTCAAACTGTATTACTAATTCTATAGCTGAATGATGACGGATACAAAATAATCAAGTTTACTAACCTAAAGTTAATATCCTTTTTTTAACGCTCTTTTTACAAATGCTTTAGTACGTTGATGCTGCGGATTTTCAAAAATTTGTTGTGGCGAACCTTGTTCGACAATATATCCATCTTCCATAAAAATAACCGTATCGGCGACTTCTTTTGCAAATTGCATTTCATGGGTAACGACAATCATGGTCTGTCTTTCAACGGCCAATTGTTTCATTACTGCTAATACTTCATCAACCCATTCAGGATCTAATGCAGAAGTAGGCTCATCAAACAGAATAACTTCCCCCTTCGCTGCCATTGCTCTAGCAATACCAACACGCTGTTGTTGACCGCCGGATAATTGTGAAGAATAAATGTGCAGTTTATCTTTTAAACCGACTTTTATTAGAATAGCCTCGGATTTTGCTAACGCTTCCGTTTTAGCTACTCCCCAAACCGTAATTAAACTCTCAGCTACATTTTGCAACGCGGTTTTGTTGGCAAATAGAGAATAGTTTTGGAATACAAAGCTACTTTGTTTACGTAATGAAGTAACTTCTTTTGCGGTATGTGACGATGCGTTAATATTGACATCACCGATGTGTATTTGACCACTAGTTGGTGTTTCAAGGTAATTAAGGCAACGTAATAAGGTAGATTTACCGGTACCAGATGGACCAATAATAACAATTATTTCACCCTGAGATACTTCAAAATTGATATCTTTAAGTACTTCTAAATCACCAAACTTCTTAGTTAGACTGGTTACTTTGATCATGATTAATAAGCCTTATTAAGTTTGTATTCTAGAAGATGCTGTATACGCGTAAAGATGATAACAACAATCCAGTAAACAACGGCAACAGCAAGAAAACTTTCAAAAAACTTGAAGCTTGAAGAGGCTTCCATTTGTGCTTTCGCCATAATTTCAACAACACCTAATGTAAACGCCAATGACGTACTTTTAATCATGTCGATGAAATAGTTCATTAATGATGGAGTTGCGACACGTGAAGCCTGAGGCAAAATAACACGTTTCATTGCCTGTAAGCGTGTCATACCTAAACTTAAACAGGCTTCCATTTGTGATTTATCAATGCCTAAAATTGCAGCTCGGATACTTTCTGCCATATACGCAGAAAAGTGTAATGAAAGACCGATAATAGCCGCAGTAAAAGCATCCATACCAACAAAAATCGGCATAAATTGTGGGAATCCATAATACAAAAGAAACAGTTGTACTAATAATGGCGTGCCACGAAAAAAGGAAATATAGAGAGAGGCAAGGTGTTGTATAAAAGTGATTTTAAATACACGCACTAGGGCTAAACCCAGCGCGAGTATTAATGCAAATACGAACCCCCAAAGTGCCATTTCCATTGTCACCCCAAGATATTTTAATAAAATGGGCATTAATTCAATTATGTATTGAAAATCAAATGAACTTTGCATAAAAACGACTCTTTAAGGATTAATATTATTTCGTGATGTCAGTATCAAACCATTTATTTGAAATTTCAGCTAATTTTCCATCTGCACGCATTGCTTCAAGTGCCGTATTAACCTTGTCACGAATAATCAATTGTGATGGTTTATTTAAAAATGGCATTGCATTTTCAATTTTTTCAAAAGGTTTACCAGCTAATTGCAAAGGTAACCCTGCTTTTTTAATTAACTGCGCAGAAGAAACTCGGTCCATTACGAATGCATCGGCACGACCTAATGCAACATCTTGCTCAATACCTGTATCGTAAGTAACAATGTTGATTTCATTATTTGTATCAATTTTACGTAACACTTGCTCAAAGTTACTACCTAAATTAACTGCAACTTTTTTACCCTTAAGATCTTCAACACCTTGGATATCATCACGTCCTTTACGAACAGTCACTTGAACACCGTCGATCACATAAGGAATTGAGAAAGCATATTTAGCAGTTCGTGCTTCTGTAATCGTAATTTGGTTTGCAATGGTATCAATGTGCCCTGCTTCTAACATACCAAATAAACCAGAGAAGCTACTTGTTACAAATTCAACTTTATAATCAGCGCGTTTTGCAACTTCATTCCATACATCCACTTCAAATCCCTGAAGTACATCACTTTTAGAAAATGTAAATGGGAAGTAACGACCAGACATACCCACTTTAACTGTTTCCTGTGCAAATGCAGGTACGGTTAATAAACTTGTTGCAGCGACTAGCGCAACCAATGCTTTTTTAAAAAATACGTTCATATTATTCCTAAATAAAATTAATTTGGTTTATGTTATATGTTGGCAATGCAACATCAATTACTGGATACTTTACAGCGACTATTTACGATATTTAAAAACTAACCAAACTAAATACATAATACAAAGCACCATTCAGTTGATAAAAGCTGAACCATTTATAGGTAACACTATCGATTGATGTTAAGAAGTAATATTTTGTTGTCAGGAAAACATCTATAAATAAATTTAATTTATTATCAGCAGTTCACTTAAATTCTACAGTAAAACCTGAGGGTAAGGCATAATAATCATTATATTTTAGCCTAATTCAGTCTGATCGAAGCGAAAGTGTACACATCTGTAATTTTGTATTAAACCATTAAGCGTTATCCCTGTCTTTAGTAATGTTATAACGAAATGTTATAACTTAGGGTAACTTGAACGATCGTGTACACTTTATAACCAGCGCGTGTAAAACAGTGTAGTATCTAACAAAATTTACCCTATATGGATAAAATCTTTCTGATGCTCAATGCGAGATATCCAAGCAAGGATCGCGGGAAATTCATTTAAATCAAATCCACCTTCATAGGCCACATGCGTATAAGCAAATAAACTAATATCGGCGATAGACATTTCATCCCCTAATAAATAGGGCGTTTTCTGAAGTTGTATTTCCATCACCGCTAACGCCCTATTACCACCTTCCTTTTTACTTTCTAACTCCTGCAACCTATCTGCAGGGCTGCCTAGGTATTTATTAATGAAACGAGCAACTGCTATATAGGGTTCATGGCTATATTGTTCAAAGAACATCCATTGTAAACACAACGATTGTTGTAAGACAGATTGTGGGAACAAGTGACTATCTTGCGCAAAGTAATAAAGGATAGCGTTAGATTCAGCAAGCGCTTGTTTTTGTTCGGTTATTAATAAAGGTATTTTAGCATTTGGATTAATAGCTAAAAACTCACTAGTACGAGTTTCCCCTGCCATAATATTAACTTCAATCCACTGGTGTTCTATATTCAATAGCGAACAAAGTAGCTTAATTTTATAACAATTACCCGACAAACTATCACCGTAAATAATCACTGACATATTAAATCCTTAGGGTACCGATAATACGGCACAGTTACATAAATCATCACTTTCAAAAGCAGTCATATCACCCTCTTCTAAACCAGGTACTGGAAACAACCTAACCGTAAGTGGTTTATTTAATCGAAAGGCCATCGTACCGGTATCGCGCATTAAAGCAGAAATTTTATCAATTGGTGTGTCTCCGGGAATAGGCACAGTATCTAATCCAATGCCACACACTGCGCTATAGGTTAATAATGAACGTATATCGAAATTCTGTAGTTGGCTACCTTCCGCTAATCCTCTATCTTCGGTTAGAGCTAACATCAATCCAGAAAAGCCCACCAGCGGAATATGTTTAATGGATTTAAATACACGGGTTAATAATGCAGAGGCTTCAACTGTACCCGATGCACCAAAGTACTCAACGCCTAATAATTCATAGACTTCCGTCATACTTGCACAATCTTTTGAAGGCGCGGCTGAACTGTCTAAACCTGCAAACTTGAAATCTTTATCAAGATGATCGTTTTCAATAACCGCTTTAATTTGATCCACATGGTATTGCAATTGTTGGGACAATGATTGGTAATAACCTGCACTTGCTTGTTGATGATTTAAGACCGGATTGTGATGACTAAATGCTTTCAGTGTTGCCACTAATAAATCAGGGGTTTCTAATCCAATAACAAAACTGTTTTCACTGGATTGATTGCTGTAACCAGCAGGAAAATACGGTATCAAAGGATCACAGTTGAAATTAACAGTGAAGTTAAAATTACCTTCTCCGCGGGGAGTGATCTGGCTGATCTTATTCACTGCTTTGGTCGCTTCTTCAATCAATTGATTATCTAAAACACCATTTTCATTCATCTTTATATTGACGCAGACATTACATAAATCGCCAAACTCTTTAATCAACTCTGGTATTAATCCTAATTGATGAGTACTGGTCGCTTCACCGATCGCAAATCGTAATCTTAAACCACTTTGCTGACCATTATTTAACATCTCATTTAAGATACGAAGATCACGTTGAGCAGAATCTAGATCCGTAGTATCAATATATTCAGCGAATGCATTAGTAACAATACGAATAGATTGAACAGTATAACCATTATGTTTTAAATCATTTGCTAATATTTGGCAAAACGAGTTCGCTTTTTGAATGATTTTTGGCCATTTAGTTTGATCAAAGTCTAATCTAACAAAAGTGGTAATTGTTCTAACTTTACATAAATTTTTATCCAATAAAATTTCAGGTAATTGCATATGACATCCTTTTATAATTAATATGCAACATAACATACTCTTTTCACTTTCGTCACATTGAAGCAAGCGCCATATACTTTTTATGGAGTTTATACTGATATAAGCAATATTTTTAGTCTCTTAACTATAATGAAACACCTATAAATTAATTGGAAATAATCAGATAATATATTTGAATCAATATGTTAAATATAAAAATTTATATAAAAGGTGACCTTTTAAAGGATAAAGTTGCGGCCAACACCAAATAATCGATATCGCTAACATGTTACTTTATTGTATATAAATGGATCAGGTTAAGCAGGAATTTTAAATGGCAGTATTAATCATGGATAGCCTCAGACGCAGAGTGACTTTGCTATGGCTATTTTTATATTGTTTAACCTTATTAGTAAGCATCCACTGGCTATGGCAGTACAGTTATCAACAATTACAAATAACTAACCAACAACAGCTAGACAGATTCAGTCGTCATATTGATAGCCAACTCGGCCATTTTTCATTTATCCCTCAACTATTGTCTCGCCAAGGTATTATTATTAACGCTTTAATGGCTTCTGATAATAGTGCGCAACTTGATTTAACTAATCGACACCTTAATACCATCAACACAATCGTCGGCGCATCAGATACCTATCTATTAGATAAAGATGGCACTACGATTGCGGCGAGTAATTGGAATAAAAAAAGCACTTTTATAGGCAATAATTTTGCGTTTCGTCCCTACTACCAAGATGCCATTCAAGGCTCTCCTGGACGTTATTTCGCATTAGGGTCAACCTCAGGCAAACGTGGGTACTACTTTTCATATCCTGTTAATTATGCTGCTGAAACGATTGGTGTGGTAGTGATTAAGATGAACTTATCTTTAATAGAAAAAGATTGGGCAGGCAAAGAACAATCTTTTTTGGTGACCGACCTTAATAATGTGGTTTTTATCTCATCTGAAATCAAATGGCTTTACCACAGTTTATCTCCACTCTCAGAGCAGCAAAAAAATGATTTGCGAGAAACCCGTCGCTACCTTGAGCGTAAAATAGACTATGTGCCAATTTCAGGGAATTTAAACACTAACGCCGACCTCCTAAAATTAGATAATAAAAAATTAAATAATAAAAAGTGGCTACCTACTTATTACCTCTCATTAATTAAAGCCTTTGATGATGAACAATGGAATGTACGTGTGTTAGCGCCTATTACCCCAATCCTGTTCGATATCCTTTTGTTGTTCTTATTGATTACTTTACTGTATATGCTTTTATACCTGACCCTTATTTTAATTAAGCAAAAGCAAACTCGTCATCAGGAACAAGTGCTTGCTGAAATAAAGTCCAAACAAAAGTTAGAATTTACCGTAATGCAGCGTACTTCTGCATTACAAGCTGAAGTAGAGGAGCGACATAAGGCTGAAGCCGCGTTAAGATCTACACAAAAAGAATTGATTCAATCTGCTAAGTTAGCCGTATTGGGACAATTGTCTGCCAGTATTAGCCATGAACTTAATAATCCCTTATCGGCTATTCGTACTTATGCTGAAAATGCAGTGCTTTTTCTAGAGCGAGATAAGTTAGATCAAGTGAGTAATAACCTAAGCCGTATTACCCACTTAACGGAACGCATGGCAAAAATAAGTTCACAACTTAAATCTTTTGCGAGAAAGTCCAATGGAGAGTTAAAGATAATTGCTTTGCAACCGGTTATTCTCGCAGCCCATGAACTGTTAAAACCACAATTAAAAGCCAATAGAACAGAGCTAACAATGCATTTACCTAAACATTCCATTCATGTAAAAGCAGAACCTATTCAGTTAGAACAAATTGTTGTTAACCTTCTCTCTAACGCTTTGCAATCGATGCAATACAGCGATCATAAATTGATTGAAATTGAATTAATTGTTGAATCCGATATTGCGAAGATTAAAGTATTGGATCAAGGGACTGGAATCGATGAAGCTCATCTCCCTCACCTTTTTGAACCCTTCTTTACCACCAAAGAAACAGGACTGGGCTTAGGTTTATCAATTTCTCAGCAAATCATCAATAATATGCAAGGTACATTAACGGCTAAAAATAGAGTATCCAGTGGTGCAGAGTTCTGTATCTCACTCCCCGTCAATAATAACAATATAAACACCAAACAATAATTAACACCGTCAGATTAAAGTAACAGAAGTAAATCAAGATTAAGGAAAATGAATGAGCACAGTATTTTTTATTGATGACGAAATAGATATGCGTCTAGCTAACCAACAAACGTTTGCTTTAGCCGATATAGAAGCAGAATTTTATGCAGATGCCGAGTCTGCATTAATTGCAATGAAGGAAACATTACCGTTGGTTGTGATATCGGATATCAGGTTACCCGGTATCTCTGGCTTACAATTATTAAATACCTTAAAACAACGCGATGCAGACTTACCGATCATCTTGATAACAGGGCATGGGGATATTTCTATGGCCGTTGAGGCAATTAGAAATGGTGCCTATGACTTTATCGAAAAACCCTTTGCATCGGATAGATTAATTGAACATACACGCAAAGCCTTAGAGAAACGTCAACTCACACTTGAAAATAGAGAATTAAAAAAAGCCTTACAAAATAAAGAAACATTAGGGCCACGGATCATCGGCAACACACCCAGCATGCTGACACTCAAGCAAATGGTTAATCGCGTGGCAGATAGCCATGCAGATATATTACTCTATGGTGAAACAGGGACAGGTAAAGAATTAGTAGCTCGCTCCTTGCACGAACAAAGTCAACGTCGTTCCAATAACTTTGTTGCTGTCAACTGTGGTGCGGTACCCGAAAATTTGATTGAAAGTGAATTATACGGACATGAGAAAGGCGCATTTACTGGTGCAGATACACAACGAATAGGTAAATTTGAATATGCACAAGGCGGTACGCTATTCCTTGATGAAATTGAGTCAATGCCAATGCAGGCACAAGTGCGTTTGTTACGAGTATTGCAAGAACGCAGTCTAGAGCGTGTTGGTTCAAATAAAGCCATTGATTTGGATATTCGTATCATAGCGGCTACTAAAGTAAATTTAAAAGAAGCGCCCAACTTTAGACAAGATTTATACTATCGCCTGAATATGGTCACCCTTGATTTACCCCCGTTACGTCATCGCAAAGAAGACATCGCCAAATTGTTTCATCACTTTTTATTAATTGCGGCGGCGCGATATGGTAAAGCAGCTCCTGCGTTACCCGCAAATTCATTACAAGCATTACTAAGTCATGACTGGCCAGGTAATGTGCGTGAATTACGAAATGCAGCAGAACGTTATATTTTATTAGGTTCCTTATCAGACTTAAATGATGTCAATAATGATGTTAACGCCGGATTAAGTTTAGCTGAGCAGGTAGAAGCCTTTGAAAAAACATTAATCGAACAAGCTTTAAGTATAACCAATGGCAGTATCAAAAATACAATGCATGCACTTAATTTACCGCGTAAAACGCTATACGATAAAATGCAAAAACATGAGATCGAAAAGCAAAATTTTAAAGCAGAATAACGGTGACTGTTGACAATGATTAGCGGGCTTTACTGGCGAGGAATATAAGTCATAAATAGGTAATTGAATTGGATCCCTTGTTCATAAAAGGTGTTATGTATAAAAAGGTCTGTGCATATAAGATGTTATGTATAAAAGCTGTTATGGATAAAAGCCTTGGCCATAAAAAAGGTGCTGATGTAAATAAACCACCAGCACCAACTAAAACTTTTTAACTTGTTATGTAGATTAGTGACTGTTTTATAACAGCCACTATTCTAGTTGACTCTCTACTTGGTGACGATTTCAGGTCCCATCATCATATTAGGTAACCAAGTTGAAACCCAAGGTACATAAGTCACAATCATTAAGAATAAGAACATCACCCCTACTAATGGTAACGAGGCTTTGACCACTTTCATCATGGACAGCTTGGCCACCCCTGCCGTTACAAAGAGATTCAAACCAACGGGAGGAGTTATCATCCCTATCTCCATATTTACCACCATCATGATGCCTAAGTGAATCGGGTCAATACCTAATGCAATCGCAATCGGGAACACTAAAGGTGCAACAATAATCAATAAGCCAGAAGGCTCCATAAACTGGCCGCCAATCAATAATAATAGATTAACGACAATTAGGAATTCTATTGGACCTAAACCAGCTGACAACATTGACTCTGTTATCATTTGTGGAATACGTTCTTCAGTTAATACATGTTTAAGAATTAACGCATTAGCAACAATGAACATCAACATGATGGTTAGTTTACCCGCATCATATAACGTCTTGCGCGTATCTTCATGGCAGAATACATGCATCGCTTTAAACCAATATGCTTTGGCTTTTTTCTCTGCTGGTTCCTTATCTGCTAATGGGCCCATATCCTTATAAACAAAGTTTGAAATAATAAATGCGTACACAGCGGCAACAGCAGCAGCTTCAGTCGGTGTAAAAATACCACCATAAATACCACCAAGGATAATAACAATCAGTAATAATCCCCAACCAGCATCTTTTGCAGAATTGAACACTTCGCCCCAACCAACAAAAGGTTGTGCAGGAATGTTCTTATAACGCGCATAAATATAAATGGCGATCATCAGCATTACTCCGGCTAACAGGCCAGGAATAACGCCACCTAAGAACATGCGACCAACGGATACATCGGTTGCAGCTGCATAAACAACCATAACTATTGAAGGAGGAATCAGAATACCTAACGTACCAGCGTTACAAATAACCCCTGCAGCAAACTCTTTGGTGTAACCATTTTTGACCATACCAGCAATAACAATACCACCGATTGCTACTACCGTTGCGGGTGAAGATCCAGATAAAGCAGCAAACATCATACAAGCCACAACGGATGCCATGGCTAAACCACCACGTAATGACCCAACCAGTGCAATTGCAAATCGAATAATACGTTTAGCTACACCACCCGTTGCCATAAAGCTAGAAGCAAGAATGAAGAATGGGATCGCCAATAAAGTATAATGACCAGTAAACGCATTAAGTAATGTTTGTGCGATAGACGCTAGTGATGCGTCAGAATGCACCATCAAAAAGACGATACTTGATGCACCTAACGAAATCGCAATAGGCACGCCGATGATCATCAATGCAATCACCATAATAAAAAGCATTAACATAGCCATTAGTTACTCTCCTTGTTAACATCCGCTTTTTCTGTTTTATTTTTTTTCTCATTGCTTTTGTTGGCAACGCTTTGCTTAATTTGATTGAGTTCAATATTGTCTTGTTCTTGATGAAACTCATCTAGTTGTTCTTCAGCTTCATGACTGGCAATCATACGGTCTAATTTATTAGTCATAATTAACCAAGTGATTTGCAAGAATCTGAACGTCATTAATGCCATACCTAAAGGCAATGCAAAGTAAGGAATAAATCGAGGTAGTCTTTCGTATCGCTCTCCTTCATTAAACCAACCTGAAAGAAACTGTAAGATGTCAGGCATTGGAATATCTTCCGTCTCATACCAAGCTCGGTCAGTAATAAAAGGCACCCAATAATTCCAAGAACCAATTAATAATGAAACAGAAAAGAATAAACAGAAGAATACAGAGACCAAAGCAAATGTCTTTCTTAAACCCTTTGGCGCAATATTGATAACAACATCAACACCAATGTGAAAATGTTTTTTAATGCCATAAGAGGCACCTACTAAGACCATCCAAGCAAACATAAATACAGTTAGCTCAAGTGCCCATAAAATATTGTCGTTAAATACGTAACGTACTACTACATTTGCAAAAGTTAGTAATGTCATTAACCCTAAAAATGCTGCGATTAGGGTTTCTTCCATATAATCAGTCATTTTGCCTATTCGGGTTAAAATTCCCTTTTCCATCTGCCTTACTCCTTTACCTTTAACTTACTGTGCTTTTTATTATTTTTATTAACTTAAGTTATATTGTTAACCTGTACTGTTAATTAAGGCACTGCCTACCTAACAATGGTAAACAGTGCTTAAACAGTTAATATTATTGGTTAGCGGCTTGAGCAGCTTCAAGTAAGTCACTACCGATATCTTTTTCAAACTTTTTCCAAACAGGTTTAAGAGCAGTAACCCATTCACCACGTTGCTCAGGTGTTAGAGTACGTACTACGCCACCGGCTTTGATGATATTTTGTTTATTTGCTTCATTCACCATAGTTGACTCAGCATTTCTCACTTCAGTCACTTCTTTTAAAATGGTGCCTAATTGAGTACGAATATCGTCAGGTAGGTTGTCCCACCAATCGCCAGATGTCACAACTAAGTAGTCTAAAATACCGTGATTCGTTTCTGTAACGCCATCTTGAACTTCAAAGAATTTTTTACCGTAAGTGTTAGACCACGTATTTTCCTGACCATCGATAACTTTAGTTTGCAAACCACCGTAAACTTCTTTAAAAGACATTTTTTGAGGATTCGCACCTAGTTGTTCAAATTGTGCCACTAACACATCAGAAGCTTGTACACGGAACTTAAGCCCTTTAGCATCACTTGGTAATAACAAAGGTTTATTCGCCGACATTTGTTTCATACCGTTATGCCAAAACTCTAAACCTTTAAGGCCACGACGATTCATCGCATTTTTTAACTTATCGCCTGCTTCAGAGTTCTGAAATCTATCAACAGCAGCAACATCGTCGAATAAAAACGGCAAATCAAAGAGTCGATATTTCTTAGTAATTTTTTCAAACTTAGATAAAGAAGGAGCAGCTAGTTGTACATCTCCATTTAACAGCGCTTCTAATACTTGGTTATCATCGTAAAGTGTTGAGTTAGGGAAAACTTGCATACAAGCTTTACCATTCATTTCTGCATTCACTCGTTGCTCTAATAATGAAGCAGCTACGCCCTTAGGATGTTTGTCAGAGTTAGTAACATGACTAAACTTGATCACCATTTCTCCTTCATCACAATTAGCATAAGCATTAACACTACTTAAAAGTGCAGCACTACATAGAGAAATAACGGTTAATTTTTTAAACATTTTGAGCTCCTATATCCATATTGGTACGCAACAATGCGCTGTTTTTCAAATATGTAAAACGACTGAGTCATTACATAAAGCATATATAGCAAGTGCCGAGCCAATGTTACCAATTTGTTGCAAACTCAGTGATAGCAAGCGATGTATGTTAAAGAAGTGTTTCTTAAAAGGTTTAATAAAAAATAAATGGGCGGGATCCTACCCATTATAATTTGCTATATGTGTCAGTAACCGCCCTTTTAAATATCTAACTTACTCGTAGCCAATGTTATGCACAATATTATGTAATTATAGAAGACGCTGGGCGCACCAATTTTAGTGTTGAAAGAGTAATAATATTGAGGGGTATAGGACAGGCAAGCTTTAGCTAGATACAGGTTAAATTTGTATTAGTATTATAAAAAAGGTTTATAAGAGAAAGGTTCAATAACAGAAAGGTTCTGTGTTAAAGCAGTGGCATTAAATAGCAAAAACAAAAAAGGTCACCTGAGTGACCTTTTTTAATAATCTTATGCCTTGTGCTAAATAATTTGTAGATACAAGATTCTAATATCTGATTTAACTTAGTTTTTAATTAGCTTTAAGTTTATTTAGCTTATTTAGTTTTACGGCGCGACGCACCAGCAAATCCTAATAACGCCAAACCTAAAACAGCAAAAGTAGAGGGTTCAGGGATAGCAGTCGCCGTAAAATCAAGGTTACTAATCGCTCCTGAACCGTTAAGATGTATCTCAACAGAGTAAACGTCAGCAATATCAAAGATTAAACGGTCCCAAGTATTATCTCCACCCGTTCCGAGTGTATTAAATTGACCAGGGTTAATTTCAACACCATTTAAACCATATAAGTGGATAGCATTATTTTGTGTCGCTTCTTCTTTTTCAGTATCAAAAAAATCTAAGCTGTTTAGTGTCACACTATTTTCAAAATCAATACTAAAAAAACCACTTGGACGCTTTCCTTCATCATCTGGATTAGCACAAGAAGTTGCATTACAAGACGCTTCATTTTCATGAATGATTAATACATTTCCCGGGTTAGCGATGCCCAAATTAAGTTGGTTAATTTGATTAACATTAATAAATGGAGATTGTAAATCAGGATCTAGCGTATTAAGTAGTGATGTATCAAACGCTACAGCTACATTATCTGTATTTCTGGCGACGTTAGTACCGTTAAAAGTCACGCCATATTGGGCGCTATACTGACTATTAACAATGTCTCCGTTGCTTAAATCATCAAATGTAATCGTCGTTGCCGATGCAAGTGGCATCATGGCAGCAGAAAGGGTTAGTGCAATCCAGTGCGTTAATTTCATAGTTATTCCTTAACTTTTAAATTATTTATTTACTTATTTCTTTAAGTATTTATTTTCGTTGAACTGTAATTACAAATTTATAACAATACTTGTTGCTTTATTTGCTGATTCACTTAATACATTAATGAATTCACTAACAAGCAATCAACTTTATATAACATTTGTTTTACAATTCGAATTTTTACTATTGAATTCTAACAAAAATCAACAGTCATTAATTAATGTAAATAATATAAATATACTAATTAAGTATAAGAAAACTACCTAAAAGGTATACATTAAGACAATGTATTTAATATTGTCGTTGATCATTCAAAGAAAAAGTATCACTTAATAAAATAGTAACTAAACTGCACCCTATTAAAATCGGGTGGCAGTTTAGCAAATAAATAGTAAATGCTCAGAGTTAAGCTATTTATGCTTAGCTCAATAGGAAAAGCGGGATTTAGTCGTTTAAATGAGCATTTTTCAACGAAGAAATAGGTTTAAATAGCAACGCTCTGACTAGTTCCAGAAAACAAACGTTTTGCTTTTAGCAGCGCTCCAAATACAACCGAGCTAAATGCATCAGCGACAGAAATATCCACATCAGGGAAACGCTGTGTCAGTGCTTGTTGAACTAACGGAGATAACCCCATGCCACCCGTTAAATAGATTATTTCAGGTATTTGTTGTGCTTGTTTTATTGTGTCATCAATCATCACAAACATTTTATCAAGCCAATTATCCATAGTTTCAGCAACTTGTTCGCGCTCTATATCTAAGTGCAATGTACTCTCAATAAACGATAACGATAATTGTGTTTGTTGTTTATCACTCAGTTTTATTTTAGACAACTCTATTGCATGCATTAATTGATGCGTCAGTCGTTGTTTTTGTACCCGTTGCAAGCGCATTAAAGGCAATGGATCTTGGCTTTGATAAATATATTCAGCGATTGATTTGCTTCGTGCTGGCGAGTAAAAGTCACTCATCAATGGAATATTATCAATGTCATAAACCCCAGAGAACAACATATTAGGGATCGCTTTTCCATTATCAGTACGTCCACCTCGTCCAAATAGAGGCGAAACAATGCCACTAGCTAATAATTTATCGCAAACAATTCCACCTTGGCGAATACCTTGTGTTGAATGAATATCTTCGTCACGATCTAGTTTTTCAGCATTTTCCTGACTTAATAAACAGAAGGTAACATCGGATGTACCGCCGCCGAGATCCACCACCATCGCTTGTGTAGGCTTCTGTATTTTCTGTTCAAAGTGATAAGCAGCAGCCAAAGGTTCATGAATAAATTCAACTTCTACAAATCCGACTTTATTTGCGGCACGCAACATTAAAGCTTCGGCTTGCTTATTGCCTAACTCACCCATGGTGGAGTGATAATTCACAGGACGCGCAATGACAACTTTATTAATATTGATATCGAGTTGTTTCTCTGCGCATTTTTTTAAATAGGAAAGAAATCGTACCACTAAAGTTTCAAAGCTATCTAGTAAACGTTTCGGTATCTTAGCCCCTAAGAAGTTCTTCGGGCTATTCACATAACGCCCTTCATGCGGAGTTTGTAAAAAAGCATTAAAGCCCTGCTCCCCAAATAAAATTTCGCCCGCAGCTAACATTTCGTTGAGTGTTTGTTCATTGGCTTTAGCATCATGGCTATCAGCGCCAGACTCATCATGTGCAAGATAAATAGCAGAACGTATTTTGTAAGGATTGTCACTGTTTTCATCGACAACGATCAAGGTAGGTTGATCGTTAACAAGTGCGGCTACGGCACAATTACTTGTCCCAAAATCAATTCCAATAAAATCAGATGGCATTATATTTCCTAGTCATGCAAAAAATGAAAAGACGCGATTCTACAGTAGGCAATTATAAATTTATACCCGTTATCTTTTCATATTCAGGTCAATAAAAGCAGCACACTCCTACTTGCTTATTTTTTCATCTTGATTAGCAACAAATTAATATTCAAATATCAAATGAGTTAATTTAATAATACTTGTTTACACCTATCTAATTAAAAATGACTCCCTAAAATTTTCTTTAAAAATGTTTCATGAAAATAAATATTTACAGTAAGACTAAAAGATGTAAAATAAATGCATCTTTAAGTCTTATAGGTTTTTATATGCATATTACGCGTTATACCGACTATTCATTACGTGTCTTGATTTATCTAGCAATCCATCAAGAGCAATTAGCGACCATTAGCGTAATAGCCAACAGCTACGGTATTTCAAAAAACCATTTGATGAAAATTGTGCAACAACTTAATCAACAGGGTTATTTATTAGCAACGCGTGGAAAAAATGGCGGCATAAAATTAAATCGCCCTGCTGAGCAAATCAACATTGGGCAATTAGTACGTGAAATAGAAGACAAAAATAAACTAGTGGAGTGTTTTGGGACTGACAACCAATGTGTGATAACACCAAGTTGCCAATTGAAAAATATTTTTGCAGAAGCACAAGAGAACTTTTTTTCTACCTTAGATGCTTATACATTGAGTGACCTTGTAGGACCAAAACAACAAGGAAAGTTAGCTGATCTGTTAGCAATTAAAGTTATCTAAGACTATTTAAAGCTGTCTAGCGAGTTTGAAAAGTTATTAACTCTCAATCAATAAATTACAATTAACAAGAAAATACTAACGGTGATATACCATGATTAAAATAACAGATCCAAATGATAATAGCCGTGCGGCTAATCAACCCATTGCTTTTCTGGAATTGGCATTTCGTCCTTTATTTTTATTTGCAGCCATATTTAGCATGATCAGCTTACTTGTTTGGAATGGAATATTAACCGGTAATCTAAACATTAGGTTATTTGGAGGTAGTCTTTGGTGGCATATGCATGAAATGTTATTTGCCTTCGCGACCACGGTTATTGTTGGGTTCCTGTTAACCGCAGTGCAAAATTGGAGTGGTGTACGCAGTTTGCATGGTAAAGGGTTAGGTGCTCTGGTCATTTTATGGTTATTAGCGCGTATTGCATTCTTTTTCCCAGATCAATTACCGCACACATTAATTATTACCCTAGATGCCTTATTTTTACCATTATCTGCCTTAGCTTTAGCGATACCTATCGTTAAAACGAAATTGTGGCGGAATTTAATGTTTATTCCTATTTTACTGATCATGGCCATTACTAACCTGATCACACATTACAGTGCCATCACTAACAATCCAATACTGATGGGACAGGCTGCTACCTTTATGGTGTTATTAATTACCTTAGTGATGTGTATTATGGGCGGTAGAGTCTTCCCTATGTTCACTGCCAATGGAACAAAAACCCCGCGTGTAGATGCACTGCCCTTATTGGAAAAATTATCACTGATTAGCATACTAATTACCATTTTCGTTGCTGCATTAGCAACATCAACATTGATTGATGTCCCTGGTCTATTGGTTGCAGTGTTATTTATTACCACCAGCGTCATACATGCAATACGTGTATTCCGTTGGAAGTTTTCAGTGACCTTATCAACTCCCTTAGTATGGTCACTCCATATTAGTTATTGGTGTATCGTGATTGGACTCTTAATGTTTGGTTTATCACAAATCACCTACCTAGTTAGTCATTCTCAAGCTATCCATACGCTTACTATCGGCGCAATGGCAACAATGATTTTGAGCATGATCTCTCGCGTTTCGCTAGGTCATACGGGACGAATAATCGCAGTTGGAAAAACCATGAGTATCGCATTTATCGCGATCATATTGGCCTTTGTAGTGCGCGTATTTGGACTGTACTTTATTGCCAACTATAGCCACGTGCTATCACTTACCGTGGCTTTATGGATAGTTGGTTTTGGCTGTTTTGTTGTCATTTACACACCTATTCTATTGCGCGCTAAAGCACGTTAGATCAGGACTTATAAGGTAAGAAGCACACCTTAAGTTGTTTCAACTAAATAAAATTTAAACAAGTAAATTAACTATTGGAGATAAAATATGAGTTGTTGTGGTGGATGTGGCGGTTCGGGTCATGAAGAAGATAAAAAGAAACAAGAAGAACAACAAGAACAACAACAAGAAAAGCAAGATAAAGAATAACTACTATCATTTTTAGCGTTATTTTCTTATTAAAAATCTGCTAAGCATAATGTTGTCAATATGTGTTTAGCTGGTTTTTTCTCACTCTATTCTCTTCAATTTTTGTATTCTCAAGCTCATGTTTACTCACCTCATAAGAGAAGACTAAATCACTTCTAATGAAAAGCTGAGTTTTAATTGTCCTCACAATAGTTTTAATTGTCTTCACAGTAGCTTTAATCGTTTTCAAAGTAGTTTTAATAGCCTTCACTCTGTTTTTGATGGTATTTACTAGTCACCGCGACGACTAATTCAACTTTACTAGCACCTTCTCAGTGCATTTAATCAATGTTTTTCTTTTTTGGTGCAATTACTCGGTAATAAAACCAGTAATGATGCTTATAAAAAATAGCAAGTAATTGATAATAATTACATTTCTACTCTTGGCACCTATCCTGCTATATCCAATCTGCTATAACGAAATAACATAATGCGTTAAATAGCCAATAACGAATGTAGATAATACGGACATTAATAATCGAGTCTAAATTACCCGTTGGTATTAAAAAAATAACAATGAATATTAAAAAATTACAAATGGATATTTATACCTGGTTAGACAGCTAATCAGCTAATCACCTTAGCGACTGCATACCGATTAATGAAGATAGTGAATAAATTGTAAGGGCTCAATGGTAAGACATTAAGCAACATCCATACAATGACATTTACATATTAAATAATAACGACGTTTATAAAGCCTTGAGCATTAAAGTATATTAATACGCGTTGTTTGGTCAAATTAAGGAGGAATTCATGAGTATTCTAAATAATATCGATAACGTCAGAAACCATAATAATAACAATAACGCTATCAACAACACTGATACAACCTTCAGCAGTCCGAGTTATTCATCTACCAAATTAGCAAACCTTACAATAAAAAAAGGTGAATTTATATCACTAATAGGCCACTCAGATTGTGATTTATCGATATTAAACACCCTGATGAAACATGACTCGATAACGAGTTACAACCCATTATTAATAGATAACAAAACTTACAACCCTGATTACGATATGACATTTGAAACAGCTTTTGTTCCTAGTACAAAGCTTCCGGTAATACTTGATCAGCAATCTTTATTACCTTGGTTAACCGCTTATCAGAATGTTGAATTAGCCGTTGAACAAGTATTTGCCAATTCCATGAAAAAATCAGAGAAAAAACAATGGATCAAATACAACTTTACTGTAGTGAGAATGCAGCATGCCATGCATAAACGTCCAAATGAACTGTCTGAGGAGATGAAACAACGCGTTGCAATTGCACATGCATTGTCTATGCAACCTAAGGTATTAATAATGAATGAACCTTTTTCATGTTTAGATGCGATAACCAGAGCCGATATGCAGAATGCTTTAATGGATATACATAAAACACTTAATAACTCGATGATCTTGATTACTCAGGATATTGATCAAGCATTATTATTATCTGATAAAATCATAGTCATATCGGACGAACAAAGTGCATCTATTGGTGAATCAGTGATAGTGGACTTACCACGCCCTCGCGAACGAATGAGTTTATCTGAAAATGTTCACTTTAAACGCTTGAAGTCTGAGTTGTTAGATTTCTTATATCAGAAAAAATACAAGCTAAACTCTGTACGCCACAAAGTCATTAATACAAGCAATCAATCAATGACTGCTTGATGGTTATTTAAGCACAGATTAAGCTTCCGATACCCGTAGATCACTTTGCCTGTCAGTTTCCTTTACGTGCGGATTTCAAAAGTGATCTACTTTTTCTTAAGACGATCTAAACGGACTTAAGGTGAATAAAACTACCTGACGTACAAAGCAATAGATATGAAATGGCTGAATGAGCCCATTAAAACAAACAAGTGCCAGATACCATGCGCGTGTTTTAACTTATCAAAGTCATCCAATACATAAAACACAATACCCACTGTATAAGCTATCCCCCCTACCGTTAACCAAGTAATGCCAGGCCCTGGAATAGCATTTTGCAAACTACTGTATTTAAAAACACATATCCATCCCATGGCTAAATAGATAATGATTTGCAACCACTCTATACGTTTCACAATCAATACATCAATGACCAAACCAATGACAGCAAGTCCCCAGACTAACCCTAACATCAACATGCCTCCATCACCTTCTAAAGAGAGCAACATATAAGGTGTGTAGGTACCTGCAATTAGCAGATAAATTGAAACATGGTCTAACTCTTGGAATATTTTTTTTAGCTTAACGCTTTGTAAACTATGGTACAGAGTAGACATGGTATAAAGCATAATTAAGGTTAACCCAAATACAACATAACTCACCACTATGCGCCAATGCGCTTGTTCGAAAGCAATGGTTAACAAGGACCCGAAACCGACTAATACTAATATAGCCCCAACAAGGTGAGTGATACTGTTTAACTTTTCTCCATAGTACATAAATACGGTTCCTTGCTGAATAAAATTTCAATAATAACAACAGCAACAACAGTTAAGTCTCTCAATAATAAGGGTATAATCTCTGAACTTACTCATTGAATTCAAGATTGCTGTACTATTGTTTGTATTATCAGTTGTACTATCAAGAGAACAGACAAATATATTGCTAGCAAATTCAGTTTACTCTGTTTTTAAGCATCTAAGAGGAAAATACATGTCACCAAATACATTCTACCCGATCGGACAAGCAGGAGTTGCTTGGTCTGTTAATGAAAAACAGCAATGGGCAAATAGCTGTGTAAAATCTCGTTCATATCAACAACAAGTTGTCACTTTATTAAAGCAATTCTCCACTGACTTTGAACTTGTGCAATACGGTGCATTAACAATTGATCCTGACAGTTATCCTTTGTATGCACTCACTAATAAACAATGGCATAACAACAAGCCAATTATTTTAGTGACGGGAGGAGTACATGGTTATGAAACCAGTGGTGTTCATGGTGCGATACAATTTTTACAAAGCATTGCGAGCGACTATACCGACCATTTTAATATCGTGGTGTTACCCTGTGTCAGCCCATGGGGTTACGAACACATTGTTCGTTGGAATCCCTACGCAATCGATCCCAATCGTTCGTTTGTAAGCAATAGCCCAAGTGAAGAAGCCAGTAATGCCATGCAATATATTGCACAGTTACAGGGTGAAATACTGCTCCACATTGATTTGCATGAAACAACAGATTCAGATGAAAGTGAATTTAGACCCGCTTTAGCAGCGCGAGATAGTGAAGATTATATAGCCGGTACCATTCCCGATGGTTTTTATTTAGTTGGCGATTCAGCTAACAAACAAATTGATTTTCAAGCGGCCATTATTGAAGCTGTTAAACAAGTAACACATATTGCACCTGCCGATGAGCAAGGTGAGATCATAGGTTCTAAAGCCGAAGCTGAAGGTGTTATCTATTATCCTGTTAAACAATTAGGATTATGTGGTGGTATCACGAATGCCCCATACACAACCACCACTGAAGTTTACCCTGATAGTGAGAAAGCAACTGCTCAAGATTGTAATAACGCTCAAGTAGCCGCAATCAAAGCTGCTTTAGACTTTGTACTTACATCTGTTAACAATACTTAAATTAAACGCTGATAGAAAATAGCAGAGCAGCCTGAAGATAATATTAAACCTATGATGGGTTATTGGTTCAATATTTTAACGCAAACAGCCATACAAAATTTAGTGTTTACCTAGTTTGCTTACAGCGAATGAAGTTTAATTATTGAACAGTTGAAAGTGTGGCTCATTTGAACCATAATGATAGGACCATATGGTCTAAAGGAGGTTTTTATGGCAATGGCTGAATTGAAAAGTTTCAAACCCAAACAAACCTATAAGAAAAATTTTTGGTTTACGCTTGGTATTGAAGATGCGAATACAGTGCGTACTGACGCAGTGCATAAAGGCTTTAAACCCAAAGTTTATAGAAACATTATCAAGCGAACTAATTTATCTCAAAACGAGTTCCATCACGTCACGCATATTCCACTTAGCACCATAAAACGTAGATTAAAAAATGACGAGCGTTTCAACACACAAGAAAGTGATGCGATGTATAGACTGGCGATGCTAATAAAGTTAGCAACCGACTTGTTCAATGATGAAGATCGCGCACTGCAATGGATGCGAGAAAGTGTTTATGGGCTAGGAGGAAAAAGACCCTTAGATATGGTATCAACAACCGTTGATTTTGAAATAGTAAAAGATCTTATTGGTCGAGTTGAACACGGCGTATTCTCTTAATGAAAATGTACCGGCTTACTCAAAAAAGACACGCCGAGACACCTTTTAACCCCATCGGCGCAAAGTTATTTGGAGGCAGGTGGAATTCAAAAGGAACAGAGGCGCTGTATTTTTCTGAATCAGAATCACTGTGTTCCCTTGAAGTATTTGTTCATGTTAATAACGAACCCAGCATGATAGAGCAATATAATTTATACCTTATTGACATGCCTGATGAGTTGATAGCCAAATTAGACCATGAAGATTTACCTACAACATGGCGAGCCATACCTGCCAGTGAAAGTACGCAGGAAATTGGCGATCAGTTTCTAAATGATCCCGAACCTGAATATGCCGCATTACAAGTTCCCTCAACTATATCCCCAAGGGATAAGAACTACGTTATCAATCCGAATCACCCTAAAATACAAGAAGTGCTAGAAGATTACGAACAATTAGATTTTTCATTTGACCCAAGAATATTTAAGTGACATTTCCCCGTATAGCTAATAAAAAACCGTATGGCTAATAACAACCCGACGACTTATAAAATAATGGCAAGCGCCCTCTCCAGTTAAAAAGACAAAGCACTTGAGCAGATAATTACTCGAGTCATATTCATATGGGTGAATATCTAATTAATAGTAGTAATAACTTCCGTTATTCCAACAATCAACATTTGCATACCTATCACAGCAAGAATTAGTCCCATTAATCGAGTGACAATGCTAAGCCCGCTTTTCCCAATAACGCTTAAAATACGAGAGCTGAAAATAAAGCACAAAAAAGTAATTATACATAACACGGCAAAGACGGACATAGTCAATAATATGCCAGTTAATCCACCTGATGAAGAGTAATTCATTGCGGTTGCAATAGTGCCAGGTCCAGCGAGTAGAGGAACCGCTAAAGGTGATACAGCTATATCAGCTTCATCATTATTTTCGGCTGAATGCAGTTTGGAACCATGTCCATTAAGCATATGATACCCGACAAGAAAGACTAAAATACCCCCTGTTATTCTCAATGCAGAAATAGTAATACCGAATAAGTGAAAAATTGCTTTTCCAAGTAAAGCAAAAGATAAAATCACAATAAAAGTGATAATAAGTGCCTTAGCTGCAATTTTGATTTGTTCAGCTTTTGGCTTATCGCCCGCCAAACCTGCAAAAGCAGCAGTATTAGCGATGGGGTTCATGATTGCAAAAAATCCTAAAAATACCGTGATTGCTTGTGTATATAAATCATTCATTTAATGATTATCCTTCAATAAACTATGTAAATATCAATGTAACGCCCAACGAGAACACTAACTCTAAAAAAGCTTTATTATCAAGTTAACTAACTCATAAATGACTAAAATAATGAGTCAATTGACTCATAAAACAACCATTTAACAGCATAAATAACTCATGATACGACTATTTTATCTGGTTTATAACGGACCTAAGACACAAAAACGCAGTTAAGAATACAAGCATCGAGGCTGAAAGTTATAATAACTGAGGATAACTGAAATTATCTTCCATTCTAGAAGTATCAAAAAAACTTAAGTGTTAAAAGTAGAGTGAAGTATGACAAGTCCGAGATGGTTTAACAATTATTTGTACTTTTATTGTTTTAAGCTTCCATTATTTTGAACGTCTGCTGTTTTTAAATTATAGTACTGTGATTTATTAAATGACTGTATTTCGAAATCAGTTAAATTACGCCACTTACCCACTGCAACATCCAATGTCACATCACCAATTTGTTCACGATGTAATGATTGAACACGATTACCAATCACAGCAAACATTCGTTTAACTTGATGAAACTTACCTTCGGTAAGGGTCAGTAAAACTTCACGTTCGCTAATGATCTGTAATGAAGCGGGTAACGTTAGTTGCTTTTCGCCTTGTAGCTGAATTCCCTGTTCAAATTGAACGATTGCTTGCTGCGTGATTGGTCGGGACAACTCGACGCGATAGACTTTTTTACAACCATTATTAGGCAAGGTGATATTAAAAGTCCACCGTCCATCATCGGTGATCAATATTAATCCCGTTGTATCTGCATCTAAACGCCCAGCAATATGTAATTCCGATAGTTGTTCAACCTGAGCATCATTATAAATACCTGAACCTGAAACATTATCAAAGCCGTTAATATTGTTAGGGTCAGTAACATTTTTAAGTAATAAATTAAGCGCAGAGGGATAGCATTCATCGACATTAGAACAAATAGTCTTGGCGGGTTTGTGCATTAATAAATAGCGAAAAGGACGCAGTGTTAAGACTTCGCCGTGAAATTTAATAGTATTGTTCTCATGTACTTGTGCTGCAACTTTCTTTATCACTACATCATTTACTGTGATATCGCCGGATTCGATGAATGCTAAAGCTTGGAGTTTTGTTAATCGTGTACTTTTACAAATAAATTTATCTAAACGCATTACGTTACCGAATTAAATAGTTAGGCATGAGAGGTTTATGAAGACAGAATGATCAGCTAAAGATTTAAATACATAAACCTAGCTTGGAAAATATCTAGCTTAACGCATGAGTGCTAGCAAACTCTAACATTCAGTGAACGCAGAATTAAACAGATATTTTACCTTGAAGGTATAGTACAGCATGGCCAGATACGCATACACGTTGATTTTTTAGTTCACAGATTAATACACCTCCGCGTGCAGATGCTTGGAATGCATGAAGCTTATTTTTATTTAATACTTTAGCCCAGTAAGGGGCTAACCCTGCATGTATAGAACCCGTTACAGGATCTTCATCCCCTCCATTAGCAGGCCAAAAATATCGAGATACAAAATCATAATCCGTTACAAGGTTAACAGGAGTGTCAGCGACATGAGTATTTAAATTAATATCTACGCTTTGAACACTCGCTTGAGCAATAGGTTCAGCAGTGTTTTCGTTATCATTTTTACTTTTACTTTCAATAACATTATTAACATCAATATCAGAGAGCCTTGACGCATCACTTGCTGTCACCACTAAGTCATAGGGTGCGAGTGTTTTTAATAAATGTGCTTGGTAAGTAACATTAAGTACATCTTGTACACTATTAAAAATAGCAAAATAGGCTTGTCTATTTTTCAACACTTGCAGCGGTTTGATAGATAAACCATCAAGCAACGCAGGGGGTACCTCATTAACTTGTTGTGGATTTTGATTAGGAAAATCCATTTCAATACGATTATCATTTAATTGATTAACGGTTAATGAGCCAACTTCTAAGGTTGTAAATTCAATCTCACCTTTCACATCATAATGGTTATAGAGAACGAATGAAGAAGCTAAGGTTGCATGTCCACAGAAGTCAATTTCAGTGAGTGGAGAAAACCAACGTATTGCAAATTTATTAGGGGTAATTTTTTTGATAAAAGCGGTTTCTGAAAGGTTATTTTCATAGGCAATATTTTGCATTAATTCATCTGGGATCCAAGAATGCAAAGGAACAACCGCAGCGGAATTACCTCTAAACTGAGTATCCGTAAAGGCATCTACCACAAATATAGACAATTCCATTTATTCCCCTTTTATGCGCATCCATTAACTACATTTTTTGACAGTATTTTTTACAAAAATGAAAGCATGCTGAATTGAAAGGTAAAAATGCCCAATCATTAAATTAAGCATCATTCATAATTAAAGTAACATTCATAATTAAAGTAACGCTACTTTGGTCAATATTGAAATCAGAACATGAAAGTTAAGTGATCATTGTTAATAAATTTTCTTATAACAATGATCACTAACTCAGTTGTTAAACCAACTCTATCAAGAATTTGAACAGCTATTTAGCGGAATTGGTATTAACACTCTAATGATAAGTGCTTAGCTTTATCCTCGATAGTAACTCTGTGCAATAAACGGCATTTTTTCTACTTTCATGGCTAATTTTTTGCCACGAACCTCAGCAAAGACTTCGGTGCCTATAGCTGCATATTCAATAGCTACATACCCCATCGCCACAGGCATCCCTTTCGACGGACCAAAGGTGCCACTCGTTACTACACCAATTTCGTTATTATCAGCATCGAATAGTTGAGCACCTTCACGAACAGGCGCTTTAGAAATGCCAATTAAACCAATACGTTTACGTGAAACATTTTTAGTGGCGATTTGTTCAAGAATGATATCACTACCAATAAATCCGCCCGCTCGAATACCATCTGCACGGCGCGCTTTACTCACTCCCCATAATAAACTCGCTTCCACAGGCGTTGTTGTTTCGTCTAAATCATGACCGTACAAACATAAACCACACTCTAAACGTAATGAATCACGAGCACCTAAACCGATCCATTCCACGGCTTCATCTGATAACAACTCACGCGCTAACTGTTCGGCTTGTGCTGCAGGTACCGAAATTTCAAATCCATCTTCACCTGTGTAACCAGAGCGGCTCACATAACATTCAACGCCAACTAGCTGTACTTTCTCTGCATCCATAAACACCATGTCATTAACACTTGGGTTTAACGCTGCTAAAACTTCTACTGCCTTTGGTCCTTGAAGTGCGAGTAAGGCTCTATCTTCGATGATTTCTAACTCAACATCAGCAGGTAAATTTGCTTTCAAATGCGCAATATCTTGTGTTTTACAAGCGGCATTAACTACAACAAATAAATGGTCATCAAAATTAGTGACCATTAAATCGTCGCTAATTCCACCTTGTTCATTGGTAAAAAAAGCATAACGCTGTTTACCCGCGGGTAAATCTATAATATCAACGGGTACCAAAGTTTCTATCGCTGCGGCCGCGTTAGCACCTTTTAAACGTAATTGGCCCATATGGGAAACATCAAATAAACCCGCCGCTTGGCGACAATGTAAATGCTCTTTTTTTACACCTAATGCGTATTGCACTGGCATATCATAACCAGCAAAAGGCACCATTTTTGCCCCCATTTCAATATGTAAAGCATGAAGAGGTGTAACTAATAATTGTTCTGACATTGTTTGTACTCCAAAGGCTGTGATTTATTAAACGTCATTTACGTTTAGGTAGTAAATAATAGTGATTACAAGGTCGTACTTTTAAGGTTGTACTTTTGTGATTCTGCTTTTAAGGTTTTAAATTTAAGGCTTTCACTTTAAGGTGTAGCTTTTCAAATTAAGAGTCATAGACTCGTATGCTCTCTGTGAAATACATTAAGAAGCCGTAACCCATAGAATGCTTGCGTCCTCTTCACTGACCGAGATCAACATGTGTCCCATATTGGCATCGTAATAAACAGAATCACCTTCAGTTAAATTAACCGGTTCATAGTATTCAGAGAAAAAAGTAATTTCTCCGCTTAATACTAATAAAAACTCTTCTCCATCGTGGCGTATCCAATCGGCATAAGCATCAAAGCTACGTGCGCGGATCAGCGATTTAAAAGGCATCATTTTTTTATTGGTTAATTGTGTTGCTAATAACTCATGTTCATAGGTAGAAGTAGGATGAGGTTTTCCTAACTCGTTCCGCGTAATATCACGTCGACCAGTTGTACTGACTTGTTTCGGCGCAGCAAACAGTTGTGGAATATCAATTTGTAAACCACTAGTCAGTTTTTGCATCGCTTGAAACGTCGGTGATATTTGTTCATTCTCAATTTTGGATAACGTCGAACGCGCTAAGCCGGTTTTTTGACTTGCTTCTTCCAACGTTAAACCCAAAGTTCGGCGGATCTGTTTTAAGCGTTCACCCAATTTAATCGGTGCTATCTTCTGTTCATGCTGATCGCTGGTAATGGTCATTGATGGATAAATATCTTGTTGTTGCTGATCAGTCATTACTACTCTCCTATTAATAAACACTATATTAACGAACCAAAATAAAAGCGCACCATAAAATAAAGATCTACATCACACTCCTGAAATAATGTTTCCTTTTGGAAACTTTTGCTCAACTTTGAGGGAATAATTCCTTATAATAATCTCCACTTGTTATTGCTTTGTTAACACTACGCACTATAAAGCCTATATATTCAGTACAGTTTGATGTTAATTAATTGTGTTCACACACAGTGAAACAATTCCCTTATCGGAAACTTTAAAGGTGATTAACGCGAATTTTGGCTAAATAGAATGTTAATAAGGTAATAGAAATAGATTTTATGAGTGTTATGCTGAGTGAGCGTAACACTCAGTCTCGATATCATTTACTAGCGAAGGATTTAACTATGGAAAGTGCATTAAAGTTCACAGAGTCACACGAATGGGTATTAGACAACGGTGACGGTACCGTTACTATGGGGATTTCAAACCAAGCACAACAATTATTAGGTGATGTGGTATTTGTTGATTTACCTGATGTAGGCGATGCAACTGAAGCAGGAGAAGCTTTCTCTTTAGTTGAATCAGTTAAAGCCGCTTCTGACCTTTATGCACCTGTTACTGGTGAAGTTGTTGAAATCAATGAAGAACTAGAAGGTAGCCCAGAATTAATTAACGAATCACCTTATTCTGCGGGTTGGATAGTTAAAATTAAACTAGATGACGCAAGTGAGCTTGATAACTTGATGTCTAGTGAAGATTATCACGCAGCAAACGAAGAATAAGCAATTTGCTTTTGTATGATTTTGTTTAGTTAATTTATTTACTTAGTTAATTTAACTTAGCTTTTATATGAAATTAGAACAAAGGTTCAATAATATCTGGGGCGACTTCATAGGAAATCGCCTTTCTTTTATAAGTTCTTCAAGCTCGTTCTGAGCTGACTGACTTATTAAGACAAAAACATACGACACACACTTTTCTGTAACTGCGACTGTTTAGGATGAATATGACTGCTCATACATTACTCGATTTATTAAGTGACCAACAAGAATTTGCAACGCGTCACAACGGCCCTAACCCTGCACAACAACAAATCATGTTAGATACCATTGGTGCAACCAACTTAGATCAATTAATTAACCAGACTGTACCCGCTGCTATTCGCCTTCCAGAAAAGTTAAATCTCGCTGAACCACAAAGTGAGTCTGATATGTTGGCGTCGTTAAAAACTATTGCTGAAAAGAACGTAGTTAACCGTAGCTTTATTGGCCAAGGTTATTACAACACATTCACGCCAAACGTTATTCTACGTAACGTCTTAGAAAATCCAGGTTGGTACACTGCTTATACGCCTTATCAGCCAGAAATCTCACAGGGTCGTTTAGAGTCTTTATTAAACTATCAGCAAGCGGTGATGGATTTAACGGCGATGGATTTAGCCAATGCGTCGTTATTAGATGAAGCAACTGCAGCTGCAGAATCAATGACATTGTGTAAGCGTGCGAGTAAAAGCAAAAGTAACGCCTTCTTTGTGTGTAATGAACTACACCCACAAACAGTTGATGTGATTCGTACACGTGCAGAATATATCGGCATTGATATCATTACCGGTACGGCCCAAGAATTAGATAACCACGATGTATTTGGCGCTATTTTACAATATCCAAACACCACTGGTCATGTCATTGACCTAACAGACATCATTGCACAGGCACATTCTAAAAAGACCTTAGTCGCTGTTGCATCAGACCTACTAGCATTAACGCTATTAAAAGCGCCGGGTGAAATGGGCGCAGATGTTGTTATTGGTAGTGCACAACGTTTTGGTGTACCAATGGGTTTTGGTGGTCCGCACGCAGGATTCATGGCAACACGTGATAAATTCAAACGTACTATGCCAGGTCGTGTTATTGGTGTATCAAAAGACAGCAAAGGCAAACCTGCATTACGCATGGCTATGCAAACACGTGAGCAACATATTCGTCGTGAAAAAGCCACTTCCAACATTTGTACTGCACAGGCACTATTAGCCAACATGGCTGCATTTTATGCGTTATATCATGGCCCAGAAGGCCTACTAAAAATCGGTCGCCGTGTACATCATTACACCGCTATTTTAGCAGCCGGTTTACAGAGTGAAGGCGTTGAATTAGCCAACCAAACTTTCTTTGATACCTTAACGCTTAATACTAATGAACACAGTAAAGCTATTTACCATCGAGCTCTTGCTGAAGGCATGAACCTTCGTAAAATCCCTAATCCCGATAAAACAGCACCAGACAATATGCCAGTGCAGTTGGGCATCAGTTTAGATGAAACAACAAAAGCAAAAGACGTAGAAGATCTATTATTGGCGATCACAGGTAAAGCACTTAAAGTAAGCGAGTTCAGCGACAACATCGCAAAAGATGAATTCGCAGCGATACCAGAATCTTGTCGTCGTACTAGCAAATACTTAACACATCCAGTATTTACTGCACACCAAAGTGAAACGCAAATGATGCGTTACATGAAAAAACTAGAAAACAAAGATTACTCACTAACTCACGGTATGATCCCGCTTGGTAGCTGCACCATGAAGTTAAATGCTGCCGCTGAAATGTTACCAGTGACTTGGCCTGAGTTTGGCCAAATGCACCCTTTTGCACCAACAGAGCAAAGCTTTGGTTACCAAGAGTTAGCAGAAAAACTATCAACCATGTTATGCGAAATAACTGGTTACGATGGTATGTCGTTACAACCTAACTCAGGCGCACAAGGTGAATACGCAGGCTTGATCGCCATTCAGCGTTATCACCAACATAACGGTGATGCACACCGTAACGTTTGTTTAATTCCAAGTTCAGCGCACGGTACAAACCCTGCCTCTGCGGCAATGGTATCAATGAAAGTAGTCGTGGTGGGCTGTGACAAGTTAGGTAATATCGACCATGCCGATTTAAAAGAAAAAATCGACAAACATCGTGATAACTTATCTTGCATCATGATCACTTACCCTTCTACACACGGTGTTTATGAAGAATCTATTCAAGAAGTTTGTGAATGGGTGCATGAAGCTGGTGGTCAAGTTTACCTTGATGGGGCAAACATGAATGCACAAGTAGGCTTAACCACACCGGGCTTTATCGGCTCCGATGTATCACACCTTAACTTACATAAAACATTCTGTATTCCACACGGTGGCGGCGGTCCAGGTATGGGACCAATCGGCGTTAAAGCGCATTTGATCCCTTTCCTACCAGGACACATCGAAGTAACAGAGTCTGCAGATAACAAACATTACGCAGTTTCTGCAGCAGAGCTAGGTTCAGCATCTATTTTACCAATCTCGTATGCTTACATTGCGATGATGGGTGAACAAGGTTTAACAGAAGCGACTAAGCTGGCTATCTTAAATGCCAACTATGTCATGGAGCGTCTACGCCCACACTACCCCGTCTTATTCCTTGGTAAAGAAGGCCGCGTTGCACACGAATGTATTATCGATATTCGTCCGATTGAAGCGACATCGGGCATTTCAGGTGAAGATATTGCTAAGCGTTTGATGGATTACGGTTTCCACGCGCCGACTATGTCATTCCCTGTAGCTGGTACGCTAATGATTGAACCAACGGAATCTGAAAACCTAACTGAGTTAGATAGATTCTGTGATGCAATGATCGCAATCCGTCATGAAATTAGCCAAGTAGAGTCAGGCGAATTCACGTTAGAGGATAACCCTCTAGTGAATGCACCGCATACACAGGTTGACCTAATGGATACAGAATGGGCTCACGTTTACTCACGTGAAGTTGCCTGTTTCCCAACTGAATTTAGCAAAGGCGCTAAATACTGGCCAACGGTAAACCGTGTAGATAACGTGTTTGGTGACAGAAACTTAATCTGTTCATGCCCAAGTATTGAAAGCTATATGGAAGATTAGTGTTTGATGGTTTTACTTGGGGTTTGTCTAGGTTCAAGTCTTAGACAAACTTAGTAATCATCGTTAAATAGACTAAAAAAGCGAACCTTTTATATAAAATGGTTCGCTTTTTTATTTATTCGCCAAGAAAATTATAATAGATAGATTATCACGTTAATGTCAATTTCTGTATATATCTATTATTAATTAAATAGTTGCTCAACCGTTTTCATTGGTAAAAATAAACGTGTACGTCCACGATATTCACACAATACTTCAAAACCATATTTAATATAAAAGTGTTGAGCTGAGTCAGTCAAGCAATCGACAACAATCGCATAGGCGCGCATATGATGATTAACTTCCCACAAATATTTCAATGCTTTAATGAGACTGATTTTACCTAATCCATGTCCATGGAATTCATTATGAACAGCTAATTGAGCCAGTAAAAAAACAGGAATTGGATACTGAGGTAATTTTTTAGCGAGTTTAGCGGGTAATGACTCTCTAGAAATTGAGCTTGGAGCAACACTATAAAAAGCGCAGATTGGAAACTTATTATTTAACAATGGAATGTTGGAGGGCAATACCATTGTTCTACTAATACCTGCTTGCATGTGTTTAGCTGCTTGTGTTTTTATAAACACATTTAACTCAAGTTCACCACAATCGAATGAGTTACGATCATGAACTGACTTATCTAACTCTTCAAAGGTTTTAGACCAACTCATTCAATGTGGCTTTCTTTTGTAAATGCAGCAGCGGCTAATAATGCGGCATTGGGGTTATTTGCTTTATCACAAGCTTCGACGAATTGATCAAAAACATTATCTTCTACAACCATCATTTCATGTTCAGCAATAACATTTGATGCATCTTCATCCATTAAACGAACCACATACTCAGTCAAACTTTTTAAACCTAAAAGAGCAGATGCTTTTTCAGCTTTTACTTTTATTTCTTCATCTAATCTAATATCTAAACGTGCAGTAGCCATAATAACCTCCAATAACGTACGGAAAAATTCCGTCACAATTAAATTTTAAACCTAAATTAGCTTCATAGCAACCGTACGGGCATATGACGGATTACATTTTATTAAAAGAGGGAAAGAAAGTTATTAATCTATTTTGTCTCTCATCAAAACTATTTTTAGGCACAGTTAAGTGTGATTCTGTATTTACGCTGAATAGATACAATGTTTCAGTCTATCCGCATGACCATGATTTTAGGTTTAATTTTAACTCATTGAATCATTTGTTTAACTTACTTTTTTGATATCAAATTTTAATGATAAATAGTATTCTTTATACCCACCTGTTAGGCGACTAATCTAATCTGGAGAACACTATCAAATGATTTCACATATAATAGTTGTAAAACTTACAACTATTATATGTGAGTTAACAAAAGCACAGCATTTTGATATTGATCTCAATGAAACCACTCAACGGTGTAGCGAATTAATTACTGATGGCCACTATTCAGCAATTATTGGTCTCTATGAAAATAATCCAATTGCTGTCGTTACTATGACAGAAACATATGCATTATATGCTGGTGGTAAAATCGGTGTGATCCAAGAGTTTTATGTTTCTCCTGAATTCAGGAATTTTGGTGTTGGTTCAATGTTAATTGAGCAAGTTAAAGATTATGGTAACAATAGCAATTGGTCATGTATTGAGTTATGTACAACACCTTTACCAGAGTTTGATCGCACAATAAATTTTTACCAAAAAACGGTTTAATTCCTGTTGGTGATCGTAAAATGAGGCAGACATTGGCGTAAATTATTGCAAATTGATTTAGTCGAAGGTATGTAACCTCCAACCCTCATAACGCCCTGCAAGTGACTCCATGAACGAACTTAAATCGCTCCATCAATGGGTGTCACTTGCTAAGGCAAACTTACTTTTGTAATAATTGATAAACATGATGAGCACTAGCAACATCAGCAAGTGCTGTGCCTACTGACTTAAATAAGGTTATTTGGTTATTATTCAATCTGCCATTAACATCACCAGTGCAAAGCTGTGCAAGTTCGCCTTTGACATGTGTCTTTTCTATGTGACCTTCAGATAATGGGATTAATACTTCCCCTGCTTCATGAAAAACATTAAGGCAACTATCTGCAATAACATAAGACATTTTTACCGTTTCAGTATCACATTCACGACAGGTTTGATGGTGATTGCCCACTAAATCAATATGCGTACCCGCCGCTATTAAAGCGCTATCAAATAATGGAGTTGGGCTACCTGTCGCACAACTTACGATATCAACATGGCCGATCACTTCTTCATATTTATCGCAAGCTAATACCGTTAAGTCTGGGCGAGCAGCTTTAATTTTATCAATGGTTTTTTGTACCTTCTGCTCACTACGCCCTTGTATATAAATGTTTTTTAAAGGACGCACCGTTGCATGGGCTAATGCCATATAAGGTGCTAATTCACCAGTCCCAAACAATAATAATGAACTAGCATTCTCACGTGCCATCATACTACTTGCCAAACCGGAAATAGCAGCAGTACGCCAATAGGTTAAGCTAGTGCCATCTACAAGGGCTAGTGGAGATCCGGTTTCTCGAGAAAAGAGTAATACCTGTGCAGAAACCGTTAAGCGCCCTTTTTCTGGATTTTGTGGATAGTGAGTAAAAGATTTAACGCCAAGTACATCCTGTGTCCATGCGGGCAATACAGCAAAAGTATCGTGCTTTGCTTCGCTACCACCGGGCAATGGATAAATTTGTCGTTGAGGCATTCCAAAATCGGCACTAAAGGCATCTTTCAGAGCAGGAATAAGACGCTCAAAAGATAAGACTTGTTGCACTTCTTCACCACTAATTATTTTCATTTTTATCCTTATCCTTTGTATGAGTTATCTTTTAATAAATTATTTTTACTTGCTTTGTTTCTATTTAAGCTTTCTTTTATTGGAGTTATTTTTAATGTCAGCAACCTTTAATTCAGTTATTTCTAATTTAGACACTTTACTGGTGATAAACATTAACAACAATACAGCAAGGCCGAATAAATAAAGGCCAGCATGCACTTGAATACTGGCAATAACACCTAGTTTTACAGTGACAATCAGCATGGCAACCACCATCACATCCAACATCGTCCACCTTCCATACTCGTGCATCAGATAAAGTAATTTTTTGTATTGTTTGGTGGTGGTTATGGTTGATTGTAATAACAAAAACAAAAATCCAATTTTAAAGATGGGCAATACCACACTGAAAATTCCAACGATCATGAAAATTAATATTTGTCCCTCATTAATAAGCTCGGCCAAACCAGAGATAATGGAAATGGAGTTGTTTATCACCATAAACTTAGAAATAGTGATCATCGGGAGAAACAAACCGAGTAAAAAGAACAAAGTCGCCACCATTAAAAGCCAGCGTAATGCCGTTACACTCGATAAAACGGCATTAACTCGGTAAGTATAATTTTGTAACATTTATAAATCCTATTTTCTCTTATCCCCTACTTCCAATGATTTGGACTCGTTATGTTTCGACTAAAGAATCTGGATATTTTTTAACGACGGGGCTATTGCCGTAAACATTATCACATATGCTTTATAAACTAGATGGATGCTTTAGATGAAAATACTAAACGCAGCACTAAACTCCGTAAGTAAAGTCGTCTTAAAAGTATCAATATCTCAAAACATTACACACTGCGCTAACGCACCAAAACAGCACTAAAATTAAATTGAAGATCCAAAATGGTGCGCGCCATCACTTTTTTAAAAATTATTCAAATTAATAAACAATAACTTAGATTCAAATAATAAACCATCTTACCTTTTTGAAGCTACAGATAGTAAAAATACGCTTCAGTATAAAACACTAAAAATGTCGAACAAAACGAAATTAAAAACTACCGAAGTAATTATATTTATGCATAACAGTTTTTTGTTCTGTTGTATTTATTCAGTTGATTTATCTACAAAAAATTCACATTTATTTTTATAGAGGATAAGTTAACTAATATTTATTTTTGGCACAAAAGGTGCTGTATTAAATTTAACTGACTGATGATAAGTTCCGTATTTAGTCATTTCAATGAGCAACTAAACGTTAACCAATGAGGTTAGTTTTACTACTAATAGGAATCAGAAAAATGGAAATTAAAAAACCTTATTTATTATTTTTAGGTGATGCACAAGATCCTCTTGCAGCAAAAGTTGCTCAGGGTATTAGCCAATGGCATCCAGAGTATTGTGCTGGTCAATTTCGCATGGAATCATGTGTTGCTGATTGTGGTTTAACTGATATGGATATTGCACAAGCAAAAACAGCGGGCGTTAAAACCTTAGTGATTGGCGTTGCTAACCGTGGCGGTATTATCTCTGATCAATGGATATCTATTCTAACGCAAGCACTTGAAGCGGGTTTTGACCTTGCAGCAGGCCTGCACAATAAATTGAATGATATTCCTGAACTTAAAACATTAGCAGACAGCTTAGGACGTGAATTGTTTGATGTGCGCTTTCCTACACAAACATTCCCTGTGGCAAGTGGTTTAAAACGCACTGGTAAACGCGTTCTTCAAGTTGGCACTGACTGTTCAGTGGGTAAAATGTATACCGCTTTAGCACTTGAAAAAGAGATGCTTGCACAAAATATGAATGCAAGTTTTAGAGCAACTGGACAAACGGGTATTCTTATTAGTGGCTCTGGCGTGAGTATTGATGCAGTAGTTGCTGATTTTATTTCTGGCGCGGTAGAAACTATTGCACCAGATAATACGGAGGATCATTGGGATGTTATTGAAGGTCAAGGTTCTTTATTTCATGCTTCATTCTCAGGTGTTACAGCAGGTTTGATCCACGGTTCACAAGCTGATGCATTGATTTTATGTCACGAACCTACGCGTGAACATATGCGCGGTTTACCGACGTATCCATTACCAGATTTAAAAACCTGTATGGATCTTAATTTGTCTTTTGCTCGACTTACCAACCCGAATGTGAAATTTGTTGGTATCTCTGTTAACACATCCAATTTATCAGAAGCTGAAGCTGAAAAGTATTTAACAGACATTGAAGCTAAATTTGATTTACCAGCAGTTGATCCTTTCCGTGAAGGTGTTTCACGTATTGTAGAAAAACTGAAAGCTATTTAGGGGTCTTAATATGAAGGTTAAACTTGTTAGCGAGAGCTTCCTTATTCGCGGTACTTTTACGATATCACGAGGTAGTCGAACCCATGCCAACGTAGTTGTCGTTGAATTACAGCAAGGTGAATATATCGGTCGTGGGGAATGTGTTCCCTACGCGCGCTATGGTGAGTCTATTGAATCGGTACTCGCTGAACTTGAAACCTTGGTCGCTAAGATTGAATCTGGTTTAACCCGCGAGCAGATGCAATCTTTATTACCAGCAGGTGCTGCTCGTAATGCTTTAGATTGTGCTTATTGGGATCTAGCCTGTAAACAACAAGGGCAACGTATTTGGGAGCGTATACCCGTTGCGCAACCAATATCATTGACCACTGCTTTTACTCTTTCTCTTGATACACCAGAGCGCATGAAAAAAGCTGCAATCGACAATGCGCATCGTCCACTATTGAAACTTAAATTGGCGGGCGAAGGTGATATTGCACGAGTAACGGCGGTTCGCGAAGGTTCACCAAAGGCACGTATTGTTGTAGATGCCAATGAAGGTTGGGATGAAGCTTTGTATTTAGAAATCGTTCCAGAATTGGTCAAACTCGGTGTTGAAATGATTGAGCAACCTTTCCCTGCTGATAATGATGCTGCATTGGAACATCTACCAAGACCCATCACGCTATGCGCCGATGAATCTTGCCACGACAGAACCAGCTTGCCAAAAATAATCGGTCGTTATGACATGATTAATATAAAACTGGATAAAACCGGTGGTTTAACTGAAGCACTCGAACTTAAAAAAGCAGCGCAACAAGCAAATCTACAGATAATGGTTGGTTGTATGCTTGCCACTTCTTTAGCGATGGCACCTGCATTTGTTATTGCACAAGGTGTTGATGTTGTCGATTTAGATGGGCCTTTGCTACTAGCTGAAGATAGGGAGTCGCCTTTTACTTTCACCGAAAGTTTAATGCACGTTTGTGATGCTGAGCTGTGGGGGTAAACGCCCACTTTTTTTTATGACAATACTAATAGCTTTATAAAAAGAGTCATTATTTTGTGGCAACAGTAACTATTTTATAACAAGAGTAATAATAAAACTGTTGTTACCTAACGAGGTATAAATTATGGAACGTATCGTCTACTTAGATGGTCAATTTATTAACGAAAGTGAAGCAAAAGTTTCTATTTTCGATCGTGGTTTTTTATTTGGCGATGCAGTTTATGAAGTGACTGCAGTCCTTGATGGTAAGTTAGTTGAAAACGAGGGTCACATGGTTCGTTTACAACGTTCATGTAACGAGTTACAAATTTCATTACCCGTTACTACTGAAGAAATAACGACAATTCAAAAAAGTTTAATTGAAAAAAACAATCTCAATGAAGGTGGTATTTATCTGCAAGTAAGCCGAGGCTCTGCAGGTGACCGCGACTTTGGTTACCCTTCGGGTATTAAGCCAACGTTAGTTTTATTCACGCAAGCGCGCTCATTACTTGATACGCCAAAAGCGGTTAAAGGTATGAAAGTGATCACCATCGAAGATATTCGCTGGAAACGTCGTGATATTAAAACCGTTGGTCTACTTGCACCGTGTATGGCAAAACAAGCAGCTATCGATGCAAAAGTTGACGACGCATGGCTTGTTGAAGATGGTTATATAACCGAAGGTAGTTCAAACAATGCCTATATCGTTACTCAAGAAGGTGTATTGGTAACTCGTCCATTAAGTAATGATATTTTGCACGGCATAACGCGTAAAGCTTTATTAGAGCTTGCAAAGAAAGAGAAAATTACTATTGAAGAACGTCTTTTCACCGTTGCAGAAACATACCAAGCAAGTGAAGCCTTTGTGAGTTCGGCTACGACTTTTGTTTGGCCTGTTGTTGAAATTGATGGAAGAACAATTGGGACAGGAGCTCCTGGCCAAGTTGCCAATAAGTTACGTCAAATCTACATTGAATTAGCAAAAGCAACTGCGGAATAATGTTTGTTGCTTGTTAATTATTCATTATTGATTATGATTGATGCGCTTTCCTGTAGAACAACTTGATTTGCGCGCAGAAATATTTATCAACTCAGTAAAAACTAAACACAAGTTCCCACGGTGATCCAAGAAAGATCCGTGGGAACTTATTGAAATGTAGCTATGAAATATAGATACAAAATAATATTAGAAAACAACAACATAATCTAATACTACAAACTAATACTACAAAATAAGAATCAATTTACACTTGGTGTCACTGTGACTTCAACGGGAGTGTAACAAACCGAAGGAGAAGCTTCTTCACCATATAATGTCGCGTTAGTTGCCGCACATACATCCTGCGAAGCTGATAATCTGCCATCGCTGGTCGACCCCCAAGCATAAACAACATTCTGATCTGTGACAGCAAAGTGACTTGAAGTATTGGCACTAAAAGAGGTAATAAAGAGCTCGTCTAAAGCAGCTACTTTAACCGGTTCAATTGCAAGTTGGCGTTCAATACCACTAACATCAGTTTCGTAGCCATTCGCCATATAACCCGTTCCCATATCACCCCAAGAATAAATGTCACCGTTCAAACTTAAAGCCTGTGCATTACGACTGCCACCTTGAAAACTGATCAGTCGATCATCACCCATAGTTGCTGATCCTGTAGATAAATTAGTGATGACTTCGGGTATCAAAATATTTGCAATATCCGAGACTTTATAGACAAAGCCTGTACTTGTCGGCGTACCTTGCGCTAAAGCACCATAGCTATTATTGCCCCAACCATAAACGATACCCACATTATTAACGGCAAGGCCAAAGTCAGCACCTGCTTCAATAGCAACAATATCTTTCCCTTCAAGAATTTTTAAAGGAGTAGGTCGGTCAACACTAGTAGACCCGTCTCCCAGTTCACCACCACTAGAGTTATTACCCCAAGAGTATACATCGCCTTTATCTGTCAACGCATAAACATGGATATCACGTATTGCTACATCAACTACCACTTCATCTTCCGGTATAAGCACTAAACCAAAAGTACTTTGATCATCAGAAGAGTCATCAAGTCGTCCTAGTTGCAAATTGCCATTATCTCCCGCTGAATAGAGCTTGCCAGAACGTGTTACCACAAAGCTACTATTACTTCCCGATGTTGCATAAACAGCTAGTTCTCCATTTGGTAATGTTACTTCAACAGGAGTAGTGACAGGGTTTTCGTTGCCTGTTCCTAGTTCACCACTAAAATTGGGGCCGAAAACAAACAATCTACCCTCGGCTGTTACTAGCGCACCATCTACTTGGTCTGTTGAAACACTTTTAAAATCTAATGATTGATCACTTAATGACATCCAACCTGAGTCGGCATTATAGAGCCCGTATTGGCGCGTAATATTGCCTTCGATATAACATTCATTCTCAGCGTCGGTTAAGGTGTCTTTACCCTCTTCATTTAGTTCAGTACCTGGCTCTAAATCCATATCAGATTCACGACCTAACTTGAGACGTAATTCACTACCGCAATATCGACTTGGAGATTCGGCATAAACAATCCCAGCATAGTTTTCACCAAAGCTGAAAGGTTTGCCTGCTGGAGATAAACCGAGTGTGTGATGGTTACCGGCTGATAAGATGATATTACGATCAAAATTCATCCATTTTAGATATGCATAAACTTTAGCATCGCCTAGCGTATCGATAATATCTGAATATTCACCGTCAGTAATATCTGCAAACGTTGTGCTTGTTTCGTTGAGATCCGAGATATCTAAAGCCAATCCATTGTATACATCGTTGTCTTCATCAAGTGCGATCATTGCTTTTAATAATTTAACACTTTGTGTTTCTTGGTATCTTTGCTCACCGACGAGTGAAGCTAGTTTAATATTGGCACTTGTCTCAACTTCATTAAGGCTATATTGCCCTAAGCTAAAGGTGATCGTCTCTCCATTTCGATATTCAAATGAGCCGGTTTCATCGGTTGTTCCTGATATAGTTTCAGTTTCATATTTTAGACCTGAAACAGGCACTTCTAACTGCCCTAAGGAAATAGGGGCTAGCACTTCGACTTTTTCAATAGAGTTATCGTCACAAGCCGTGGTTAGTGCAACCGCTGTACCCAATATAAAAACGTGCTTTAATCTTTTGTCCATACTGATAATACCTTCCCTATATTTTTACATTCAAAGTAAACTTAATGATAATCAATCGCATTGTAAGTCATTGAATAATTTAAATCTAGTTTTAAGCTCAATAAATGAATAAGAATCATTAACAATAAGCCGTGTGCATATATGGTGATAAAAATAGTTTCAGGAAGTTTGGAAAATGGGAAGTTGAAGCAGATAAAAATATGCAATCAAGTTTTTTTATTTTATTAGCGATGTAGAAAAAGGTCAAAAACTGAACATAATTGTATTAACTTTTGACTAACGTTTAGACAGTTAAAAGCTAAGTTAATGGGAGTAGAGTGAATGGAAGCTACGAGAACAATAAATACGTTGAATTAATCATCGATAGTTTTTGCGATATAAAGTAAATCTTTTTTTATTTCAAAAAATGCTTCGACAACATTAGGATCAAAGTGGGTACCAGCCCCCTGTTTAATATAGTCAAATGTATCATCAAGACTTACCGCCTTTTTATATATTCGCTTATTAATTAACGCATCAAAAACATCTGCTATTGCCATCACTCTTGCTGAAAGAGGTATCGCTTCACCTTTCAACCCTAACGGGTAACCTTTACCATCCCACTTTTCATGATGATAATTTGCAATTTCAATTGCTATTTTTAGGTATGGATTAGGACCCACTTTTTGTATTGTTTGCCTTAGGATATCACCACCCAATGCAGCGTGAGTGCGCATAATAACAAACTCATCTTCTGTTAATTTTCCTGGTTTAAGTAGAATATGATCTGGAATTCCAACTTTTCCAATATCATGCAGAGGCGCTGCTGCACATAAAAATTTAATGTAGTCATCGTTAATTTGATCTTTGTATTGTTGTTTTGTTTGTAGGTGCTCGATAAGGGCTTTAACATATAATCTTGTTCTAATTATATGCCCGCCAGTTTCAGAATCTCGTAATTCAGCGACCGTTGCCATGCTATCTATAATCGATAGATTTGCTTTAGAAATTGAATTAAGCACAGATACTAAATGTTTTTCAGTTGTATAATATTTTAAAGCACTAACCACAATATAAACGGTTAGTAAGCTAACAACGGATAGGAATGGAGAAAAATATATCTGAAAGTTATACAGTAAAATCGCTGGTGAAATGATTAAAAAGCTAAGTAATGAAATAATGAAAAAGTTATAAAATGAGGCACCTTTTTTAAAAATCAATATGGAAAGTAAAGTGCCAAATACAAAGATGATCATCATTTCAAGTAGTTCAAACCAAATTGGTATTCTCAAAACATCATTATTTAACACATTATCTATTAACGTTGCATGCGATTCGATATTAGGAAAAACAGGGTCTAAATGAGTGTTAACAATATCATTCAAGGCTGATGCTGTTGCACCTAATAAAACAACTTTGCCCATGAAGTATTGTGAAGGGATTGTCCCGCTGAGTAACTTTAAAATTGGAATAGTCTGATAGTGTCGCCCTTTTCCCCTAAAGTTGATCAGCGCATTACCCTCGTTATCAACGGGAATTTGATAGTTATTTAATTTAACCACATTGCCTAGGCTATCATGATCAATTTCAAAGTCAGCCCCCAAAAGCACCATTAACCCCGCCAAAGATAAACTCGGTAATAGTTTATCTTTGTATTGTTTTATAATTGATGTACGTCTCAATAAGCCATCTGCGTCTATCGTTGCATTGATGAAACCTATCCCAGCACTATTTTCAGAAAAGGAATTTAATGGACAAATAATCCCTTGGTATTGTGCTTTGTCCAGGTTAAGTTTTTTGTCGCCATTAAGCTTTTTGTAATAGTTGTGCTGATTATGATTTTCTTGTTTAAAGAAACGGTCATAACAAAGCGCTTCTTTGTAAACTTTATGTTGTGTTAACACTGATGGAAGGATTACAGGAGTATTTTTAATAACCTTTGCAAAGTACACATCGTTATCTTTTAACGCTTCCGGAATCTCTTTTAAATTGAGTTGTATGCCAAACTCAGTGGCAAATAAATCCTCGATATTAACTAATGATGAACGATCTTTTTCTGCAAGTAATATATCAACTAAGACAGCAGATGGTCTTCCATCAAGGATCAAACGTAATGCTTCAGCTAGTCGGTACCGGGGCCATGGCCACTGCCCTAGAGCTTCTAAACTTTGATCATCAACATCAATAATAATAATGTTTTTTACGGCGGTTGTTTGAGGGTAATAACGATTGTATAAATCGTAAACTTTCCAATCGATTGTTCTTTCATTGAGAGAGGTTGTGATTGCATAGTAAGCAAATGAAAAAGAAATCAGAAAGCCCATTAATAATGGTAAGAATTTTGATAACTCTTTAAAATAAGACAAAGAGAATATCTTCATTGTTTAAGTTCCATTACCATATTTCTACTTCAACGCATCTATTTTTAGGCTCTATCTCTTTTCCTGATTTAACTAGCGGGTCGTTTTCTCCATGGGAATCAATTCTGTATTCAACATCTTTGATATTCTCTGATTGTAATAAGTTTGCTACAGCAGTGGCTCTTTTCAAGGAAAGCGCTAAATTATATTCACTACTACCAGCAGCATCAGAATGACCAATAATATTGATAATCGGCGAGCTTCGGTCATTAGCCGTTGCTATAATTTTGTCGATTAATAACTTCGATTCACTGAGTAAATCAGCGCCATTGTTTTCAAAATAAAGCAAGAAGGTCTCAGATTTTTGGGGTTGTATTGCAAATAAAGAGGCATGCTGTAATGTTATTTTTTCAAGGTCAACAGCTTTAGGTGCTGTAGGACGAGCCGATTGTGAAGCTACCGCTACAGCATCCCCGGGTTTATCTACAACCTGGGTACCTGACTCATTAAAGACGGTAATTTGGCTGTTTTCTTTTTCATCGGGCAATAAAGTGACTTTAGTGGTTGTTGGGATATTCAACAACACTACAAATACAACTGAAATGATTAGAAATAGTTCCATAGCGTTAATCTACCTCCACTAAGAATTTTGTTCCGCGAACACCAATAGTAGCTTCAGGTGTTTGTACTTTAATTGACTCTGGAGATAACGCGCCTAGTTTGCCTGATGTATAAATAGCCGAACCATTATTGAGCATGACATCAAAAGCGTAACTTTTTTCTTTAGGTGAAAAGAGATAACGATTGATAATCACCTGAGAACTAGGGCCAATTGACAGTTGAGTTCCATCAATGAACACAAGTCCAATATTACCGTTCTTTTCAGTCTCTATTACATACCCTTCGTAAATTTTATCATTTAATTTAGCATCAAATTTTGTTGAGCTTTCTTGAATGATTACTTTTCCTTGCACTGTTTTTACTGTGCCAATAAAAGTAGTGTTGGCTAACGTTGAAAAACAAAATAGAGAAAATAAAGAAAAAGTTAATATAGTACGAGATAACATCATAGATACCATATAATTACCTTTTAAAATGATGTTTATTAGATAAATTTAAGATAACAGAAGTTTTAGATAATACAACAAGATTGCTAACTATATGTGAAGTTATTATTACACATATTTATCGTTATTATGCGCGTTTAAAGCTTTGACTATCATTCTTGCATTAACTTTAAATAACAAGCTTTTAGCTCTAAATAGATATTTTCTATAGGTAAGTATGAAAAGCTAGACAGAAGTCTGCCTAGCCTTGATTTATCTGCTTATCTACTTAAGATCAAAATCTACCTAAGATTATAGGTAGCGAGTTTCCAAGTGTTTTCTAAAGTGTGCGGCGTTGAGTGTTTCGCCTGTTGCACGTTTAATCAACTGATCGGTAGTGTGAAGGGAGGCTTGTGACCAGATGTTATCACTTAACCATTTGAAGATTGGACTTAGGTCACCACTTTGGATAGCCGCATCTATACCGACTGTTTGTTGCATGGTCGCTTTGTATTGTGCCGCGTACATTGCACCTAATGTGTAGGAAGGAAAATAACCAAATGCGCCATCGGTCCAGTGAATATCTTGCATACAGCCATTTTTATAATTACCTTCAGTTGATAAACCAAGGCTAGCTTTCATTTTTTCATCCCACAGTGCAGGTACATCTGTGTGTTCGATAACGCCATTGATTAAGTCACGCTCAATTTCATAACGCATGATCACATGCGCTGGATACGTAAGTTCATCTGCATCTACGCGAATGTAACCTTTTTTAACTTGCGTATAAATTTTGTAAAGGTTTTGTTCATCAAATACCGGATCATTATGTGCATTAAATGCATCTGCTGATAAGCGAGATAGATGAGAAATAAAGGGTTTGCTACGTCCAATCTGCATTTCAAAGAACAATGACTGTGATTCATGAACGCCCATCGAGCGAGCTTCGCCAACGGGTAATCCAGAAAATGCAGGTGGCAAACCTTGTTCGTAACGTGCATGCCCTGTTTCGTGAACTATTCCCATCAAAGCTTGCACAAAGTCTTTTTCGTCATAGCGCGTAGTAATACGAACATCCGACGGTACACCACCACAAAACGGGTGCACACTTTGATCTAAGCGACCATGGTCGAAATCGAATTTCAACAACTTCATGGTTTCTAAACCAAGCGCTTTTTGATTGGCGACTGAAAAAGTGCCTGATGGCATAATAATCGTTTCTGATTGTTGCTTATGTAAGGCTTTTTCAATTAACGCTGGTAACCATGTTTTTACATCTGAAAATAAAGTATCAAGAGACGCAGTTGTTGTACCAGGTTCGAACTTATCTAACATCGCATCGTAGGGCGTTAACCCCAACGCTTCACCGCGGATTTGTGCTTCTTCACGAGACAGCTTAACGACCTCTTTCCAATTTTTTTCAAAGCCTATCCAGTCATTTTCTTGTCGTTGTGAACGCCACGCATGTTCACATTTAGAACCCGCGATAGATTGTGCTTGTACTAAGCCTTCTGGCACGATGGTCGCTTGCTGCCATTGACGCTTCATTTCACGTAAACTTGATTGTTGCTCGGTGCTTAAGGATTCTTGTTGTGCTTTGTCAAACCACTCTCCAAGTTGAGCTTGTGTCGATAAACGATGCACATGCACAGATAATTCAGCCATGGCTTTAGAGCGCGCATCATTGCCACCCGATGGCATATTAGCGGCTGCATCCCAACCCAACATAGATTGTGCATGATTGAAGTGATTGATTGTTTGATAATGAGCGGTAAGTTGGTCGTAGTTTGACATAGTCTGATTCGCTTCCTATTTATTACATGACGCAGTATTGCAACGATAGTGAATTTAAACTCACCATTACATTGAGCTGAAAAGCATACGATGAAAAATAAAGTACTTATGTTCTAGTATTCAATAGCCCTAAACTTAAACCAAAATCGGCCTGTTTAAAAGCCATATTTTAAGCTCGGTACAACGTTAAAGCATTAAGTGAACACTTTATTGGAATGTAACAAAACAAGTTAAAAAACATAAATATTTTAACTTATGTTTTTTAACTTGTTGCGGTTATTGAAGCTATTTAAGTTACTAGCCAAACTAGATAGTCTGTTTAATCCACCCTGAGCGTTATGATGTCAGAAATAATTAACCGGATTGACACGACGCGAAACCTTATCATAGGTGCACTATGCCCTATTTTTACGATTATATTAGCCTTGTATTTACTCGATGAACCTATCATTTTAACTATGATCTTAGGTATGATCTTAGGTATGGTTTTGGTGATACGGTGTTGCTGTTTTATTCTTCAAGAAAGCAAATAGGACTTAATGGACGCCATGAATGATTAAAGAAATAGAGGCAATTAATAAGATAAACAATCTTTAAAAAAATGTTAATAATAGCTATTAAATTTTATTTTCAATGATAGACTGCGATCACCTACATAGGAGACAAAATCATGGGTAAAAAGAATAAAATGACTAAGGTTGTTGTAGAAAAAGTGACAGCTCAAAAATCAACAGACTTAGGTCGAGGCACTATCAATCATTCTGCAATGGGTGCGTTAGTAACAAGTAAAGTATTTAGCATGCGAGTAGAAAAAGCGAAAAAGGGAAAAGGTTCATTTAGCCGTAAAGGTAAACATACTGGTAAAGAGTGTTATCAAATAGCGGCTTAATTTGCGAGTTTTTACATTAACTCATTCGCTCTTATCTGATAGCATTCTTTAACTCAGTAACATGAACAGCTAAATCTTAAACATAGCTAAACAGCTACATAAATACGTACGACCATAGCTACCTAGCTACTACCTAAATAAGTTGCGTTGCTCTTAATGACCCAATAAGAGCAGCATTATTTAAATACTCGCTAATAAGTTGCGTATATATCTACTTAGTTATCACCCATATGAAAACCTAAGCAAGACAATCAAAAAATACATTTAAAAGCAGCTACATAAGAAAATAGCTTGTTACTGTAGCATTTCAAACTCAAGCAGCAGTGGTTATTTCACGTAACGACGATGCTAATCGCACTACATTTTGCTTTTAAAAAATAGTGATAGTATCCCCATTTATAGATAAATAAAAAGGTACCAATTTGACCCCATTATTAGAGCGAGATGTCCATCTGTTTGACCTTGATAATACCTTGTATGCTCCTGAAAACGGTATTTTGGAGCAAATCGCACCTAGAATGCGTCATTTTATCAGTGATGCGTTAGGTATTTCTCTTGAAGAGTCTAATACGTTATGTGATTTTTATTATCAACAATATGGCGGAACAATACGTGGAATTCAATTACATTACCCTAAAGTCGACCTGAACAAATTTTCTGAGTTCTCGCATCAAGTAAACTTGGATAAAGTAGCAAAGGCAACAAAGCTCAAAGATGCGTTACATGCCTTTAAAAAATCACGCTATGTATTTACTAACTCCCCATTATCTTATGCAACAAGAGTTTTAAAACATATTGATTTGTATGACTGTTTCGATGGAATTTTTAGTGTGGAGCTAACTGGTTATAAAATGAAGCCTGATCCGCATGCATTTAATACTATTTGTAAACACTTTGGTTTCAAAGCCAATGAAGCAGCCTTTTACGATGATCAAGTTGCAAATATTACTACTGCAAAATCCTTAGGTATGCGCACCATTTTAGTTAACAGAAGCGATGTTGATAAACACGATGCTTGTTATAAAACAGAAGATTTACCAAGCTTTGTTACATCATTGGTAAAATAACTCCAACACTAAGCGACATGTTAGGGATTTGACAGTGTCGTTTAGTTTTAGATTGCACCTGTTTGTTGTATAGCCTTCGCGATCAAGTTGTGAAAAAGTAGATTTTTCAGTTAATTTATGAGGTATAAATAGCTCTTAAACATACTATTAACAATAGTTCCCTCTACTATTATCTAATTTAATAGGTTTTCACTTCAAATAACTTTAAAATAAAAACATTCACAGACTCAGCTAACATTTGTGCCATAAGTTTTGATACTTTATGCTTGGCATAAATACTTTCTATAATTGAATAAACGACTAAGTGTAAGACGCGACTTAATATCAATGTAAGGATAGGCATAAGGAAATAAGAAAAACAGGTTAGATTTTCTCCCCCGTTTTCGAATTTAATCTTTAAATCGATTATCTATTAGCAATTACCTTTTTTGGCTTGTCCTGGAGGACAAAAAGAACCTTTATTCTTCTCCGAAGCTTTCCCCTTTGAGCTATCATCAACAATAACTTCTGGGCCAGATACTGTTATTGAAGGGCCTCTTAATGTACATCCTGTTAATAAAATTAATGTTGCAAGCGAAGCTATTATCGATATTTTAATTTTTATACCTATTTCTGTTTAAGTAATTAACATCATAAATGACTCTATTTAGTTATTATTGATATTAGAGTTTTATAGTATTGGTCATGGATAAAATTGGATTTTGATCTTTCATTGTAACACCAATGACAAGTGCAGAAGTATTTAGAACCTGATAAATAACCATCATTGATTTATGTTAACCCTGTGACAAATATAACTAAGATTTGTTCATTTTTATTAGGGGCTGTTCATGTTTCAAGTTTCAAGTTTTTTTTGCAACGAGTTGCTGGCTTTATATACAAGGCTAAGCTTATGACGTTTGGTTATTCCCATAAATAAGCGAAAACGCAGTAGAAATAGTCATCAAACGTTGCCCTAATATTCTTTAACAATTGAGGTTAAATTTCTTACAGGATTTTCGAGTTGATGACTCACAGGGTAGTTTGTAAAATAAGCATCAACACAGGTCTTAAATAAAGCGATGTTTACTTCAATATCAAGAGTAGTTAATAAATATATCAAGCACAATTTACTAGCTTTGATGACAAAATATTTTAATTGTTTTTCTAATAAGATTAAATTATTTTCAATAAACCAATCAATAGAATCGTTCCAGACAAAGCTATTGCGATCAATGATAAGCGTTTAGTGTTCTTAGTTTTCGCATTGATAAAAGCAAAAACAGCCCAGAATAAAGATAAGGGTACAGTTAATATTCCGGAAGCAACGTACGCGTAACGTGCAGTACTATCAGGTAATGTGAAATTTACGCCTATATAAAATAAAGCTTCACCAATCACTAATAATAAAATACTTAATATAACTGCCCTATTGTACTTATTAGGTTCTTCCATAAACCAGCCTCCGTTGTTAAAAACTAACCAGACAGTAAACTTTATAGCTTTTCTATTCACATTTGTAATGCGCTTTAATGATCAATAACTTTTAATGCTCATTGAGCGTAAAGGTAATTAAAACTTGATAATAACCAACTATCTGCGCAGGTCAAATGATATATAATTGACAGATCCGTAATGGGCATCCTGTTTTCTCTTATGTTGGTTAATTTTTTGTTGTTTATGTCTGTTTTTATGGTGCTGAACACTATGATTTTGACGTTTAATAATATTATTCTTTGAAACAATAATAGACAACAATGGTATATAGCTTGTATTAATTTCAATAAAGCTGACGACTGGTTTATGTTGCGTCTTTAGTTTTGCATGCTGCTGGTTATTGTTGTGATGCGGTTTTTTATAATTACTGTTGTTGAGATGGTGGTTAATATTTTGGTGACCGCCACGATAAATTACATTATTAACCTGTTCTCGTTTATGTTCAATTCTTTGAATATTTTGTCCTTTATGATTTTTACTATCATTGCGTTGTTCGTTTGCGACAACAGGCGCTGCGACTGCAAAGTTAAAAGCAAATAATGCACTTAGTAATCCCATTATTTTATTTTTCATATTATTCTCCTAGCTTATAAAGCACAAAAACTCTAACAATTTGAATTGTTGTGGTATTACCCTTATGTGTTGTTCATGTATTCCATATGCTGACTCTGCTTTGAATGCCACTTGGTTTGAATAACTAAACTATAAAGATAAAATGTGCAGAAAATTTGTAGAGAATATGAAGATTGTCATTTTAGACTGATATTTGAAAAATGACGCGAATATTAAAAGTGATAAATAATATTTTAACTGAGTGACATTTAAAGTTAATACTGTTTGTGGTTAATAATGTGTGTGGTTAACTATAAAATTGAATTCAGTTAGGCCCAACTTATTCCATCTGATAAATATCGATTTAATCTGTTTAGATTAGAGCCATGTAACACACTTACTGCTTGGCAGTATGTAATATCAGGCTAAGCTTTTTGTATTAAATCATTCTTAATATAATCAAAACATAACAAGGATAGTTTATGAAACAGTTAATTTACGTATTTGTTATCTCCTTTTTACTGCAAGGCTGTGCAGGAGAAAGACACAGTTATACAGACTTAGTTGAAAATGATAATGGCATTTGGGTTATAAAGTTACACCAGGGCGATGTTAAAGAAGTACTAGCAATTGGTGATGGATTTCCAGGCAGGTGGGGATATTACCCTTGGATAATGTCGTCTTCTCCAGACGTTGCCAGTATAAGTTGTGAAGCATCTAGAAGTTTAGTTCCATTTCGGGAACCGGGGATTATATTTGGCGGTGAAGTTTGTAAGCTAACAGCACATAAAAAAGGACAAACCACTCTCTATTTTGGTAATAAGTACCCGCTTAATGAAGAAAACTACCGTGATAAAGTTGATGTAATTGTTAACGAGAAATAAACAAGATAAACGGTGATGGAAAGTGAATGTGGAACAAGTAGTTGTTGTATTTAGAGTGTTCTATTAGGACACCCAAAAGTGCTAGCTATAGACTAATTTGTTGTTTATAAGATGCTTTTATGAAAAATGGCTTCAATTGCTGTTTAAATTATTGCTTAAATTGTTACTTAAATTGTTACTTAAATTGTTACTTAAATTCTCGTTACAATTGGCATAGCTCAAACACAATCGAGGCCATTTTCTACATATACAGAACTAATTCATAAATAGCGATACAAACAGTTATGCTTCTTCAACCGTTCCTTTTACCCACCTTTTAGCGGCAATAATAACGTCAGCGATTGAGTAAGTGAGCATAATTGCTGAAGAAATTGGTATACACGAATAAAGTATCCACTGCTTTATCTGAAATGCTGTGGTTACTTGATTTGTTTTTAAAGTTAATTTCAGGGAATACCAAAACAATATTGCCATAAAAGTGGCAGAAATTAACAAGATCAATAAGGTATAGAAGTGTTTCAAGCGAACATTTTTGATTCTAGGACTTATCCAATCACCCACAGAAAAGTGCAGTTTTGCACACCACAGTGCGGCAGCACCATAAAATACCAGTGCAGCAAAACTTAACTCGATCACTTCATCAAACCAATAAAAAGAGTTAATCGTAACTATACTTTGAATTACGTTGGCGACTCCTTCCATCCCATGCTCAATTAAAAACTGAACAAAATCGTTGATCAAACGTAACCCTATATTAGCAATCAACAAAACAGCGAGTACCGTAAACATAGTCATCGCAATATAGCGAAGAATGCGTTGAACCCAGATATCAACTGTTTTTATTAAGTTAATCATTACATTTCTCCCATGATAAGATTAGGTAAAAACAGCGAAATACTTGGTACAAATGCAATTAATACTGTAATTAAAAATATCATTAATAAATATGGCCACACCCGTTTAGCTAACGCAGGCATCCCTACTTTTGCGAAGCTATCCACGGCAAATAAACACATTCCCACAGGTGGCGTTAAATTCCCAATCATGATCAATAAGACCATTACAACACCGAAGTTAACTAGGTCTATATCAAACATTGTTGCTATCGGCATAAACAATGGAAGCGTGATCAAGAAGATCGCATTTCCTTCCAAAAATAGCCCCATGGTTAATACAACACCGATAACAATCCACATTACAATTGACTGCGTTGCACCGTAACCAACTAGTGTTTCTATGACACTATCTGGAATTTTTTGATGGATAATTAACCATCCGAAAAAATTTGCCGATGAAATAATAAATAACAGGCTAACCGATTGAGTAATTGATTTATAAACGATCCCTGGTATTGCTTTTAGTTTTAAATCTTTATAATAAAAACCAAGTAAAGCAGCATAAACACATACAACAACTGAAGCTTCTGTCGGCGTAAAAAAACCACTCATAATCCCACCAACAATGATGACAGGTGCCATCAAAGGCCAAAAGGCACCATTGAATGAAGCAAGGCGTTCTTTAAAAGGAGCCTTATGTTCGGCGCGAGGATAATTTCTGCGTTTAGCTAAAATACCCAACGCAATCATCATGCCGATCGCCATCAACAGGCCTGGAATAAAACCCGCCAAGAATAAACGAGCTACAGATACGCTAGTAATGGATCCATATAAAACAAAAGGAATACTAGGAGGTATAACAGGCCCTATAACGGAAGAAGCTGCAACCAGAGTTGCTGAGTCAGCAGGATCATAACCTTGGTCAACCATCGCTTTGTGTTCTATCTGTCCAAGTCCAGCCGCATCTGCAACTGCAGAACCAGACATACCTGAAAAAATAACACTCGCAACGATATTAACTTGACCAATACCTCCTGCAATATGCCCCACCATTGATTGCGCAAAACGGAATATACGATCGGTGATCCCGCCCGTATTCATTAAATTCCCCGCTAAAATGAAAAATGGAATAGCCAGTAGTGTAAAACCAGTTGTTCCGTAATACATACGATGTGGAAGCATCGCGAGTAAACGTGCATCACCAAGGCCAACAAAAAAAGCTACTGATGTTAGGCCAATTGCAACAACAACTGTCACATTAATTAAGAGGAGGAAAATAAGAACGCCGAATATCGCTAAGGTCAACATACCTGTCATTACCTATCAATAAAACAACTGAATAAAAGTTAATGCTTTTAGGTCAAAGCCCATGACAATGTATTGTACTCAACACATTGTAATTAAGAGCCGAGTAATAAATTTTCTCAAATCCTAATAATCCGCGAATATGACAGATTCTTAGCGAATCAAAATTCTACTCTATCTTCGGCCGCATTATTAATTCAATTGTTGTAAAAAGAAAGATTTCGCCTTTAAAAGACGAAATCAAAGAGGTTAGTACATCTAAACATTGGATTATTTAACAGACTGATTTTAAACTAACTGACCTATTTAACAGACTTCGTCATTTCAATCCATTTATCAAAATTAGCTGCACCCACTTTCTTTTTAATTTGCTCATAGGCAGGTCCCATCATTGCTTGGAAAGGTGCAAGATCAGGCTCGTCAATTACAATGCCTTTAGCACGCATATCTTCAATTTGTTTCAACTCTTCAGCGCGCATTAATTTACGCATTAACAAACGAGCTGAATCTGACTCTTCACGAACAATAACTTGCTGCTCCTCAGTTAAACGGTCCCAAGCGTCTTGAGAAACAACGTGAACCATTGAACTGTACAAGTAATTAATAATTGAAATAAATTTTTGTGATTCATACAGTTTCAAATTGTAAATAACACCAATGGGATTTTCTTGTCCATCAACAACACCTTGACGCATTGCCATCACAAGTTCACTAAACGAAATAGTTTGAACATTTGCGCCAATTGCTTGCATTGCAGCTTGATAAGTCATTGCAGGTGGAGTACGAATTTTTAGCCCTTTAACATCTGCAGGAGTCAAAATAGGACGAACAGAGTTAGTCAACTGGCGGAAGCCCCAATCCCAACTAGATAAGTAAACAAGCCCTACTTTTTCAAGTTCTGGTGCCGCCCACTCTTTAAATGGTCCATCTAAAACACGGTCTGCATGAGCAGAGTTACTAAGAGAAAAAGGAATACTTACGGTGTCGAACAATGGTACATGTTTAGCTAATTGATCTTGCCCAGACAGGCTCATATCAACAACTCCCATGACTACTTGCTCTAATACTTCTGGTGGGCTGCCTAATGCATTATTAGGATAAAGCTCAACGGTTACTTCGCCTTTTGTTCGATCCTCAACTTGCTTAGCAAATTGCATCGCGGCAATGTGTGAAGGATGATTTTCAGAACCGAAGTGGCCAAGCTTGAACTCTACAGCTGAATACGCTGAAGATGCCCAAACAAGACACAAAGCTGATACTAACTTCTTTTTAAAACTAGAACGCATAGTTAACTCCTAATATATTATAAAAATCCATTTCAATTATCAGGCATTCAATTGTACGGCTTAAAATAAATGACCAAGTCAGACCCCTTTTCATATAAAAAGTATGTCTCTAGGTTATCTATTAATTTGCGTTGCACGACTGAACAAATGATTAACTGTTTTGGCTTAAGTTTTCTTGTTTTGAATGTTTTTTAATGGAAAACATTCACCTTGAACATTTTTACTGGAACTAGGTAAAACACTTCAAATATACTTCCATGTATAAATCTGCCGAGCATCTAAAACTTAAAAGGTAATATATTGTTGAAGTCTACAAAAGCGCATTGATTAAATTAACGATGAGCCAACAATTTAATATTGTGTTTACAAAGTTCAATTCAAAATCACTTTTTGTATTACAATAACATAACAAAAATATCGCCTATAATGCATGCTGTTATGTCTCATTTTGAACTTAAATATTAATACACATGTATCAAAAATTGACATTGCAATAATAAAATAAGGTCAATATATAGCGTTTGTTTAAGTTGATTTAATGACTCAACTGGCTCAATTAATAAACAACAGTTCGGTTTCCTAAGAAAAATAATTTAAGTATTTTTGCTTATAGCAATTATCGAGAAAGTTATTTTATTAATTAATTTTTTGGCTATAAAGTATCGTTAGTTTTGCGTAGTTCAAGACGAATCCTCCTTGTTATTACTACGCTAATATTTTAGCCTTCTCTCAGCGTCAGGCTAGTATTCTAAGTGCGCTCTCTTAAACAAGTTATGCGTCTTTTGTGCAACGTAAGCATTTTGTTTTATTTATATAAGCTATCCTATCTACGCTATTAACGAACGAGTTATAAAATGCCAGTGAATACAATCTCAAGATTTCGATTATCAAACAATAATGCAGCCAAAGGCCAAACAGCTATTTTATTCGCAGCGTTGCTCTGGGGAACAACAGGTACCGTCGCTAGTTTTGCATCTCAATTAAGTTCTTTAGCAGTAGGTGCTTTTGCTATGGGTATAGGTGGAGTGTTACTTGCGACGATGGCGAGAAAGAAACTGCTCAGTGATGCAGGAAAATTAACTTTCCTGAAAAAAGAATTAATAATTGGCGCTCTAGCTGTCGCGACTTATCCGCTTGCATTTTATAGTTCGATGCAATTTGCTGGTGTGGCGATCGGAACCGTTGTATCGATTGGTTCAGCACCCTTTGCAACAGCGCTACTTGAACGTCTTTTTAGCAAAACCCCCACACTTGATAAACGTTGGTTTTTAAGTGTTGTCATTGGTTTAATAGGCATCATTTTACTAACCTACTCCGAGGATGCTGGCTCTCTACAAGATGGATCGAATTCAGTTAAAATCACAGGTGTTTTACTTGGGATTCTCGCTGGGGTTACCTATGCTGTATATTCTTGGGTAGCCAGATCTATGATTGAAAAAGGGATTCAGTCTGAATCTGCAATGGGCAGTTTATTTGCTCTTAGTGCCTTAATATTACTCCCTTCTTTATTATTTACCGGGGAACATTTATTTTCAAATATGACCAATATTATGGTGGTTTGTTATATGGCCGTTATACCAATGTTTATAGGGTATCTAGCCTTTGGTTTTGGTTTGCGTTACGTTCACGCCAGTAAGGCAACGTTATTAACATTGTTTGAACCCGTTGTGGCCGCTCTGTTAGCTGTTCTGATTGTTGGAGAGTCGATTTCTTTGGTTGGATGGTTTGGAATAGTGCTAGTTATTACCTGTCTTTTTTTACAGTCACAGAACAAAACTAAGATGATTAAAGTAAACAGAAGTTAATAGATACGAAATATTAAAAAATAGCTCTCTGAATAAACCGTTATCTAAATGCACTGCTATCTAAAAACGGCAGTAAACTAAAAATATAAACTTTAAAAATAAACCGCTTCTCATTTTATTGTCAAATAATATAGTTAAAGAGACTGTAATAAACACCATCATTTTGTATATAAGCCATTAGTCATCTCATCTAAACCTTTGATAACGATATTGAACTGAACCAATCTTATCTATCCTTGAATCCAAGTAATAGATTATATTATCTCCCCTAACTGTCTTTGTTATGTTGCTTTCCTAAGCACTTCTACTTCTTATAAAAGTGTTATTTTTCTCATTTCTTAATTAAATACAAATTTTCAGTATTAATCCGTTACAAATTTAATGTAAAATATCGAAGCTTGTTTAATGGTCAAATATTAATCAAAGGACTGGTACGGGTATAACTATTTACAAATTTAAACTTTGTTTAGTTAAACCGAGTAATTAATACTATTTTAAAACTAAAGGAATAAAATTATGACGGCAGAAGAAGTAATTACGATGGCGCAAACAATGGCGCTTGAATATGGCCCTAAATTAATCGGTGCAATTGTTGTATGGATTATCGGTAGCTGGTTGATCAAAATTTTGGTCAAGACTTTCGGTAAAATCTTAGACAAAAGCAATATGGATGTGTCACTCAAACCTTTCCTATGCAGTATAGTGGGCACATTACTTAAGGTTATGTTAGTTATATCTGTATTAGGTATGCTTAGCATTGAAATGACATCGTTTGTTGCTATTTTAGCTGCTGCTGGCTTAGCTGTTGGTATGGCACTTTCAGGTACATTACAAAACTTTGCTGGTGGTGTAATGTTATTAATCTTCAAACCATTTAAAGTTGGCCAAGTCATTGATGCACAAGGTCATGTTGGTACGGTAAATGAAATCCAAATTTTTAATACTATTTTAAAAACACCTGATAACAAAACAATCATTTTACCTAATGCTGCATTGTCTTCTGGTTCAATGGTTAACTTTTCAACTGAAGCAAAACGTCGCGTAGATTGGACTGTTGGTGTTGCTTATGGTGATGACCTTGATGTTGCTCGTGCTGCAATTAAAGCACTTTGCGATGCAGATACTCGTATCTTACAAGATACACCTGTCGTTATTGCTGTTGCAGAGTTAGCAGACAGCTCAGTTAACTTCACGGTTCGCGCATGGGTTAATGCTGCAGATTATTGGGGAGTATTCTTTGATATGAATGAAAATATATACAAAACATTCCCTAAACAAGGATTAAATATTCCTTTCCCACAAATGGATGTTCACCTACACAAAGATTAATTTTTGTGGTGTATCTATTTGTCAAAGCCAGGTTTTTTAAGCCTGGCTTTTTTGTATGTAAAGATCTTGGTTAAAATAAAGAGTAGTAAAAACATTGCTATTTACCCATTGATAATTGCTGGCTGGGATTGAGAAAAGCTTTATTGATTTTATTATGAGAGTAATTGATTCTATTATGAAAATAGGTTGTTGAATCTATCTTTTACTATGCTCTATTCCCACTTATCTGAATGAAGATAAAGGCATTTAAGTAATGCACTCCGTCGTGATGGAAATCACTCAGAAATGATGAGGAAGCCACTAACAAGTGCTGCTGGAATGAGCAACACATTACAACTATCTATTGCCTCTACAAACAAAATCTAGTGATACCACTAAATCACATAAACCTCACTTAAGCTTCCAAGCAATGTCAGGTTTCCATTCATTTACCCATTTAGGTATTTCGCTCTCAGGCATCGGTTTCGCTATGCCATAACCTTGTGCAAGTTCACAACCTAATTTTAGCAATGCAGTACCATGTTCAATAGATTCAACGCCTTCGGCAATCACTTCTCGTTTAAAAGATTTTGCTAAAGCTATCACACCTTCTACGATCGCCAAATCATCTGGATCATCAAGCATATCTCGAATAAAACTTTGATCTATTTTGATTAAATTAACGGGTAATCGTCTCAAATAGGTTAACGAAGAATAACCCGTACCAAAATCATCTAAAGCAAAATTAACACCTAGCTTAATGCAGGCATTCATTATTTTCGAAACATGCATCACATCATCTAGTGCGCTTGTTTCTAATACTTCAAGTTCTAAATAACTAGGATCAACATCGGAGTGTCGCGCTAATAACTCAGCTAATCTTGTGGTAAACATTGATTGCTGTAATTGCACTGCTGCAATATTAACACTGGTGCTAATCGGTAAGTTCAACCCCATTTTTTGCCATTCACTGATTTGTGATAATGCAGTGTCAATAACCCACTCACCCATTTCTATGCTCATGGGGTTATTTTCAATAACAGGTAAAAATTCCATTGGATTGAGTAAACCACGAGTAGGATGTTGCCAACGGATCAGTGCTTCTACTCCCGTAACCTTGCCACTACGCATGTTAACTTTAGGCTGATAATATAGTACAAATTGTTGCTCATCTAAGCCAATCCTAATTGCTTCTAAGCTTTCCCTTTGTACTTTTACTGCATCATCTTGCGTTGTATCAAATAAGTGATAACAATTTTTACCCGATCCTTTTGCTACATACATCGCTTGATCTGCATGACGCATTAATTGATCGGCATCTACATTATCTTGCGGGTAGATAGTCACGCCAATACTTGCCGATACTTTGAAAATAACATCATTAATAGTAACGGCTTCAGATGAAGCTAAAAGTAATCGATCTAGAATGACCTTACAATCTTCCGGTTTTACCAAATCCGCTAATACTGCAACAAATTCATCACCACCGATACGGGCTAAACTATCTCCCTCGCGTAATGCTTGCTTCATTCTCATCGATAGCGCGATCAACAATTGATCACCAACATCATGTCCGTAGGCATCATTAACAGCTTTGAAACCATCTAAATCAATAAAGGTGACGGCCAATGATTGTTTATGGCGATGGCATTGCAACATGGCTTGCGTTAATCGATCAGCTAACAGTGAACGATTAGGCAAGTTCGTCAACATATCGTAATGTGCAATATGCTCTAGCTGGTCTTGCTGGGTTTTGATCGGCGTAATATCATTACCTAAAGAAACATAATGTGTGGTTACTCCGTTATCGTCATAAATTGCACTAATTGTTTTCATTAGCACATAGGTTTCGCCATTTTTACGTCGGTGCCACACTTCACCATGCCAGGCGCCTTCTTCGTGCAATAGATCCCACATTTCTTTGTTAGATTCTGACGAATGTCTTTTTGACTGTAAAAAACTTAAATGCTGGCCAAACACTTCTTTTCGGCTAAACCCAGTCACCCGTGTAAAAGCATTATTAACTTCTATTATTCTGGCATTGTGATCGGTTATGCATATTTCTTCACCTGAATGAGAAAAAACACTGGCTGCAAGTTTGAGATGTTCTTCGATTTTTTTACGTTCGCTGATGTCGTGGGTCATTCCTACTAAAAAGTAATTACCTTTGGAATCTACAAATCGATTTTTTTTAGTAAGAACGGTTTTGGTTAGACAGCCGCCAATGGTTAATGTTTCTTCACTTAATACCTCTTGACCACTTTCCAATACTTGTTTGTCTATCGATAAAAAATGCTCACGCTCATTGGTGGGAACCCTTTCTGCTAATGTTTTCCCAATAATTTGATCTCGGGGTAAGTTAAACATGTTACAAAAAGCATCATTAACTAATAATAATCGGCATGATTCGTCTTTAACAAAAATGGGATCGCCCATGTTATTAAAAACAGCATCAAGATATCCCTCAATATCGTGTAAGGACTCTTCAAAGCGTTTACTTGAATCATCATTATCTGAGCCTTTGCTGTCAGATTTATCTGAATCAGAATTGTCATCACTATTACTTATTCGGGTCATATTAAAACATTCCTTGTTAGATATTACTTAATCATTCAAGCAAGCGATAAATATGTGAGTTGAATAAACTCATTAAAAACATCTTAGCTAAACCTTAACTGTATATTTAAGATGATTGTTTAGAGTTAATCTACTTTTAAAGTTCATTTTTAATAAATTAATATCAGTAACCCTTGATCTGAGTAACTTAGTATCAAGGATTACTCAGAAGTGTACTAATTAATGTATGAATGATAAGTGTTATTATCCCAATCATTACACATAACCTATATCAAATGATTTATAGTTGGAAGAAAACTAATGTATCAGATACAAGTCAAGATAAGGGAATATGATATTCCTTTTATGATTGCTGTCATTGCGTTTAGTCTGAATATCTACTGAGCCAAGCATATGCAGAAGTCAACAAGTTCTGATTAATTTCAGTAATTACATGAAATGACAACTTTAACCTTAGAGAATAAAACCTGAGGAATCCCCTCGAATATTAAGAAATAATGAATGTGGGGAGATCTACTTCCATGGCAATTTATGATCAAATAATTTCACCACAAAAAAACAAATCAGTCATCACCATGAAAGTCATCTAAATCATACAGAATGAAATATCACTTGCCCACCCTGAAATGCATAAAACCAGGTTAAATAGCTTATTTACTTTTGTTCACTCCGGGTTAAAAGACCAAAGGCTCACAGAAACATTCCCAATATTCTTGGTCATAGCTGATTGTTCATCTGTTATAACCGCACAAAAACTATATATCCTTTATTCAATACTCAAACTATCGGCTGCTAATTGTTATGGATTTATACTAAGTATGTGTTTTATGTTAATTTAACTCCCTTTATAATTAAGGAAAGTGCCATATATCAATAAGGCGATCCACAATTTCTATTTATACAGCAAAAGGAAGATTTTTAGATATGCGAGCAGATACTGTGGTTATCTTTGACTTTGAAACAACAGGGTTATCGCCAAATGAAGGCGATAGAGCCATTGAGATTGGAGCAGTCCGCCTCGTGAACGGTGAAGTAAAAGATCAATTCCAATCATTGATGAATCCAGGTTTTGCAGTTAATTCATTTGTTGAGCAATACACAGGCATCACTAATAATATGTTATCTCAAGCAGCGTCATGCCGCCAAGTTATGACAGAGTTTTCTGATTATATTGGAAATGATAATTTGATTGCACATAACGCTTCTTTTGATAAACGTTTTTTATCATCAGAATTGGCGCAAATAAACCGACAACATTTAGGTGATATAGGCTGTTCACTACTGTTATCTCGTCGTATTTTTCAAGAAGCGCCTAGCCATAAACTTGGCGAGTTAATCCGCTTTGCTAATATAGCCAATACTGGCGACTTTCATCGCGCATTATACGATGCTCAAATGACTAGCCACCTCTGGTTAGCAATGCTTGATAATATAGGTGAAAGATACAATTTATTTGATTTAAGTTTTCAACAAATACAGCTGCTTTGTAGAACCCCAAAAAAATCAGTGCACCGACTACTCGCTAGTTGGTGATCTATTAACTACAAGTTTAATGTAAATTGTAGTGTGATTATTTTTATTCTATTTAATTCACTTCTAACGTACTAAATACGTTAAAATGGATGGTTATTATTTAGCAACGAGTCTTTTATATTAATGAGCAATGATACAAACCCAGTGATAACGATCAATACTGCAACCAACTTTCTTGAACTTGGTCTTATTTCACCTTTGTTAGGGCGCTTAACAGAGTTGAATTATGAGCATCCTACACCTATCCAAGCGCAAGTCATTCCAAGCATATTAGATGGCCAGGATTTAATTGCAGGAGCCAATACCGGATCCGGTAAAACGGCAGCTTTTGCATTGCCATTACTACAAAAGATTCATAAGTTACAACTTCAACAACAATTACCTGCTTACAAAAAAGTATCAAAAAATACGAACCAAGTACGAAGTAATGATGTTACTGGGCTCATTTTAGTGCCAACACGTGAACTTGCAAAACAAGTTGCAGATAGTATTAAATCTTATGCAGTGCATTTTAACGGAGCAATTAAAACTGTTGCTGTATTTGGTGGCGTCTCTGCTAACACACAAATGCTTGCATTAAGAGGTGGTGCAGACATTCTTGTTGCTACACCAGGTAGACTACTAGACCTAATTTCAAGCAATGCGCTCAAACTTGATAATGTACAATGTTTAATTCTTGATGAAGCAGACCGCATGTTAAGTTTAGGTTTTACTGAAGAACTAGAAAAGATATTAGCTCTTCTTCCAAAAACTAAACAAACCTTATTGTTTTCAGCAACCTTCCCTGATCAAGTCACCTCATTGACTAAAACCTTGTTAAACAACCCCGCTGAAATACAGTTACAAAGTGCCGATGCCAGTACATTGGTGCAACGTGTATTTACCGTTGATAAGGGACAAAAAACAGCATTATTAGCACATTTAATTAAACAACATCAATGGCAGCAATCTTTAATTTTTGTTAATGCTAAGAATGCATGTAACCACCTAGCAGACAAACTTGCTAAGCGAGGTATCAAGGCAGAGGTGTTTCACGGGGACAAAGGTCAAGGTGCACGAACACGAGTACTAAAAGCTTTTAAAGACGGTGAAATCCAAGTGTTAATTGCAACTGACATCGCCGCGCGTGGCTTAGATATTGAAAAATTGCCAGTAGTGATTAATTTTGACTTACCAAGAAGTCCATCTGATTATATGCATCGTATTGGTCGAAGTGGTCGAGCAGGAGAAATTGGATTAGCATTATCAATTATTGACCATGACGATTACCACCATTTTAATGTCATCGAGAAAAAGAACAAATTGCGTTTGGATAGAGAGCAAGTTGCAGGTTTTGAAACAACTGAATTTATCAACAATGTATTTGGCAGCGCTGAAAAACCGAAAGCTAAACCCGCCGGCACCGGTAAGAAAAAACGTAAAAAAGAACCGCAGATTAATGCAGATATATGGTTAGGTAACGTTTAATTAATTTGAATTTATATTAATGACAACAGGATCATATTTATTAGCGCTTATACGTTGCGAATATTTATGATTGCTTTCATTCAATCATCGACCTAATAAGCTGTATTGTGTCGATGACTAAATTCCAAACGAAAAGCTTTCTGTTATTCTAAATTTATAATGGGCCTCAGTTTACTCAAAAATTATTTCTTTCTTTGATACAATAAGTTAGATGTAATACCCTTCAGGAAAAGTTGCCAGTTATTATTTAATGGCGCCATTTAGTGGCACCACTAAAATTTAACTCTTAGTGGCGCGACTAAGCAGCGACATTTAAGGCCAAGCTCAAGTGCAGCATTCCGCGCTCAATTAACCTTTTTAAAATGGGTAACATTGATCCATTATTTAATGTGTTCTTCTTTACTTTATTAACCTTTATCCACTTCATCTTTAATACTCAATTTTGTGAGATTTAGAGATAAAGACACGCTATAAATTGTCAATTTATCTTACTTTCAGATGTACTTAACCGAGCTGATAATCAGTTAAGTTAATGTAAATAATACAGAATAAAATACCTATAATTTTCTTAAAAAAAATATTAATAAAAATATCTTCAATTAATGGTTAACTATTTACTAAGTGCTACACTTCTACCTCTATTGAGCAATTCTATTGATATTTATAGTAATTTTAATGCTACGAATGTTACTTTACCTGCTCTTTTTAAGTCCTAATATCTATATAAATTAAGGTTTTTATGCGCTCACTTTCTATCAAAAATAGATTAATATTGACGATTTTACTTGCCGTCATTGTATCGACCAGTGTGATTGCATTTGTTGCTCAAATGAAATCACGAGACCAATTGCTTAATCGTTTGGAAAACTCTGAACTTCCTAACTTAGTACAACGAGTTGAGGAAGCCGTTAATGGTGAAATATCCCAAATGAAAGCGTTAACCAAAGCAATTGCCAGTAATGCTTTTATTGCCTCTTGGGTAGATAACGGTGAAGATGCGGCAGGCGAAAAAATGTTGGTTAAGTATTTAGGAGACGTAGCCAAAGCTAATGGATTAAGTAATGCCTCTTACATCGACCTCAATACAGCTAAATATTGGAATCAAGAAGGTTTTTTACGTCAATTACAAAATAACGATCATGACAGTTGGTTTTTCAAATTTAAGCAAAGTGGTATAGAAGAGTCTGCAAGTAGTTATACTAACTCTGACGGTTCTATCGATATCTTTGTTAACTATCAGCAGGTTAATGGCCGTGGATCTTCAGGTGTTTCTAAATCCTTTGATGAAATCGCTAAATTCTTAACAAACTTCAAGATTGAACAAAGTGGTTTTGTCTACTTAGCGGATCAAGATGGCTTAGTTAAAGTTCATAGAAACAGAGACTATGCTGAGAATAAAAATATCCAGGATATATATGCAAATATTGACAAGGATAAACTATTTAACAAGCAAAATTTTGCTTTCCAAGAAGTAGGTGATTTTGTTATTTCGACCAGTTATATAAACAGTTTAGGTTGGTATGTAATAGCCGAAGTACCTAAATCTGAACTGTATGCAGGCTTGGATGAGTCTCGAAACTATATGCTAATGATGTTTGTTATCGTGACCATATTATTTGTGTTAATAAGTATTGTTATAGGCAACCGTTTAGTACTGCCAATTAAAGAAATGGCTGTTACCTTTCGTGAATTAGGTGAAGGAGAAGGAGATCTCACCTATAAAATTAACGAAAATGGCGCTTTCGAAATATCCGAATTGGCAAAAGGCTTTAATGCATTTGTAGCTAATATCCGCACTGTTGTTCAAGATGTTAAGTCAACATCAACTGACATAAAGAATGCTTCTGAGAATGTTTATCAAGATGCTAACGCCTCTAAAGTATCATTAGACAAACAACGTGATGAAGCACATCAGGTGTCCGTTGCTATTAACGAAATGGGCAGTACTATCGCGGAGATAGCTAATAATGCAGGTGTAGCGGCGCAAACAACCAATGAAGCTACTAACATGACAGCCCAAGCACAGATAGTTGTTAATGAATCGACAGCTACCATAAGCCATATGGCTGACGATATGGAAAGTGTAACCTCTAGTATTGAAAATTTAGCTAAACGCAGTGATTCGATCAGCGGTATTCTTGATGTGATACGTGGTCTATCAGATCAAACTAATCTACTAGCACTAAATGCCGCAATTGAAGCAGCACGAGCAGGAGAACACGGTCGAGGTTTCTCTGTAGTAGCCGATGAAGTCAGAAATCTTGCTAAGAAAACGAACGAATCAACCGATGAAATTCATAAAATGATATCTGAATTACAAGATGGTTCGAAAATGGCAGTGGATTCAGTGCATAAAAGTAGAGAGCAAGCAATTCTTGGACTAAAAGCGACACATAAAACAAATGAAGTCTTGGGTGAAATTGTTATAAATGTTCAACATATTTCAGATCTTAATATGCAAATTGCGACCGCTACTGAAGAGCAATCTGCCGTGATCAATGAAATTAATATCCATGTGGTGAATATCAGTGACAGTACAGAACAAAGTGCGCAAGCCTCTCAGAATATTGAATCATCAACGGATTCACTAAAATGTATGGCGTCAAGTTTAGATGATTTAGTAAAACGTTTTAAATCGTAAACGTACTAGATTATAAACAGAGGTCAATAGTACTTATCTCGCAGTTCATTGATAGTGGTATTTACCTATAAGTCACTTACAATTTACTGTGTTTTTTATATTTTCAGTAGATAACAAAAAGCCTTCAAAACTTAATGGGGTCCCTTCAGACCTATTAAATTTTGAAGGCTTTTTTATTATGTCGTTGAGTATTGTCTAGCTTTGTTCCCCAAATTTTAATAACTAATTAAACATTTATTTTTGTTTATCAGTTAAATACAAGAAAAGGGCCAGTGATGATAAAAGCAATGCAGTGCTGGTAATGATCGCTACGGGATAATACAAGTTACCAGCTAAATCTAGTTGGCTATATTTAATAACCATGATCAAACCTTCTAAAGATAATGCCACACATACAGTACCAATGAACCTTGGTAAGGTACCACGTTAAGTTTCAATTGCATTTTTATTATCATCTTCACCAGGCTCCGAGTATTCTTTATTAATAATGAGCGCAAGTTCAAATACGGCCAAAGCAATGATCCCAGTGTTAATACTTTTGAGCAGGATTTCAGTTAAATCAGATTGTGCTATCAAACCTTGTACTGCGTTCGTAAATAGTGAAATAACAAGAATAATAGCTAAACCAAAAAAGATGATGGTTAACGCTCTTGAGAAAAAGTTTCTCATAAAAGATGTAATTGAACTGTTCATTCGTTCCTCTAAAAATTATAAAAAATGCTACATATACCCGTTGTAACCCAAGATGTAAAAAACAGCAAACCATGAGTTGAACAGGTTCTATTCATAAAAATGACGTATAAAGGACATTACTCGATACGTTTATGCGGCATAACCAAAATTGAGGTTAGCATATTTACGTTGAGTTATTACAAATACACTTCAAATATGATTTGGTTTTATTTAACAATTAACAATTAACAATTAATTTTTATCATTGCTTAATGAGGGATACCACCTTCGGTTAACTTGATAGGATCAAGTAAAACCTCCAATTTATCTCTGGTAAGATCGGTGTGTTGTTCTGCTACATCAATAATTGGCCGCCCTTCTTGATAGGCTATTTTTGCAATCATCGCCGCTTTTTCGTAACCAATTAGCGAGTTTAACGCAGTTACCAATATTGGGTTTCGAGCTAATGTGTCGTTTATTTTTTGTGTATTAACCGTGAAGGTTTTAATCGCTTTATCTGCTAATAACACACTGACATTGGATAAAAGGTCGATACTGGACATTAGATTATGAGCAATTAGGGGTAACATTACATTTAATTCAAAATTCCCTGATTGCCCTGCAATGGTTATAGCTGCATCATGACCGATCACTTGTGCACCGACCATGCATGCAGATTCAGGGATCACTGGGTTAACTTTACCGGGCATAATAGAAGAACCAGGCTGTAATGCTTCGAGTTTAATTTCACCCAATCCAGCTAAAGGTCCCGAATTCATCCAGCGCAAATCATTGGAAATTTTAATAATAGATACCGCAGTTGTTTTAAGTTGTCCTGATAATGCAACGGCAGTATCCTGAGTACCGATTGCAGCAAAAAAATCATTGCTAGGTTTGAATGTAATTCCAGTTATATCTGACAGAGCGGTATTAAATACTTTAGCAAAAGCAGGATCAGCATTGATACCCGTTCCGACGGCCGTTCCACCTTGAGCTAAACGTTGAATACTCGGTTGTAACAACTGTAAATGGTTTATGTTTTGCTCTATTTGCGTTGCCCAGCTATTTAAGCTTTGGCTAAAACGTATCGGCATTGCATCCATTAAATGCGTGCGTCCATTCTTAGTGAAAGCATCAAGTTCTTGCGCTTTAATATGAATAGTACTAGATAATGATTTTAACGCAGGAAGAAGTTTATTATGCAATGCAATTGATGCACTAACATGGATAGCTGTTGGTATCACATCATTACTACTTTGGCCAAAATTAACATGGTCATTTGCATGTATTTTTTCGCCACAAATTTGACTCGCTACATTTGCAATGACTTCATTAGCATTCATATTAGTACTAGTACCAGACCCTGTTTGATAAATATCAACGGGAAAATGGTCCATTAAATTTGCATCTACTAATAACTTATCAATAGCGAGATTAATCGCTTGCCCTTTCTCTTTAGATAAATGTGCTAACGTCATATTTGCAGTCGCGGCCGCTGACTTAATTAATAACAAAGCTCTAATAAATGATTCCGGTAATTTAAGGCCACTTACAGGGAAGTTATTAATTGCTCGTTGTGTTTGCGCTCCATATAAAGCATTAATGTCAACTTCAAGCTCTCCCATACTGTCATGCTCTGTGCGCGTTTTTTTCATGTTCTTTCCCCCTATTAGCTAACTGTGTTATCTATATAAGCAATCAAAACTAGTTAAACACTATCATAATGCTGTTAGTGAGTAACAACAAAAATCCTACTGCTATAAAAAAGGGGTTGATTCAACATTAAAGCACAGAACTATCATCAATTTTTAGAATGGTTAGTAGGATGTACACAATTAAATATCGATATGTTTAAATATTTTTTATCACTACATATAACTAGTTTTTGCAGCAATTCCATTGCACTTGATCAAATGGTCAAAAAATTCGAAGGAGAAATTAATGAGGGCAAGGCGTTTGATTAAGTAATAGCTAGCTATTTTGATTGAGAACAACGAAGTTTTCATCAATTTTAACCAGCAAGATTGTTCAGATGTTTATGTGGATCGGAATAAATATTGTGAAATTAGTTTTATACCGTTAAAGGCAAATTAACCAATCAGAGTAGATATTGCTAGAGAGGGTTTACCACGCCCGCACATTTTTATTGCAGTCTCTTTTTATTACAGGGGCAATTAAGGAGCTGTATCAATTCTCGAATACTCGATGAATTCATAAAACAAAAAAACCGAAGCTATTAAGCTTCGGTTGTTAATGTTGGGTTTTAAACTTTGACTAGTTCAATGTAACACCAGCAAAGTTGAAGGCACTGTAACCACCTATCGTACCTACTGGATGAATATCAATATCTAACTCACCTTCAAATTCAACGTCTACCTGCATATATTTCCAAGAATAACCTGAACTCAACTCGATAATCTCGCTTACGCCGTTAATCACAACTTCAACAGCAGCAGTTTCTCTAGTCCAAGCACCCGCTGAAAAGTATAGAGAAGCTACATTAACTTGAGACTCACCACTTTTAAGTTTAAGTGCAACACCATTCTCTTCCTTCCAGCTCATACCTTTATAGCCTACGAAGTCATTACCATTCTGGTCAGTGAAGTTATAACGTTTTGTAACATCATAAGTTTTGCCAGAAAATGAGATTGATTCAACTTGTGCATCTGTAAGATCATGATTTCCTGATTGCATATCGTGTGTCATAAACTCTGCGTCTGCAACATCAATTGTATAGCCGGCTTTGGTATCAACTGAAAGAAGTGCCGCATATTTTACAGCCTGTACAGCTTCAACTTCTTCTACAGCTGTTATTGCGTTGTTTAATACAATACCTGCGAACATTACTGAACTATATCCGCCTTGATCGCTATCTGTACTAATGGTAACGGGTGTAGAACCGTCATATGCAATAGAAACAGAGAAGTACTGCCAAGCGAAGCCCCTTGGTATAGTAATCGTTTCTACTTCATTACCAACAGTGACAATTACACTTGAAACATTGCTGCTCCAAACACCTGCTTGCATATATAAAGTTGCATTTTGTTCTTGACCATTTCCTACTAAATCAAATGACAATTTATTACCGGTATTAAATTTCATTAACGCATAACCATTAGCCAACTCAGTTCCATCTTGCTGAAAACTAAAGTAATTACGGTCATAGTAACCAACTTTTCCTTCATTAACTGAAAATTGACTATTTGCAATGCTATCGTCGCTATATTCTTCGTTATAAGCAGCTTCACTTCTAAATGAATATAACTCTTTTTCACCCACTTCAATGATACTTGGTTTACTTGTAAACTCATGTGAGATGGCAATGTCAGTCGCTGTGTAAATAATACCTGTATCTGCTGGAGTATCTGTTTCAATTGGAGTTGTAGTATCTGCTGGTGTAGTTGGTTCTACTGGCGTTTCTGAGCTTGCAACTTCATAGACTTCTAAACATGATTCATCAGAAGTACTTTGTCCTGCTTGGTTAAATGCAGCAATCCGGTAGCAGTAAGTTTGATTAACAATAACGTTAGAATCTGTAAAATTGCTAGCGTTAGCTGGAAGAGTAGAAACAATCTCAAATAGGTCACTTTCTTGAATTCTTTTTTCAATAATGAAGCCATCTTCATTAGTAGAGTTATCGGTCCAATTTATTTTTAGGTTTTCAGCAGAAGCAATTGAGCTACCTGCTAAAAGTGAAAATAAAACAAGAGATGATTTTTTTACGCTAAAAAGGTGCTGATTCATTTTTGCCTCCACAAAAGTGATCATTCAGCGTCCAGTGACATTGTATTATATGTTTAAAAAAGTGGAGGGATAATATTTACCGCCTCGGTAACCCCGCTGCCATAGACAATTAATTGTCCACAGGCCGGTGGTTTTGCGTCCTAAAGTTTCCCTTAGTTTGCCTTTTTCTAGCTACAATATGTAAACATCTAAATGAGAAAAGTTTATAAGTATTCGGTAAATCTTTACCGCCCAGAAAATATAGAACAGAAAAAAAATAATACCAAAGGAATAGACAAATATTTTCAACTTTTATTTTATTTATCGCAAAATCAATATGTTAACATTTAATTTATTTTTGGATTAAAAATCAACTAATCAAATATGTAGTAAATAAAATGATACAAATCAATTTACCGCCTTGGAGCAACCAATTCACTTTTCGTGATGCGCATATATATTTGCTTCATTTAAGGAACTTCGATCAAAGAATGGAGTTGAATAGAACAATTAAAGAAGGTGTTGAAGGGCTAAATTGAAATCTTAAGCAGTTAACAAGCGAGACAAATACTCAGCTTGTTAACTTATGGCTAAAAAACTATTCAGAAAGTGCCATTGATGCCATTTTCATGGTGTTTTCAAAAGATTCACAACCAGCAATGAATAAACCATTATGGCAAAACATAGCGTCTGTCAGGCCTGTTTCTTGTTGTAATGCTTCATCCGATAAACCAGCCCATGACTTAGGTAGCGACTTCCTATCTTCAAAAGAACCAAGTTCAACAGGAACAGTTTGAATTCTCCAATGTCCCGATTGAGATGGATAAACCATAAACAATGCTTCTTTAGACAAATTAAGCACCGTTCTTTTCCATGGCGTATATTGTTGCAGTACAATAAGGCGGGGATCTGCTGCTTCGGTAATAGCTTTCGCAACAATAGCTTTAGCGCTTATTCCACCATTAGCAGAGGCAATAAAACGAGATAGAACGACGTGAGCAAACTCTACCGCTTGGTCAAAACAGCTATCAAAATCACCATCTTCTTGCCAGGTAGGGTTAAACATCGAAATAGTTTGGCTTAAACTAATGCCTTGAGCAACCCCTTCTACATGTCCACAATCTATTGCATCAATAGTAGAAACTAAACCGGCATCCACTGAATTTGCAACATCTTGATCATTATTACAAATCGTTAGCCCATACTTTTTCCAAATTAGGCCAAATGATGAATATGGAATACCATTTTCACGCTCCCCGGCTCCACCGCGTTGATGATGGTCAAAGCGCCCTTCTTCTGAGTCATATTCGCCACCCACATCAATCACTAAATCAGCCTCTTGAATAACATCTAAGTTACGTGTTCTTACTAGTTCAAAAGTTGGAAAGATATATTTAAGGGCTGCGATACTGAACACATCGTCCGCATGAAAGTTACCATTGTGCGTTGCTATCGTTATATTTTTCATAGTTGTTTTCATTATTTGTTATAGAAGAAAAAGGATAAGAAAGCATCAAATAATAACGCTTTAAATTCTGATATTTTTATTGCAAGTTATTCAAAAATAAAGGCGGGATTCTACACTAAACTCGCTCATAAAAATAGGTTGAAATCTTTTTATTAACCCTGCGCAGATGGTATCTGCTGTTCCTTGATTCCCAAAAGCAATTGTAACCATGAGATTAAATTGTTATCGATTTTAATAAGTAAAATACCACGATCAAAACTGCTACTTACATTTGTCATACAAAATATAGTAAAAACGAGAAGTGAAGTATATTTTTAGCCTGTATATACCTGTTAAACCTAGGTAAGATAGGTACCTTAATTTTATCAAGGAGTTACAAATGAACATGTTGGATGAAGTAATAAATATTTTGACCTATTACCATGGTGAAAATAATTTTAATATGAATCCTCTTGTGCCACAAGAAATCGAGCATTATGCACGCGCTGTTTTAGATATTCCTGACCAAGAATATATCTTAGCCGCAATGCGTACCTCATTTACTCAGTTTCATAGGGGGTTAATCATTGGTAAAGATGCAATATATTGGCGCAATGACCATAAAATACTTACCACCGTTAATCAATTAAGTTGGAAAGAACTCAGCCAGCAAAGAAAAGATTTCCGTGCCCGTAGGCGGATTGTGGAATTAGGTAATGGTGCAGTGTTTGATAATATAGGTTCACTCAATAAAACCAGTACTATCATCAATATACTGGATTTATTAATCGATAAATATGATCAGCAAGAGAATGATAGTAATGGGTTCATTTTTGACGAAGACAGTTTATCAAAATTGATAAAATCTATTCCAGACAATAAAGCCGCCATTAAAGCTGAAAGTGCAGATAGCGCCTCAAATGCTGAAACAATTAGTTTTGCCTCCATCATTTCAAGCATGTTTAAAAAACTACTAGGTCGTTAGTACATAACTTGATAGTCCGCCTACTATTTTTACTATGCCTAATATAGATAGGAACGCGTTAAACACGGTTCCTTAACAGTTATTAGTTTGCTAAAAATAGTGATCATGTCAATGTAATGAATGCATTAAATCGCATTGACACAATATAGACCTTACATTTTTCCTTATACTGAATATCCACAGTACTAGGAATGCACGCACTGTAATATTTGCTTTTATTAAATAATAAATGTGTTGTTATTACTTGAATTCAATAAATTAAAAAAATAAACCATGTGCGCCAGCTACACCACAAAAAACAGCAATTAAACTAACTGAAAGCAATATAGTATGCATCAACTGTAAATAGAAAAATGCTTTTTCAGTATTCTTTTCAGCTTGTTGATGAAACCACCGATGTAAAATAAGCGGCTCCAAGAGAAACAATACTAAGGTAAAAATAAACCAGACAAAAATCATAATATGAATCCACCAGTTCATTGTTGACCATGCATTCATCACATCTAGCATGTAAAAACCGGAAATACCTGTTATAACCGTTGTTAATTTAGCCTGAAAGCCAAACTTACCCTCAAGCATTTCAAATAGATGCAATTTATTATCGATAGACTTTGCACTACGGATAGATGGAATCAAAACCGTAGTAACAAATGCAACACCACCAATCCACATTACAATTGCAACAATATGCAATGCTCTTGCAATGATAAAATTATTGTACTCCATGACGATCTCCTAAAAGCTGTAAGTTATAATCGTTTTTATTTAGGCAACAATAACAAAAACTGCTTTTTAATCAATTGACTAAGTAACGTATCATTGATTAAAAACAAACTTATGGTCAATACAGGATCTGAACTCAAGTAATAAGATAAATGAAGTTTTATTTTTATACTTGGTTAGGCTCTATTGACCATCAGGTTTATTTGTAAAGAACGATAGGTTTCCCGGACACAAGTGAGCATATAAAGTTGACCTTATATCGCAAGTCAATCACTTAAGTGGACAAAGATTCTATATAAGTAATGAAGAAATTATTATTTTTCATAACAATTGTTTATAACTAGGTTGAGCTTTTGACTTGTTTAATTCATGCAATATTTTTATCTTGTTCTTATTTCAATTCAAAGAACTAACTATTGATTCTGTTATAATAAATGTTGAAAACTATAAATAATAAGTTGTAACCCATGATATGGGGTATCAACATTGCGCTATTCAACAACGAGTTGTAAATACTGCTTTACTAGAACTTAAATTAACAGGAAAAATTATGATTAAAAATTTAATAGTTGTTGCCATGATAACTTTGGTATCAGGATGTTCAACATTAACAGAAGGTCTTTTTAAACAACCACAAGTAGGTTACAAATCAATTGCACTAGGTGAAGTATCAATGGATCGTATTGAACTGAACCCTACATTTACTATTACCAACGAGAATGGTTATCCTATTCCTGTGAATTCCATTAGCTATGAACTTTCACTGAATAATGAAAAAATGTTGAATGGTGAAACCGATGCCATAGGCACTTTACCTGCAAATTGTGATAAAGATGTCAGTCTTTCGATTGCACTTACTCAAGAAACGCTAACATCCTTACAGCAGTTATTATTTAAAAATAGAAAATTAGATTATCAAGTGAAGGGTAATGTAAATACTCTCGGTCTACCAATTCCATTTGAAAAATCTGCGACTTTATATATACCAGAATTAACTATCGCAGATATGAAAGTGGTTAACGCTAGCTTTTCACAATTAGACATTGTTTTAAGTGTTGATGTAGACAACCAAAATGATTTCAATTTACCACTTGATGACCTAACATATTCAGTGTCTTCAAAGGGTAATGATCTCTTTAAAGGCGCACTAACGAGTCAAAAAATTAGTACTGGTAAAAGCAGCTTACAACTACCACTAAGTATCAAACCAAGTGATATGTTTAGCAATGTATTTTCTATGCTGACGAATCCAGATTTACCGTTACACTTTGAAATTAGCTCGCCGTTGTTTACTAAATCTTATGATCAAACAATCAATCTTAGTAGTCTTTTAAAGTAGCAGTCTTTTAAATTAATTTAGAAGATTGGGGTCATCGTTGATGACACCTTATAAAAAGGTATTGATCATTAATATTCATCGTAGATCCTTGCGATGAATATTATTTTTAACGGATTTTATTTTCAAATAGCCAATTAATCTTAATCAGCTTTTAGTTGTTTCTTTTCCCTCAATAACTTCGATATCCTTTAATTGCTGTTCAGTTAGGCATTCATCAGTATCGGAACACAGATAGATACGGCTAGAAGAAAATGGGGTTAAAGGGAGTACAGAATTAAGACTTATATCATCCTCTTGCTCACATTGCATTTTCGGATCATCACCTAATTTATTTAATATACGTAATGACCAACACCATGCAATTAAACCGAACAATATAGACCCAACGGCCTGCCCAGCAACAACACCTAACGCACCAAACCATTGTCCTCCAAAATAAACAAATGGAATAGTACCTATTGTTGCCTTGCCTATATTCATCATTGTCGATGTACTAGGAAAGCCTAAATTATTAAATGTTGCATTAGCAATAAAGATTAGGCCGTTAAAAACAAACACAATAGATAGCCATGTACAATAGAAACGAATCATCTCTTCGGCATCGCCCTGCGCACCAAAAATAGAGATTATTTGATTTTGTATCAGAAAAATAATCAAGGCGACAATAATTACGTATGCAGCTGTAAACTCGATAGCTCGTTTGCTAGTTAGGCGAACTCTATCATATAACAAGGCACCAAAATTTTGTCCGATAATCGGGCCAACAGCACCGGAAATGGAAAAGATCATTCCAAATGCAACCGGTAATAAACGCCCTATTACTGCCCATCCAGCAACAAATCCATCTCCGAATCCAGCAATCATCATAGTGACATAAGCATTACCAATAGGCGTGGCAATATTGGTACTCATTGCAGGAATGGCAACATTGAAAATTTCTTTTTGATCAGCTAACCAATGTTTAATATTAAATGTGCCCATTAGTTTATGTACTTTAGTCACCCCATAAATGGCAACAAAAGCAACAGCAAAGCGAGCGATAACTGAAGCAATTGCCGCACCGTGTAAGCCAAGATCAAAGGTAAATATAAATAACGGATCTAACAGTGCATTAACACCCCCACCAGCTAACGTTGTATACATTGCAAGTTTTGCATCTCCTACCGAACGTAAAGCAGCACCAGCATTCATGCCCAAACATAAAATAGGCAGTGACGGTAATAATATGCGTAAATATTCAACCGCTAGTTGATGTGTTTCTCCCTTTGCGCCAATTAAACTGACTAATTCAGGCGTGAAGTACCAAGTTACTGCTGCCACTAATGCACTGATAATGAACCCTGTACCGAGTATGTTAATGACTAATCGTCGTGCCTTTTCTCGATCTTGCTGCCCGATAGCTTTTGATACCAAAGCCGACATTGCAATTGATAAACCAATACTGATAGAAGTTGTGAAAAATGCAATCGTGCCGGCATAACCAACCGCTGCAGCTAGTTCGGTTTCACCTAACAAACTGATAAAGAAAAGGTCCGCTAAATCGACCAAAAATAATGCTGTTAATCCAATTGCATTAGTCGATGACATAACAATAATATGGTTAAAAATATTACCTGTAACAAACTTACCTTTTACCATTTGCGCACTACCATTTAAGAATGAATTTAATAAAACAATTTGAAGAAATGCTATTACAGCACTTTTAATGTTGTATTTGAATGAATAGATAACAATTAAAGTGCTGAGCATAGAAGACAAAGACGGTAATTATCGCAATTTAATTAAATATTAGAGCAAATACTAGGCATAAACAGTGTAGGATTTTTATCTTTTATATAAAAACATAAATGCAGAAGTGATAAATTTAAGCAACAAAATTGATAAGATCTTTAATGGATTTAATATAACTTATAATACACTTTTATTTATAATCTTAGATTCAAATAATAAGTAACAAGTATTTAAATCATCTATAAAGAGTGAAATGAAGAATGAGAAATTATCGTAGCTAGTCCAAAGCAATTTAAAATATAAAGCCAGTAAAGGTACTGGCTTTATGTTCATTATTAGTAAAATATTCAATATTAGTTAAATAATCAATAGTTAAACGTTATCAAAAATTAAGACCCTGTAATGATTAATAGGGTCTTATTTACAGATTCATTATTTACAAAGTCGATTGTTACTATTTATATTGATCATGTGATGCTTTAATTTTGTAGAATGTTGCTTGAACATAATCTTCTGGGTCACCACTATTATTCTGGTTATATGCCCCTACTTTAAAGTACATGTAACGACCACCTTGGTCATAACCACTTTTGCTCATATCAACAACTTGAACTGCATCTTCTTTTCCATCACGTTTTACTGTCACCGTCATGGTATTACCTTGAACTTTGATTTGGTACGAGAATACTTCACCTAACGCAATACCATCGTCAACTTCACCACTTAAATCACCTACTAAACTAAAGTAATTATCTGAACCTTCCAAGGTATTTTCATGTGCAAAGTAAACAGAACCAGTATCTCTGTTTGGTAATTTACGGTAGTAAAGACGAATAGGTTCATCATCTTGATCATGGATTTGACCGATAATAAAACGACCTACTTGGCCTAATTCACCTGTTGAAGTGGTACTATCAACTTTCATTGTGACATCTAACACACCGTCTACACCGCCAGCGGCTTTAAGATCAGCTTCTGGCGCACTGCCAAATACCCAGTTGTTTTTGTTAACACCTTTGGTAGAAATAGATTTATCTCCTCGGCGTAACATTTCGCGCAACTCTGTACGAGTGTATTTAGTATTTTTAGACGTACGAGTACCTTTAACAAAAGTTTTAATCACTAAACCGCCATCATCCGCAGTATAAAAAAGTTCAGGTTGTTCATAACCTTGGTTTAAATACCACTCATTAACGTCGTCAGGTTTTCCATTTTTATCATGGTCAAAGGGTTGTGATAAATACCAAGTGGTTAAATCGAAGTTTTCTCCAGGTTTGTTACCCGCTAATGGCACGGCTGGAATAGTCGGTGATTTTAACGGTACATCCCACCATACTTTTTTACTACAATCAGAGATGGCTGAATCACATTTTAATGGCACGTGCGTACCAAAATCTCCCAATCGTAATGCTTTCATTTTTGCTTTTTCTTTCGCTTTTTTGGCTTTTGCAGCCTTATCTAAAATTTTGTTTTCAGCTTCATTAGCAGCAATTACATCAGGTGTAATAAACTCATTAGCAAGACATGTATTCACAGCACAATTTAACGCATAAAATTCAGTAACGCTGTTCCACATGTTTTTAGTATTACCATGGCCAACATACTTAACATAACGGGCTTTTACTGCTGTAAATGGAAAACGCTCTATCGAAGTAACTTTACCCGATGATTTAACACCTTCTAGCACCGTTTTCCATGTACTCCCATCTTCACTGACCAAAATATCGAAGTTACTAGAACGCTGATGGCCTTTAGAAAAAGCAATACGCACTGCATCAAATTCTGCCACTTGACCATAATCAAGCACAGCCCAAGAATTATCACCACTAGCAGACCAACGCGTTGAAATATCACCATCAATTAAACGATCTGGGCCGTTGCCATCATGCACACTTGATTCAGTTGCTACCACAGATAGCGGGGCCTGTGTACCAGCAAGGTTAATTGGACCTGTTAGTGCATTATCCGTTGTCGCACAACCAGACAATGCGATAGCAATAGAAGTACTTAGTACAAAACTCAATTTTCCGTTTTTCATTGTATCCCTCATTTTCTTATCTTTTAATAATTAAATAATACTTTTAAATTAGATTATGTATTTACTCTGTCATACTTAAAGTTGATCAATCTATTGGATTTTATTTTTCAACAACTAGCGTACCGCAAGATTTTATACACAGCATTGTTGTTTGTTAGAAAGTCTTAACTAGATCTCAATTTAGAGATTCAAAGGGTAAAGAAGTTAGACTAGCACCTCACAAAAACTCAATAAATACAGCATTCCACATAAGATAAAAACAAATTTTCAAATATTATCACTTGAAAAGTGATCATTAAAATTACATTAATTATAATCAATTTATGAATTAAAAATAGATAATATCTATCATTCAATAAGGAGTAATAATTAATATGATAATCCATAAAATGATACTTTAGTTGATACAACTGTCATCTAATGCAAATCAAAAAAACTTTATTTGTAATTAATTATTGAAGGTAAGTATTAAAGTTAAGTACTAAGGTTAACTAATGAGGGTAAGTAATAAAGTTATTAAACGAGGTTGGTTGTACATTAACGGCTATTGAGAATTACATTATTATTAAATATATGCCCTGACTTTACCAACCAAGGAACATTGAGTTGAAAAATTTACCCACATATTTTGTTATGCTTTGTAATTAAAAAGATAGCAAAATTCATTAATATAAACTTCCTCACGTTTTATCTTGTTTTGCTAGTGAACAATCACCTGCAGCGATAAACGATCAAAAGTAACCGATTAACAATCACTTAGTTAAAAATGACTCGTTAATAAAGAGACCATTCTTCGACTTTCTACGAACTAATAACCGTTTAGTAACAACCCTTATTTTTCAATAAAAAGGAATATACTTTGAACAAAACACTTCTTGCCGTAATGATTTCATCAGCATTCGCAATGTCAGGATGTCAGTCTTTAGATAATACCTATTCTGCACAATTACGTGTACTTGAAACCTCCGATATTCATGCCAATGTCATGGATTATGATTACTATCAAACCAAACAAGATATCACCATTGGTTTAGCTCGCACAGCAAGCCTAATCAAAGCCGCACGTGCAGAGTCTGAAAATACCTTGCTTGTGGATAATGGAGACCTTTTACATGGCAGCCCGATGGGGGACTATATTGCCAGTGAATTTAAAAAAGGTAATGAGTTCTCCACCCACCCTACTCACAAAGCTATGAATTTATTGAATTACGAGGTCGGTAATATTGGTAATCATGAGTTTAACTACGGTCTCAACTTTCTAAACAAAGCAATTAACAAAGCAAATTTCCCTTACATTAACGCTAACGTTTATTGTGAATCCGATTGTTGGGAGGGTAAAAAAACAGGTGATAACCTTTTTACTCCTTTCATAATCAAAAAGACTCCTATTATCGATGATCAAGATATTGAAAGAACTATTAACATCGGTTACATCGGCTTTGTTCCACCTCAAATATTACAATGGGATAAACAAAATCTTGAAGGTAAAGTAACAGTAAAAGGGATCGTAGAATCGGCTGAAAAGTTCATTCCCGAAATGAAAGCACAAGGTGCTGACATTATTATCGCTATTCCTCACTCAGGTATTGGTTCCAGCGAAAATCCAAGTGATATTCATGCTGAAAATGCAACCTACGCATTAACCACCGTAAAAGGCATTGATGCAATTATGTTTGGGCATAGTCACTCTGTTTTTCCAAGTCAACAATTTGCTGATTTACCTAACGTAGACATTGCTAAAGGCCTCATTAATGGTGTACCTGCGGTAATGCCTGGTCGATGGGGTGATAACCTAGGGGTGATTGATTTTGATCTACAATACAGTAATCAAACTTGGTCAATTAAAAGTGCTAAATCAGAATCACGCCAAATCTATCAACGTAATGAAGCGGGGAGTAAAGTAGCAGTTGTAGAGGCTGATAAAGCTATCCATGATGCTGTTGCTGATGAACATAAAGGTACTTTAGCCTTTGTAAATGCACCCATTGGTAAAGCCACCAGTGATATGTATAGCTTTCTAACCTTGGTGCAAGATGATCCAACAGTGCAAATTGTATCAAATGCGCAACTACAATATGTTAAGGATCAAGTCGCTGCATCAGATAACAGTTCGCTTAAAGGATTGCCTATATTATCTGCGGCGGCACCATTTAAAGCCGGTGGCCGTCATAGTGCTGCTTCAGATGGTGATGCTTTTGTACAAGTGCCAAAGGGAGCATTGACCTATAAAAATGCAGCGGATTTATATCTGTATCCTAATACCGTGGTAGCACTTAAAATTACAGGGGCTCAATTAAAAGATTGGTTAGAATGCAGCGCCAATCAATTTAATCAAATCGACAAACACAGTAGCTCGCCGCAATATTTAATTAACTGGAAAGATCACCGTACCTATAACTTCGACGTGATCGATGGTGTCACCTACAAAATAGATGTCACCCAAGCCAGTAAGTTTGACAGTAATTGTACAGTGATTGACCCTACGGCAGAAAGAATTGTTGGACTTACTTACACGGATCAGCAAGGCCAAAAGATAACGGGTGAGCAATTAGAAAAACAACAGTTTATTGTCGGTACCAATAACTACAGAGCCTTTGGTGGGAAATTTGCTGGTACAGGTGCTAACTATGTTGTAATGGAACAACCCGATACCAACCGCGATGTGCTTGCCGCTTATATCACTTCACAAACCAATACTCAGGGTGCGGTTAATCCTTCAGCTGACAATAACTGGGATTTTGTAGATATTATAACGCCTACAAAACTTGATATTCGCTTTGAAACTCAAGACAGTGAAACGGCGGATCACTTCATCAAAACCTATGCTCAACGTTCACTCACTAAAAGAGCAAAGCAAGACGAACTAGGTTTTGCGGTCTACAATATCCAACTGAGTAAAAAAGCGCAGTAAAGTATCAGCTATAGCAATTACTATTTAAGGTACTAAATCATGCTCTAACTGAGTAATGGCTTTAGGTTGATAAGTCATTAGATGAGTAACGGAAAGTCATTTCCGTTACTCATTCTATTAAATCTGCTATCAAGTATCTGAGTAAACATTGCAGAGTACAAATTCAATTGATTTGTATCTGGATACTCGTGAATTGATAGCGCCCTTTCCACAGCGTCTAACTCCAATAAATTCATTAAAAGCAATAATCAATTATAAATAGCAATCACCTATTTCAAGTAATAATCTATTGTAGATAGCGATCTATTATTAGTACAAACCACCTTCGCCCTTTTATTCGTCATTCCACCTACCATATAAATGTTTATCGATGGGAGATGACTTACATGTTTAAAAAATAGTAAAGCTCACATATTTACTTGTTCCTAAGCCTTCAATAAGTGATACAAACAACATTTTCAATTTTTTGCATCATATATCCCCCCTTCTACACCTCCTCAATATTAGCTAACAATGGAGGAGGTCCACCAATTAAAATCCCAATAACATAATGCCTGATACAAGGAAGATGAAGTAACAGTACTTATGACTTGATCCACTTCACTAAGGGAGCTAATCAGCGCTTTCTTTACGATCAAAAAAAGTCGTTATTTTTACTTCATTCAATATTTATTTATGCCAATGGGACATCTATATGAAATTTAAACTCAGTACGTTAGCACGCTATACAATGCCTTTATTAATAGCTTCAACACTGACAGCATGTATCGAGAGTAGTAACTCCACGGATAAAATACCTATTGAAAAAGATCCAATTGATCAAACGTCTATAGACGCAATTAAAGCAAAGGAAAATGAGGCGGTAATCTATGTCATGTCGGACACAGTAAATCGCTTAGATACCACGCTACACGTCTGGAATAATGAGACTTGTAGTGCCCTTGATGGTGAGAACATTCAAGGATTTGAAATTTGGGATCAAGGTGTTGCTGCAACCGGTGAAGATGAAAACGGTGTCTATTGGGTTTTGCCATTATCAAAACAAACCGCACAAGATTGTGTTAATTTTATTGTCAGAGCGAATGGTAGCCAATCAGCTGACTTAACATTATCTTTTGCCAGTATTGCAGATCGTCAAGGTTTTGTAAGCGCGGATTTAACCACAATTTTAGATGATCCCAACGATACTATTACCGCAAAATTAGAAGATCTAAAAGGTGCATTGATTAATGCTAACACTATCGCATGGGAAGTCGGTGACGCCGCTTCTTATGAATTGCATTACCTCGCCGATGGTGGCTTTAGCATCGACAACGCGAGTGGTGAAATAAAGCCATCAACCATCTCCATGACATTAACAGAAAATGCGCGTTTACCTGCTAATGCAAGTAAACGGTATAAGAATTATCGTGCATTTGAATTTACTATTCCAGATGAGACAACCTTGTCCATTGACACATTAGTGTCTGGCCAATTAGTGCTAGTAGCTAAAAATACCGAAGGCACAATCCTTGAAGTTACAGGCGTACAACTTGCACCTGCATTAGATGCAATTTATGCCACGGGCGATACTGGTGCACAAACCGAACAATTAGGTGCCATCGTCAATGGTGATAGCACAACATTTAAACTATGGGCTCCAACAGCAAAAGAAGTATCACTCTACCTCTATGATCAAAACTTCGTTCAAGTCGGACAAGCTATATCAATGACACGAAAAGCCAATGGCACATGGAATACAGATGACATCTCCAATACCCTTGGCCTTTATTATCGTTATCAAGTCAGTGTTTATCATGCTGCGTTAAATAGCATTGAAACATTACAAGTGACGGACCCGTACTCACTGAGTTTATCGGCTAACAGCCACTATTCACAGATAGTTGATTTAGAAAACCAAGGTAAACCTAGCGGTTGGGATGCTCAATCTATTACATCTGTTGCAGAGCCAGAGCAGTTACTCATTTATGAAACACACCTTCGTGATTTAACCTCAGCAGTTGATGATGGCGGCACTGATGCATTAGACGGTAAATACCTTGCCATCACAGAGCAAGATAGAGCGAGTTATAAACAATTAGTATCACTGGCTGATAATGGAATGAACGTTATTCACTTGATGAATATGTTCGATATCGCCACGGTCAATGAAGATCCGGCACAGCAAGTTCAATTAGATGACACAGTCGCTAAATTATGTGAAATAAATGACTCTGCAGCGATTTGTAATCAAGGAATAAGCGGTTCAACAATACGGGATGTGCTTGCAGGATATGATCCTTCGACAGGAGATGCGCAAGCTTTACTCAACGACTTAAGGGCTTATGACAGTTTTAACTGGGGGTATGATCCTTTTCATTACACAACACCTGAAGGCAGTTATGCAACGAATGCAAACGGCATCACAAGGGTCAAAGAATATCGTACGTTGATTATGCAACTACATGAAATGGGTTATCGAGTAGTGATGGATGTTGTTTACAATCATACCAACTCAGCAGGCACTAATGATAAATCAGTATTGGATAAAATAGTACCGGGCTATTATCAACGCCTTAATGCAGCTGGCGCAATTGAAACCTCAACCTGTTGTTCGAATACAGCCACGGAACATATCATGATGGGCAAGCTAATGACTGACTCATTAGTTACTTGGGCAACGCAATACAAAATTGATGGTTTCCGTTTCGACTTAATGGGACATCAACCAAAACAGTTAATGATTGATTCACTTAATGCTGTTCAAGCCGTTGATCAAGATAATTACTTTTATGGTGAAGGTTGGAACTTTGGGGAAGTAGCTAATGATGCTTTATTCGTACAAGCTACACAGTCAAATATGGCGGGTACCGGCATTGGCACATTTTCAGACCGCTTACGTGATGCAGTTCGAGGAGGAGGCCCCTTCGATAGCGGAAATGATCTACGTAAAAACCAGGGATTTACCACCGCAGGATTATGGAATGAACTTCAAGAAGATCTTACTGCAGCTTCACTCAAGATTAGAAAAGACGGAGATATGATCCGTTTAGGTATGGCAGGCAACCTCGCTAACTTTAAATTGATAGATCAAACGGGCGCAGTTAAACAAGGTAAAGAGATTGATTACAACGGCCAGCAAGCAGGTTATACCTTAGATCCGCAAGAAAACATATCCTATGTTTCAAAGCATGATAACCAAACACTTTGGGATAATAATATGTACAAAGTAGCATCACAGGTAACTTCTGAGCAACGAGCACAAATGCAAATATTATCACTCAGTATCAATGTGTTGGGTCAAGGAATTCCGTTTCTACACATGGGGTCTGAATTATTGCGCTCAAAATCAATGCAACGCGATAGTTATGATTCAGGCGACTGGTTTAATACAGTCAATTTCGATATGAGTAATAATAATTGGAATGTGGGTTTACCAAGACAAGATAAAGATGGTGATAACTGGCCTTTAATTCAAACAATCATTGAAGATCCTCAGGCTCAACCTACCAGTGCTGATATAAAATGGACCGATACACGATTTAAAGAACTTTTGAAAATTCGTACTAGTTCCCCTTTATTTAGCTTGCCCACTGAAGAAGAAATACAAGCACGCGTTGATTTCCAAAATACAGGTTCAGATTCAATAACAGGATTAATAGTAATGAGTATTGATGATGGGACAACGGCAGGCATAGATTTAGACCCTAATATAGAAGCCATCGTGACTATTATTAATGCGACTAATGAACAACAGGTATTTCCCATTTCAGACGCTAATAACTTTACATTACATCCTAGCTTAGTCGACAGTAGTGCATCATTTATAGAAGGTACATTTACTGTACCGGCCTTATCGACTGCGGTATTTATTAAACCACAGGACGAATCTCAAGGGTTGGGACTTTCTGTTAAACAAAAGTAGAAAACGCATTATTTCGATTACGAATTTAAGCTTTTATTAAAAAATAGCCGCTTAGATCAGAAAATATTAATTAAATTAAAAGGAGTAAATAATAATATTTTATAACCTATGCGAGTAGGTTATAAAGTATTGATAATAAATAAATTAAGCCTTCACCACCTTAACGATGAGTTAATGATTATTTAATATTAAGTACTTTTTCACTGGTTAAAAATAGTTAAAATATCAACTAAAAATTACCTAACATCCTAGTCCATCTACTTCTACGCCCGCTTATTCAACCTACTAATATCAATCTCGGGTGGATTGCTTCCATTGTGCAGCGTTTATAATAAGACATATTCTAATAAAAAAATGTACTGTTTTATTAATAAATGAATGTACTTAAAAATAATTGTACTGTTGTTCTAAAAATTATTTATGATGAACGGGAGTAAAATAAACTACATTAGATTTTTCGTTTATATAAAAATAAAAAAATTAAGTGATTGAGTCTAGGTAGAGTTGAATTTTATTTAGGTTTTATTGCAATTAACTGCAATAGCCAAGGAGAACTAAAATGATGTATCAATCTAACATGAACACTATTGAACTGGATATATCAACACCCGAAGTATCAACCAATACAGACAGTTCTAAACAGGTAAATAATAAAAGTAACCAGCTTGGCAATGAAAATGTCATTTTACATGCCTTTGATTGGTCATACGCAGAGGTTGCTAAGCAGGCAAAAATTATCAGCCAAATGGGTTATCACTCAGTCTTAGTATCACCACCACTAAAATCATTTAAACATGAAAATGGAACAGAATGGTGGCAACGCTATCAACCACAGGATTACCGTATTATCGATAATCAGCTTGGTAATACCCTCGATTTTTCTAATATGATCAAAAAACTCGCTAAATATGACCTTCATGTTTATGCTGATATTGTATTTAATCACATGGCCAATGAAGCCTATCTTCGCAATGATCTTCAGTATCCAAGTCAGGAAGATCTTCAAGACTATGCTGACAATCAATCTTACTATCAATCTTTGCTTCTTTTTGGTGATTTAAGTAAACCCTTGTTTAACAGCACACACTTTGTTGATGGTTTTGGCATTACAGACTGGAAAAATTGCTGGGAAGTACAAAATGGGAGAATAACCGGCGGCGCAGAAGACCCAGGATTACCCACACTTAAAGTATGTGACTATGTGATTAAACAACAACAGTCATACTTAAAAGCACTTAAAGGGTTAGGCGTAAAAGGCTTTAGGATCGATGCAGCAAAACACATGACACTCGAACACTTGCAACGCGTTTGGAGTAAAGATATCACCGAAAATATGCATGTATTTGGTGAAATCATAACCGACGGAGGTGCGACGGAAGAAGAGTATGAGTTATTTCTGCAACCCTATCTTGAAAAAACAAGCTTAGGATCCTACGACTTTCCATTATTTAACACTATTTTTGACGTGTTTCAGGAAAATGGCAATATCGAATCACTGATCGACCCCTATTGCTTTGGGCAAGCGTTAGTAAACTTTAGAGCAATTACCTTTGTAATAACCCATGATATTCCCAATAACGATAGCTTCAAGGATTTGATTTTATCAGAACAAAACGAATACTTAGCCTATGCCTATATATTAGGTAGAGATGGTGGCGTGCCATTGATTTATGCTGATTTAAATACCAGCGGTATCGAAGGTGAAAATCATCAACCACGTTGGGTAAACGCTTGGAAAAATAAACGCATGCAACAAATGATTAAATTTCATAATTATGTCCATGGGGAGAAAATGATCCCTATTTTATCTAATCAAGATCTGCTGATTTTTGCACGAGGCGATAAAGGGATCGTTGCCATAAACAAATCCGATGCTGATACCTGTATCGATTTTCAATGGCATCGAACAATGCAAGATATATTAACTGAGCAGCAGTTTAAAATTGAATCAGAAAAACTACACTTAATCTTAGAAGCAAATTCTTATTTAATGTTAATTTAATACCATCAAAGGTTATCTTGATAACCCCGTTAGCTTTCAAGGCTAAAGGGGTTATCTACTTAGCAACTTAACCAACAACTAACTATCATGCTAACCGCTAACCGCTAACCGCTAACCATTAGAAGTCTTTACCTAGAAGGCTTGCAACGTAAATTTTCATGTCTGTACTTTCTAATTTTACACTCCTATTTTAGGATTAATTTCAATCTAGTTTACTCAGCCAATGTTAGCAATTTCATCTGTTTTGATTTAACGCAATATTATCGTCATTAGCAAATTTTCAGTCGTCTAAATCGTCATAAATTAGTTACAAATCTCGCTAAAATTTAAGCATAAGGTGCACATTAACATTACCTTGATCACTCTTTTATAGCCGCCTCCTCCCTAAATCCGTGACCCCTTCTACATTTTTATTTTAATGGCGTAACTCTACTCCTTTCTCCCCCCCCCTAAATAAAATAAAGGTGGAGGAAGTCAGCCATCTTTATCTCACCTAACATAGTCAACGTTGAGTCACCTTGAAGGGAGGAAACTCCTAAACACTACCCTGTTGTTGCTTAAACTTTTTACAGTCTATCTAACAAGTTAAAGGAATAACGGAGGAATAATAAATAACCAATCGTTTTAAAATTAGCGAGTTAAAAATGGAGTTGATAACATGAAAAAAATAAGTTTAATCGCAGCAGCAGTATCCACCGCATTGCTTTCTAGCTCAGCATTTGCAGTAGATTTTCACGGTTATGCTCGTGCAGGTGTTGGCATGAACGCAGATGGCGGACAACAAATTGCTCACGAGAAAAATAAAATTGGTCGTTTAGGTAATGAGGACGATGTTTATGGTGAAATTCAGCTAGGGTCTGAAGTTTATAATGATAATGGCAAAACTTTTTATCTCGATTCAATGGTTGCGATGACCTCTAACGGATCAAATGATTGGGAAAGTACTGGTACTTCTTGTGAGCTTGTCACTTCAGGCACCCCTCCTGAAGACGCAGTAAAATGTAAAGATGATGCTCAATTTGCCTTACGTCAGTTTAATGTCCAAGCAAAAGGTTTAATTTCTGCTGCTCCGGAAGCAACGTTATGGGCCGGTAAGCGTTTTTACCAACGCCATGATGTGCACCATACGGATTTTTACTACTGGGATATTTCAGGTGCGGGTGCGGGTGTTGAAAACATTCAAGTAGGACCAGGTAAATTATCTTTGGCTTGGGTACGTAATGACCGTAGTGATATTGTCGATAGTGGTAATAATGGTGGATCAGTAAACGTTAATACTTTTGATGTTCGTTATGCTGGGATTTCATTATGGGAAAAAGCGAGCTTAGAAGTTGGTCTTGATTATGCGATGGTCAATGACACCGATGATGTCGTTGGAGATCCTCAAGACGGAGTCATGACTACTTTTGAGTTAACACAAGGTTTAGATAATGGCTTCAACAAAACAGTATTCCAATATGGTACTGAAGGCTACAGTAAATCTTTAGCCTTTTACGGTAGTGGTAACTGGTATGGTGCTGAAGCAAATGACGGTGCTTCTGGCTACCGTGTAATCAACTGGGGTGTGCTTGGTTTTGGTGAAAACATTGAGATATTACATCAGTTAGTTTATGCCGTTGGTGAAGATATGTGGGATGGTCAAGATAAAACAAAAACCATGTCCGCAGTTATTCGTCCAGTTTACAAATGGGATGAAAATCATAAGACTATCCTTGAGTTAGGTTATAACATTGATGACACAGACGGTGATAAAACGAAAAATAGTAAAGTAACTATTGCGCAAGCATGGACAGCCGGTTCAAGCATCTGGGCTCGTCCTGAAATCCGTGTTTATGCAAGCTACATTAACCAAGACGCAGATAGTGGTGCGAATGCCTTTAACGGTGGTCGTGACGACAGTACTATGCAGTTTGGTGTACAAGCTGAAGCTTGGTGGTAAGCCACTAACTTCTTAATCAACAACACAGTCGATGTCTGGCTGTGTTGTTGACTTCCTTGACTGAGCATTATTTTTTAAAGCAATATTATTTTTAAACCAACCAATTTTGCAATCCAGCTATCAATTTTCAATCCAAGTAAATGGATGGTTTAAAAATAATATAAACTGATAATAATCAATGTTAACAAAGCTGTAGAATAAAATAATATACAAGAATAAAGACAAATTACCTTTTAAAATACAGGTATAATTAACAGTTATTTTTCTCATTTTTAATCAGTAAAGATATAAAATGGCAGAAATGATACTCACAATTAGGATAATCAATTATGAAAAAATGGATCGCACCAATTATTTTATCGACTTTAATTGTAGGTTGTGCAAAAACACAAACAATAACTCTCGACGTTCCTCAAGAAAATCAAGTTGCCATGAATATATCAGAGATCACATGGTCAGCCCTGGATATCCCTACTAACATTAAATTTTCTATTGATAAATCAAACCAATTATTACTAAACGGAGAAAGTGCAGGTCCTATTGCCAGCTTCACGTTACCCGGCAATAAAGGTTCATTAGATATAGAAATTGAAAGTTTTGTCGATAGCAAAAATACTTTTTATGCACCTACTGTTGTGATCCTAAATAAAGCCGGTGACCTTATTGACCAAAAGTCCTTCAGTGACTTTACCTACGAGCCAGCAAAATTGTTAGATAACGATAAATTTACCATCGCGTTTAATGTCATGCCTGATATGAGTGGTGATAACCTTAAATTATTGGTATATACCACTGCAAAAGATTTAGTTGGTTCAACACCAATTTTACACCCTGCAAAAGCCTTTGCTATTGCTAAGCATACAGTACAACCTATTATCGACGATCCGCTTGCTAAACATGTTGCCTACGGTAATTTCAGCTTAACGCTTACTAGCAATCAAGTTGTGACTACACGCATCATTAACACCACTGATAATATTCCTGCAGGAACTGACCTTGAAAGTTTCTATAAAAAATCAATCCAAAATGCCGTTGCAAACGAAGATATCCCAAAAGCATTAAAGCTTTTGGAAGAAGCTAAAAATCTGCAAGTAGAAGGCGCACAAACAATTTTTGTTGATGCTATCAATAGTTATAAATAACAAATTATAAAGAAAAGATAAACGTAAATTGAAGTTGAAAGTTAACAATTATTTAGGAGAAAAAATGTCAGCTGTTGTAATCGACCTTGGCGGCACAAATATTAGATTTTCAGTTTGTGATCTTGAAACGGGTAAATTGAGCAAACTGGTCGAGTATGTTTGTGCGGACTTTGACTCTATAGAACAAGCTTTGTTAGCTTATTTTTCAACATTGGACAGTGCAGTTAATGATCTTTGTATCGGTATTGCCTGCCCCGTGGAAAATGATCAAGTAACCATGACCAACTTAAGTTGGTCATTTTCACAAAAAGCACTTAAAGAACAATTAAACTTAAACACTTTGTATGTAATAAATGATTATACTGCGATCTCTTTGGCAGTGCCTTTCTTAGCTGCATCAGATAAGTTTCAAATCGGTACAGGTACTGTTCAGGAAAATGCTAACACTGCTGTTTTTGGACCTGGTACCGGATTAGGTGTATCACATATCATAAAAGTAATTGATAAGTGGATCAGCCTAGAAGGTGAAGCGGGTCATGTTAGCTTTACTGCAAACACACGCCTACAAGCAGATATTTTATTTCAATTACAAGCTAAGTTTGAGCATGTTTCTGCAGAGCAAGTGATGTCAGGACAAGGTATCGTTAATTTATATCAAAGTCTCTGCAATTTATCGCAACAAGCCCCTCAATTTATTCAGCCTAAACAAATAACACAAGCAGCACTGAATAATGAATGTGTTATAGCACGACAAACTTTAGATATCTTTTGTCAAATAATGGGCAGCTTTGCCGGTAATCTCGCGATGAGTTTGAACTGTACTGGTGGTGTTTATATTGCTGGTGGCATCGTGCCGCGTTTTCTTGATTTTTTTGAAGCGAGTGAATTCAGACAATATTTTGAAGAGAAAGGACGTTTAAAAGCCTATTTAACTAAAATACCTACTTTTGTTATTACTCACAAGAACCCAGGTTTACTAGGTGCTGCAACTTACCTACGCCAAGAGTTAAAATACATTCACTAATCACTCAAAAATATGCTAGTTCTAGAACAAAATCAACGTCAGCGGATATTTTTGCTGACGTTGATAGCAATAGCATCTGCCTTACATTTGATAGATCAGTTGATGCTTATCGATCATTAGTTATGGTTTGCTCCTGTCATCAACCTTAAAGCTTAAAAAAGTTAACATTTATTACTACACCATCACTTACAAACTCAACGTATCGGCTTGGGTTGGCCTGTTGTTGCGTCTCAGGGTACCATAGCAACCTCCTAGGCGAAGAGATTCTGCCCTTGTTCATAAACATCATCACCTCTCTATCAACGATATGAAACGGCTTTGTCTTAAGTTGCTCTGTGATATCAATATGCTTGCCTGCTATTTCAACCCAAACTAAAACATAGCCATCCTTACGAATATTGAGTTGAAGTTGGGAATAATTGCTGGCCGTAAATGGCGCGTTTAATTGTATTTTGTTTACATTTTGCTTTGCTAACCCTAAATAGCCCTGTACAGGCGTTGTATAGTAATTAACAACTTCAGAGCAAAATTCTTTCCCTTCTTCTTTTTCGCCGCAATCAAATAGCTCCTGACTTTTGTTTAATAGATCAACAGACCATGCTGGAATATCGTCATCTAACATAGGCGATAACCAAGGCAAGCTTAAAGCGTTCGGATAAGCTATTAACGTAGAACAAAATAGGCTACAGATTAGCGAAGTAAAAACATTTTTTTTCATAAATGACTCGTGCGTCCTTTATTGTTGGATAAGTTAATAGCTGAATAATTGAATAGCTGTATAACTAAATGATCAAGATGATATTAGTTTACCTGTTTACCTGTTTACATAAACAGAAGTATCATCCTTAAAAAATTGACAATAGAGGCCTACGTTGAAAGCAAGGGGCGTAGATGTACGGTTGATGTATCGAGGGAAACTATTTTATATGATGTCTGAAGGTAATTAAAAGAAGGTAAAATAATGAAACTCAATACTCTTTTTCTCACATTATTAATTGGTGCTCCGAACGTTTTTGCGGCCAATATTGCAATTTCTACCACGACAAATAGTCGACAGTTTGCACTCGATGATGAGCGCCCCTTGATTGTCCAGCTTTCTAAAGATAATTACACCATAACTATCTCTGAGATTGATGGTAAATGTGCTCCTGACAGCATGAAAAAAGTAAAATTTAATAAACCCTTAGCATTAAATTGTGGTTCACCGACAGAACTTGATTTACAGATCCGTTTTAGCGGGGATTATGCATTCACATTTAATGAAAGCCCCCCTTCTTTAAGAATTAATCGGCAACCTAAAACGGCTCAAAAGACTACGTTTAAACGCCCTCTTCCCAATGTGCAATGCGAAGCCTATTCAGGTGGCGAAGTTACTATTAATCTGAACAATCTATACAAAGAATCCACAAAATTACGAGATGCTTACTCAGGCCGTGTTGTCGAGGTTAAGAATAATAAGGTAACACTTACACCTTCACCCGATAGCGGTGGATTAGTTTTACTTGAAAAGTTACCCGCAGCAGGCGCGACTCAACAGCAAGCTCCATTAAATTGGAAAAACGCAAATATTTACTTTGTAATGATTGACCGCTTTAATAATGCAGATACCAGTAATGATCAATCCTATGGACGTGATAAGGATGGCCTAGATGAAGTAGGTACATTTCATGGTGGCGATATTAAAGGTGTCACTCAAAAACTGGATTACATCAAAAGTTTAGGCACTGACGCTATTTGGCTATCTCCGATTGTTGAGCAGGTACATGGTTTTGTAGGCGGTGGAGAGAAAGGCAGTTTTCCCTTTTATGCATACCATGGTTACTGGACACGGGACTTTACTAAAATTGACCAAAATTTTGGAGATGACGAAGACTTAAATGAGTTAGTCGAACAGGCGCATCAACGCGGAATGAAAATACTACTAGACGTAGTCATTAACCATGCCGGTTATGCTACCTTAGCCGATCTTCAATTCGATAAAATCGATGTTGTGACACCTCTGCCCAATTGGCCGCCTCAATGGTCTTCTTGGAAGCCCATGTCAGGACAAAACTGGCATAGCTTTCACCAGCAAATAAATTATAAAAGTTCACAATGGCAACATTGGTGGGGAAAAGATTGGATAAGAGCAACATTTCCCGGTTATCAGTCACCAGGGAATAGTGACATCACATCCTCTTTAGCAGGATTACCCGATATGATAACAGAGTCCACCAAAGCGGTAACACCTCCTGAATGGCTACTCAATAACCCAGGTACGCGTGTTGCTGAACGCGCTAATTTTACTGTTTCAGATTATTTAATCGAATGGCAAACCGATTGGGTGAAACGATTTGGTATCGATGGATTTAGGATCGACACCGTCAAGCATGTTCAACCTAGTGTCTGGAAAAAGTTGAAATCAGAAAGTATTAACAGCCTAGAAACTTGGCGTAACAATAATGATGAATCTGGTTTACCCTTTTTTATGATGGGTGAAGTGTGGGGACATACAGCTTATCGTAGTCCTTACTTTGATGATGGATTTGATGCTTTGATTAATTTCGATTTGCAAAAGAAAATGGATAAAGGCGCAGCTTGTTTCAGCCAAATGAATGCTACCTATCAAAACTATGCTAATACTATACAAGAAAACAAAGACTTCAATCCTGTCAGTTATATGTCGTCACATGATACTGAGCTATTTTTCAGTCGCTTTAACTCTCTAGATATGCAAAGAAATGCTGCAAACGCATTGCTGCTGACTCCCGGCGCGATACAAATTTATTATGGAGATGAAGTGGCGAGAAAAATTGGTCCATATGCTGATGATTTTCATCAAGGCACACGCTCTGACATGGTGTGGGATTTAGATAAAGACCGTCAATCCTTGCTAACTCATTGGAAAACTATTGCTAAATTCAGAAAGGATCATTCTGCAATAGGAGCAGGAAAACATAACGTAATCAAACATGACAATGCTTACGTATTTAGTAGAATTTTGAAAGACGATACCGTTGTGGTTGCTTTTTTCGGCCATTAACCGATTACATCAATTGTCTCAATGAAGTAAAAAGACTGACAATATTGAGACAATTCACTTCTTTGTTTATAAGCAACTATTTATAAGCAACTGCTTATAAAAAACATTTAACAAAGAGCCCTCTATAATTAATAGTCATAAATCAAGGCCTATTAATGCCCTCATGATGCTAAAGCCACTGCAATAACGCCATCAAGATAGTATAAGTGTGTAAAATCGAACTGTTCTAGTTCATTTAGAGATTAATAAAAGCCAACCTTGAATCTAATTCTATCAATAGCCTTAACACCAGTCCTAAACCAATCAAAAACCTATCTCAACATACCAAACCTTTAAATAACATGACGAAGAAATCTTCACTTTCAATAGTATTTTCTTTTAGCAACTTTAGTACAGCGATATGTATATATACCCGTTATCAATCGAGATGCTTTATTCAGTCGTTAGCTTGGACAGCAAGGCAAGGCGCAACATGATGACAATGGCTAGTCCTTATCGAATGTTGCAACACTGAATTGCTTTTCGAGCTAACGACCCACAGGGCAAGTTGTCAGGCAAGCATCTTCGTTGTTAGAAAGTATTGATTGAACTAGTTAGAGCTTCAACTTTCTGCCTAGAAGCTACTCACCTCACAACTTGCTGAACTTTGCATATTGAATGGTAACGGGTATATACAGTCAGAACTACTCTGAACGAGGCTATTTACGTTTTTTTTCTTAAAAAAGCATTCATTCACACTACCAATAAAATAAATTGTATAGATAAAAAAGAAGGGAAATATACAACTGTTTAGTTTATAGCTGCGCAGAAAAGCAATTATAAGGTTAATAAGCTCGTACAATTAAAAATTAAGAGGCAGTACCGCCATTTATAAAATCAATTAGTAAGTGAGTCAATCAATGATGATTAAAGTAGGCTTAAAATAGTTAAAAAAAACGCAATTTACAAGGTGGGATAAATTGCGTTTATTAAATCGTTCTAAAAGTTAAGAATACTACCCTTTAACACCTCCAGCCGTTAATCCGCCCACTAACCAACGCTGTGCTAGTAAAAACACACCAGTAATAGGTAATGCCGAGAGTACCGCTGCTGCTGCAAAATCACCCCATAAATAGTTTTGAGGATATAAGTACTGTTGCATGCCGACTGCTAACGTATAGTTATCAACATCGGATAATAAGAGTGAAGCTACAGGCACCTCACCAACTACAGCAATAAACGAAAGGATAAACACAACTGCTAATATCGGAACCGATAAAGGCAACAACACTAAGCGGAACGCTTGCCAAGGTGTAGCACCATCTAAAGCGGCCGCTTCTTCAAGTGAGTTATCGATGGTCTCAAAGTATCCTTTGATGGTCCAAACATGCAGAGCAATCCCGCCTAAATAAGCAAAAATCAATCCACCATGGGTATTTAATCCAAGAAATGGAATGTATTGTCCTAATTTATCGAATAAGGCATACAGAGCAACTAATGCCAATACTGCGGGAAACATTTGGAAAATCATCATCGCTTTCAAAATGGCACTTTTACCACCAAACTTCATACGCGCAAAAGCATAAGCAGAAGTTGTTGAAAGAGCGACAATTAAAATTGAAGAGATACTCGCAATTTTAATTGAATTCCACAACCAAGTTAATACTGGAAACGGAGGCGGCGTGATACTACCATCGGCATTAGTAACAGAAAAACCTAACGCCAGCTTCCAATGTTCTAGAGATGGGTTTTCAGGGATCAAGCTGCCTGTTGCAAAGTTGCCTTCACGTAATGAGATCGCGACTACCATTAATAATGGGAAGATAATAAATGATAGAAAAACCCAAAGTCCTATATGTGTTGCCCATACTCTGTATTTTAAATTTTTGCCTTGTACTATAGCCATCGAAAGTCCCCTTAATCTTGTTCGAGTTTTGTGAAGCGAAGATTTAGCAATGCCAAGCCGCCCACTAGTAGGAAAATAATTGTTGCAATGGCACTTGCTAAACCAAAGTCTTGTCCGCCAGTTCCTTCAAATGCAATACGGTAGGTATAGCTCACTAATAAGTCTGTATAACCTGCTGGCTCAGTAGTGCCAATCATATTCGGTCCACCACCCGTTAATAGGTAAATCATTACAAAGTTATTAAAGTTAAAAGCAAAACTTGCAATTAATAACGGTGTTAATGGTTTAATCATTAGAGGGAAAGTAATCTTAGTAAAGTTTTTTAATGGTCCAGCACCATCGATTGCAGACGCCTCATAAAGATCTTGCGGTATAGCTTTTAAAAGCCCCATACACAGGATCATCATATAAGGGAAACCAAGCCAAGTATTAACAATTACTACCATGGTTCTTGCGGTTATTGGGTCTGAAAACCAAGCTGGACTGATGCCGAATAAGGCTTCTAATACCATATTTATTTCACCAAAACTTTGGTTAAATAACCCTTTAAAAATAAGAATAGAGATAAAGGCAGGAACTGCATAAGGCAATATCAATAATACTCGATATACTGCACGCCCTTTTAGTGCTTCCCATTGCACTACACTCGCTAACACCAAACCGATAATTAAGGTCAAAAAAACTGACAATGCTGAAAATACAACGGTCCAAATAAAGATCCCTATAAAAGGTTCTTTAATCCCTTCATCTTTCCATACCTTCTCAAAATTTGCAGTACTGACATTAACTACAAAACCAGGTGAAATAGGGTCACCTATAAACGCATTATTTTCATTAACGACTTGATAGAATCCTATTTCCATATTCGCTTTAAGTCGCTGCTCTGTTTCATTGTTTAATAATGTTTCGCCATCGGATTGCATACTATAAAGAGGTTGTATCGCGGCAAATTTTCGTAGCCCACTCATGCCCACCACTTTGCCGTCTGGCATAGTTAAATTGATGTTGTTGAGCTTCGCCCTATTCTTGATGATCGATTTTATTTTTTGTTTTTTACCATCAACTTTTTGTACAGCCTTAAGATCAACATTTTGTCCGGCAGCAACATCCATTGAAAAATCATCTGTCGCCAGTGTTTCGCCATTAACAATGACCGCTATACGGAAACCTTGCTCTGTCTGATAGAGATTAAATGGATAACTTTGACCGCTCTGAAATGTTCTATCCAACAAGACACTTTGTGCCCGCTCTATAGTTAATTGGTTTTTTGCACTGTAGTTAGTAAATGCGAGGCTAGTGGTATAAACCAATGGAAACAAAATAAATAGGATCATGCCCGCAATACCAGGATATATATAGCGATGAGCATAGGTTTTTTTACTACCAAAAATATACAGTGCCAATGACGTTAATATGACCGTAAGTAATGCAAATGCAAGCTCTCCACGAGAGTACATTACAATCGACGCATAACCGTTTACGATAGCAACTGAAACTAGAATGGCCCATTTTATTATCACTCCCCAACTGATAGGAAGTGGAGATGGTGCAATGGCACCAGAACCTTGAACTGACTGCATATAGAACCCTGTTAACTAAAATCAACTCCATCACTAACTATTTTTCATCATTATTCATTAGTGATGCATTATTGATGGTGTCGATAAAAAATTAAAATGAGGAGAAAGCAATGCTTTCTCCAGTGTTAAGGAATAAACTTGATGTTCACTCCTTAACAACGTCATTATTTGACCATTCGTTTTTCTGCATCTGCAAGCGCTGCATCTACTGCTTGACGACCATCAACGATATTGATAATTGCATTTTTTGCACTTTCCCAGAAAGCACCCATTTGTGGAATATTTGGCATTATTTCACCATTTTTTGCATTATTCATGGTTGCCGCAATGCGAGCATCTGTAGCTAACTCTTTTTGAAATGAATTCAATGCAACAGCACCAAGCGGTTTATCATTATTAATATTACGTAAACCCTCGTTAGTAAGTAGGTAGTTTTCTATAAACTCAACAGCAAGGTCTTTATTAGGTGACGCAGTACTAATACCCGCGGTCAATACACCAACAAATGGTTTAGAATCTTTACCATTAAATTTAGGTAACGTAGTCACACCATAATTAATGCCGGCTTTCTCAATATTTCCCCAAGACCAAGGACCGTTAATGGTCATTGCTACATTGCCTTTGGTAAATTCAGATTCAGACACGGAATAATCCATATCAGGAGAAATAACCTTGTTATCGATCAATTTTTTAACAAACGTCATTGCTCCTTTTACACCCGCATTATTAATACCAGCGTTTTTAATATCATAACCGGTAGACGTTGGCTTAAAAGCATAGCCCCCATCAGCTGCCATTAAAGGCCAAGTAAAGTAAGGTTCTTTTAAGTTCCACATAATCGCCGATTTACCATCTTTTTGAAGTTTAGTATTCAGCGCGGTGATGTCTTCCCAATTCTCTGGAGGTGTAGCAATTAAATCTTTATTATAAATAAGTGATAACGCTTCAATAGCCACAGGGTAACCAATGAATTTACCTTTATACTGCACAGCATCCCATGCAAAATCGACAATACCGTTTTTCACTTCTTTAGAAGGGGTAACTTCAACTAGCAAACCTGCTTCTGCGTATCCACCAAAACGGTCATGAGCCCAAAAAACGATATCAGGACCATCGCCCGTTGATGCCGTTTGTGGAAATTTTTCTTGTAGTGCATCAGGGTGAGCAACAGTAACTTTAATACCAGTATCTTCTTCAAAACGTTGGCCGACTTCAGCAAGTCCATTGTACCCTTTGTCACCGTTGATCCAGATAGTAAGCTGCCCCTCTTCAATCGCCGCGTTGGCATTAAAAGAACCCAATGCAGCCATGGTGCAAAGCGCAACGATACTTAGATTTTTTTTCATGTTAATATCCTTTTTAGTTGTGATGAAGGGCTAGCCGTTGGGTAAGCCATATTTCGAACTTTATTATCTAGAAGTTAAAACGCTTAATCATCCTCCTATCCACTACGCCCCATGGGTTCGACTCTATTTTCGTGACACAGCTCCACCTATAACCACGATCAAGATCTCAAATTCCATGTTTATGTGATAGCAATCATCATAATTAATACAATTTATTGGAATGACATCTGTATTTTGTTGAACAAGATTTGTCAGCCCCCTCCTCCCTCCTCCTCCTATAAATTATTGCACTAGGATGATGTGTAGGTGATCTAAAATAAGCAAACTATCAACCACTAGTAATAGATTGTGATCGTGTTATTTACATTTTTGTTTTAACGATTCCTAACAGCGGTCATAAATAGCCAATAAAATCTATTTATCGCTAATATTTAGACTTTTTTACTACCATTTACATAACAAATTATGCAACCTAGGTATTTATAAAGTGTATTTAGTTAGTTCGTTGTTAATAAAAAGAAATGTTGTAATAAGGATACATCAACGGCAGCAATTATTTATTAATATAAAACACAATTAATGATTTCAAATTTCAGAAATAAAAAATTCCGAAATAAGAGTTCAGGAATAAACAACAGAAATCATGAGCGTAAACATAAAAATTAATCGAGGACAAACTACATGACCAGTGTCACCTTAAAAAATGTATGTAAAGCTTACGACAAGCTACTTATCTCTAAAAATGTCGATCTTGAAATAAAAGAAGGCGAACTGGTCGTCTTTGTTGGTCCATCGGGTTGTGGTAAATCCACACTTTTACGATGTATAGCAGGCCTTGAAGAAATTACTTCTGGTGATTTATACATCGGTGAAGAACGTATGAATGATGTTGAACCATCAAAACGTGGTGTTGGTATGGTATTTCAATCCTACGCACTCTATCCGCATCTCAACCTCTACGACAACATGTCCTTTGGTTTAAAGTTAGCTAAAGCTAAAAAATCTGAAATAGATACACGTGTTCATCATGTGGCGGATATTTTACAATTAACTCACTTACTTGAACGTCAACCTAAAGCACTTTCAGGTGGGCAACGACAACGTGTTGCCATTGGCAGAACACTGGTATCACAGCCAAACGTCTTTTTGCTTGATGAACCGCTGTCTAATTTGGATGCCGCATTGCGTGTCAATATGCGCAGTGAAATTACTAAACTGCAACGTAAACTTGGCTGCACAATGATCTACGTGACTCATGATCAAGTAGAAGCAATGACAATGGCCGATAAAATCGTAGTATTAGATGCGGGTTCAGTATCACAAGTGGGTCGCCCTCTTGAACTATATCACTATCCAATCAATCGTTTTGTAGCCGGCTTTATTGGGTCGCCTAAAATGAACTTCATGAGCGTATCGATTGAAGATGCAGAGGATGAACGAGTCAAAGTCAAACTAGCAAATAATGAAAGCTTTTGGATATCTGTCGAAGGTAAAACCGTGAATATAGGCGATCGAATGTCACTGGGTATTCGCCCTGAACATTTACTCAATGCAGAACAAGCCGATGCCACTATCGAGGGTAAAGTACAGATTGTAGAAAAGTTAGGTAATGAAACCCAAATTTACATGAACCTTGCCAGTGCAGATGCCGATGTCATATATAGAGCAGCAGATACACTGGATGTGGAAGTAGGCCAAAAATACAATGTTGGTTTAACTGCACATCGCTGTCATTTATTCCATAGAGATGGCATAGCCTGTCGCCGTCTGCACCGTGAAAGCGGTGTTGATTATGATGCGATGATCGCTGAAAAATAAAGACAAGATTAACAATAATATAAATTCAATAGTAAATGCTCACAGATACTGAGCAAATAGTGCAGCATTTACTATTCCAACACCTTTTGTTCCAACATTGGCAATTCAATATATATTAATAACTTACAACTGATGATTTCACCCTTCCCGCACACAAAAGCCAATAACCCATAACCGACACACTCTATAAACAATCAGAAACTCGATATCGCTTATAACTCAACAATTACCTTTATTACAACAGACTCTATTTACAACGCTTATGTTATTTATTCTGTAGGAAATGACTAGATAGAATGACGACATCAAATTATTTTATGAAGCCACTTATTATACGAATCTAGGCTGCACTTAAGTAATTGTACTTAAGCTGCTGTATTAATTAAGTATTTAAGTGGCTGAATACTGAACCAGCTTAATGATAATGTAAAATGAAGGAAATGAAGGAAATGAAGGAGTTGAATGATTAATGTTGAAAATTGAATTGATAGTTAAATTGATAACTAAGTTGATAGTTAAGTTGATAGTTAAGTTGATAGTTAAGTGAATATTTAAATAAGGGCTTAAATTGATAGGAAAATCCCAAACGAATAGCAATTTTAAACGGGTAATAAAGCTTTGCTAAGCAAGGCTTTATTACCGATTATATTGATCTGCGATGACAGCTAGACAGAATATGCTCTCCAGCACAAACAATTAATGGCTAGCTTTTAAGCGCAATTGGGTCATTTGTTTAGCTAAGCGATTTACCGACTGTTTTTGAAAAATATCATCGATGTTAACTGATAATTTACGTCGCCAATTAGGATATTCATTGACCGTTCCAGGTATATTGACAGGCATATCCATTTCTAACAAATCTTCAAGTTGCACACTAAACAACGCAGATGAACCGGCAGCGAGGTGCAAATGTAGTGCTTCACTCAAGTAGCTGTCCATTGGAACAAAGGCAGCGTCTCTGCCCACACCCTCAGGTAGAAATCCATGCCAGGCAAGACTATTTAATATTTCTTGTTTAGACCGTAGTCGTTCATCATATAAAGCTTTTAATTGTACAGGATCTGGATACAAGCCAAGTTCTTTACCCATACGTAGGTCTTCACAATGCCAGAACCCTCTAACCGTTGGCATATCGTGCGTGCAAAGTGCTGACATTGATTGTTCTGTATAATGAGTAGGCGAGAAAAAACCGCCGTCTTCAGCGACTTCGAAAAAAAACAATTTATAAGAGTGGATACCTGCGCTTGCCAGTATATCGACAATTTCGTCTGGCACTGTACCTAAATCCTCACCAATGACAGCACATTGATGACGATGCGACTCAAGCGCTAAAATAGCTAATAAATCTTCAACGGGATAATAAATATATGCCCCATCTGCCGCAGTTTTATTTTTAGGCACCCACCATAAGCGTAATAAACCCAAAACATGATCAATTCTTAAGGCTCCACAATGTTTCATATTAGCCCTTAATAACGCAATGAAAGGAGCATAACCTGAATCCTTAAGTACTTGAGGATTCAGAGGTGGTAGCCCCCAATTTTGCCCTAATGGCCCAAACACATCCGGTGGCGCACCAATGCTTGCATCAAGCACTAATGATCCATTGTCCGCCCAACTCGCCGAACCTGAACTTGCTTCGCCCACTGCTAAATCACGGTATAAGCCGACCGACATTCCACATTCTTCTGCAAATTGTTGAGCTTCATTAATCTGTGTATCAGCAATCCATTGATAGTATAAATAAGACTCAACCAGTGATCTATTTTGTGTAATAAACTGATGTACTTCGATATTATTGAACTTACTATATTTATTTGGAAATACTGGGCAACCCCAAATAGAAGGATCCTGTTGATACAAGTGAGCATGTAGCGCATCAAATACCGCTTGATGCTGTAAGCTTTCTCCCCCCTGCGCGACAAAATCATTAAAAGCCTCCGCACGTTCTGTTTCTTTAGCAAGATGTCTAATTTCAAATTCTTTAAATAAAAGGGGCAATACACTTAATTTTAATGCCGCTACTTCGCTGTAGTTAACCCATTCATCTTTACGCACACTTTTGAGACGTTGCTGAAATTCGATACAACCCACTTTCTGCTGCGCCGCACTACTCAATACAAACTCGGGAATGGCTGTCACATCAATATACATAATGTTCAACCAATGACGAGAAGAAGGACTATATGGACTGGCTCCCTCTGGATTGGCAGGAAAAAGTGCATGAATCGGGTTTAGGCCAATAAAATCTCCACCACGGGAAGCGACTTCTGTTATTAGTTGTTTGAGATCGCCAAAATCTCCTATTCCCCAGTTATACGCAGTACGAACAGTATAAAGTTGAATGCTTGGTCCCCATAATTTTTCACCTTTATGTAAACTCGACTGCTTGTAACAAGATTCGGGCGTAATGATGATAGTCATTTGATACGGGTTTTTACGGCGTTTACGAGTAACCGTTAACTGGTGATACCCTAAAGGTAATTTAGGCAATTGAAAAATAAGCGCTCCACCATTTATGCGATCATCTTTGATCACCTGTGATTGTAAATAGCCTTCTAGAACATCGCCATTCTCGGTAATAACTTGCCAACTAAATTCGCTTTCTCGAACAGTTAAACCAAGGTTTAATTCAATTTCAATAGGTTGTTGTAGATCCTTAATCACTTTGACCGGGGCTAATATTTTGCTTTTATGCCTTTTCTGTGCAGATTTCAACAACGTTTTATCATCAGTCGTATCGTAGCCTAACGCACTTAACAGTTGTTCGATGGTTTCATCTTTAACATAAGCCTCATTTCCCCAAGCACTAATATAGTGGTCTGAGATTTTAGCCATTTTGGCTACTTTTTTTAATACTGATTGTTCGTTCATTGCTCTCTCCGTGGGCATAATATCAAGACTCGTTAATAAAAGATCATGACCAACAATTAGCTCGTTACTGTTAATAAGGATATTGAAGGGTATTTTCTCTATCCAAATGTAAAAATACTCTGCAAAAATCGATTGTAAAAACCGATTGTAAAAACTAATTGCAAAACCATGGCCAATTTATTGACTAAAAGCCTATCAACCCTACTCAATCTTGATGCGTAATATCAATGCATGTCAGCTAATCAATATCACTGTTTAATGTGAGCCCATTACTTTTTGATCCTTTTTTATAAATGAATTAAGCATTTATAATGGCGACTATTATGAAATGGGCATATAAATTAATAAAAAATAAAAGTGAAGCGTGACAACATACTTCACTCAATGGGACTAACGATGCACTGCTGATAACTTCCAAATATTATTAGCATAGTCACGAATAGAACGGTCTGAGCTAAACTTACCTACCAATGCAGTATTCATAATCGCTTTACGCGCCCAGCCTTTTTTATCTCGGTATTGTTTATCCATCGCTTCATGCGCATGAATATAAGATGCAAAGTCCGCTAAACACAGGTAAGGATCACCGCCATCCAACAACGCATCATAAATAGTACGCAATCTTCCTGGCTCTTTAGGTGTAAATATATCTCCAAGTAACAAGTCCAATGACGCTTTTAATAACGGGTTAGTATGATAGTAATCGAAGGGGTTATAACCTCGTCTTAATACCGCTTCAACGCCATCAACATCGAGCCCAAAAATATAAATATTATCGTCGCCTACTTCTTCACGAATTTCTACATTTGCACCATCCATTGTGCCGATAGTGAGTGCACCATTTAATGCCATTTTCATGTTCCCGGTGCCTGATGCTTCTTTACCTGCCGTTGATATTTGCTCAGAAACATCTGCCGCCGGAATAATGATTTCTGCGATGCTGACACGATAATCAGGGATAAATACCACTTTCAACTTACCGTCGATGCGCTGATCATTATTAATAGTTTCAGCAATTTTATTTATTGCAAATATGATCTCTTTTGCAAGGTGGTAACCCGGTGCTGCTTTTGCAGCAAAGAATACAACGCGAGGTACCATGTCAAAGGTAGGCTCGTTTAATAAACGATAATAAAGCGACAAAATATGTAATAAGTTTAAATGCTGGCGCTTATATTCATGTAAACGTTTAATTTGCACATCGAAAATAGCATCACTATCTAGCTCAATATCCATATGTTGCTTAACCCAACTAGCTAAACGTTGTTTATTCAATTTTTTTACATTCATATAATCATTTTGGAATTGACTATCTTCAGCAAACTCAGCGATTTGGTTAAGTTGACTTAAGTCCGCAGGCCATTGATCACCTATTTTATCGGTGATTAAATTAGACAATGCAGGATTACAGAACTTCAACCAACGACGAGGGGTAATGCCATTAGTGATATTTTGTAAACGGTTAGGATACAACTCATCAAACTCAGGAAATAAATCACGTTTGACTAAGGCTGAATGTAAAGCGGCAACACCATTAACCGCATAAGAACCGACTACACATAGATTTGCCATACGAACATTACGATGAAAACCATCTTGAATAATGGATAATTTACGTTGTTTCTCAACATCACCCGGCCATTTTTCTCGTACTTCTTGCATAAATAAGTGATTGATATGGAATATAATTTCCATATGTCGAGGTAATAAGCTTTGAATCAATGATTCAGACCAAGTTTCTAGCGCTTCAGGCAGTAGCGTATGATTGGTATAGGCAAATGTTTTGCTACAGATAGCCCAAGCATCGTCCCAACTCATGTCTCTTTCATCAATCAAAATACGCATTAATTCTGGAATAGCGATGGTTGGATGAGTATCGTTGAGCTGTATGGATTCATATTGAGCAAGGTCTTGAAGTTTAAGCCCAGATTCATCGTGACGACGTAAAATGTCTTTGATTGACGCGGAACTATGGAAGTATTGCTGCATTAAACGCAGTGTTTTACCTTTTTCGTGATTATCATTTGGATATAGAATTTTAGTGATATTACCAGCATCGATGAGTGCATGTTGGGCTTCAAAATAATGTCCGTTATTAAAACTTTCTAATGAGAATGGTGCAATCGCCTGACATTCCCATAAACGTAACGGATAAACAGTATTACTTTGATAACCAACAATCGGGAGATCCCATGGCATACCTTTTACGAACATACCTGGTACCCAACGGCGCTTTTCTTTGCCATTTTCAACGACAGGCTGTACATGCCCGTAAAACCCTATTTCCTGTGCATATTCTGGGCGTGCAACTTCCCATGGGTAACCTTCTACTCCTCGCCATGCATCTGGTGCTTCTTTTTGATGGCAGTGCTCAAAGGATTGTTTGAAAAGCCCATACTCGTAATGTAGCCCATAGCCAATTGCAGGAAATTCTTGGGCAGCACATGAATCCATAAAACAAGCTGCTAAACGACCAAGACCACCATTTCCTAATGAAGGGTCACGCTCTTCTTCAAGTAAATCCGATAGGCTATGCCCCATTTCTTGCATCGCATCGTTAATTTGATCGTAAATACCCATGCTAATTAGGTTATTACCTGTCAGTCGGCCAATCAAAAACTCTAAAGATAAGTAATTAACACTTTTTGCATTTTTTATTTTAGGATCTTGCTCAGTCGCTAATAAATCAAACGTGGTTAGCCCTGCTAATGCACGTCCTAAGGCAAGATACCAGTCACGCGTTGTCGCAGTCTCTTCGGTTTTTGCATAAGTTGTATTTAAGTGATTTAACAGATCAGCTTTAAATAACTTTTTATCAAATTCTCTTTGTTGAACAGGTTTCATGGCAAAGCCCCTTTATTAAGTTTTATTTAACTGAGGCATATTCTGGATTCATATTAAATGCAAAACATCCTCCCAATTTAGGGTTAAATAAGGAGGAGTATTAAGGGCGTAGAAAGCTAAGTTAATGCTTAGGCCGATCAATGCAGAAGTGATTACCTTTTATAATAAAAGGAATGGATAGCACTAGCGTGATAATGAGTGCCAAGTCGCTTTATTAAGTAACGATAACCAAGTAGCTCTCGAGATATTGATAACTAATAAATTAATCTCAATACTGTTCAAAATACAAACAGTCACTTTAAAAATGAAAATAAGCTTTATTATTCATATCATTAGGTGTAAATACTGACGTACGTCATCATTTTTTAAAATGCCTTTAGATATACTTTATATTAGATAATTTATGATTGATGTTTTGGAAGCAGTACTATGGCCGAGCATTAGGCATTCAATACAGTACGTGATTGGAGTCACATCGCTATTACACCAAACACTAAAAAATGTGTGTAATGTCATGCAATGTAAAGCCTCACAGTAGTCAATTCTAGTCACTATAGCGTACCCTCGCTCCTTATAATAAAAATAACTAATAACACGAGAAAGCAAATGTGGCTCCCATCAAAACTAACAAGACCAGGCAGATTGCATAACGCAATCCTTAGACCTCGAGTGCTAGAGTTATTACAACAAGCGCCATTTTATAAGCTGGTTCTATTTCGCTCGCCAGCTGGTTATGGAAAAACCACCATGACCGCACAATGGTTAACGGATAAGCCCTACGTTGGTTGGTACAGTATTGATAAAAATGACAATGATATTTTTCATTTTATCAACTATTTTATTCAAGCGATCAACAAGGCAACCAACGAATCCTGCCCCAATGCGCAAACATTAGTTGAGAAACGTCAATTTTCATCGCTACAATCATTATTTGGAGAGGTATTTAGTGAACTATCCAACTATCACCAAGAATGTTATGTAGTGTTGGATGACTATCATTTGATTAAAGAAAATGAAATTCATGAAGGGATACGTTTTTTCCTTAAACATATGCCAGATAATATAACATTGATTGTAACCAGTCGTTCTGCCCCCCCTATTGGCACTGCTAACCTGAGAGTGCGAGACTTAATGATCGAAATAGACAATGATCTACTCGCTTTTGATGCAGATGAAACAGCCCGTTTTTTCAATCAACGTTTTTCCGAGGGCGTAGATGATACTACTGTAGATAACCTACGAACTTATGTCGAAGGTTGGCCTTCAGCATTACAACTTATCGCGTTACAAGCCCAACATAACAAAAAAACATTAGCGCAATCAGTTGAATCAGTTTCAAGTTTTAGTAATGGCCACCTTTGGGAATACCTTGTCGAGGAAGTTTTTGACTTTTTAGATAATGATACTCGTCACTTTTTAATGCAATGTTCTGTATTGAGCACTTTCAACGATACACTGATTAGTGAATTAACAGAAAGAGATGATGCACTGAGTATGCTTGAATACCTAAATCGCTATGGCTTATTTATTTATCCCTTAGAAGGCGAGCAAAACTGGTTCAGGTTTCATAATTTATTTGCTGAGTTTCTAGCGCATGAACGTCAAGCGCGGATCCCACAGGAAGAAAATTCGCTTCATCACAAAGCGGCAAAAGCATGGTTAAAACTAGATATTCCCCACCAAGCTATGTTCCATGCACAGAAAGTTAATGATGGTGAACTACTGACAAAAATCATTTCTGCACATGGTTGGAGAATGTTTAATCACGGTGAATTAACTAAGTTAGAAAGTGCCATTAACAGTTTGTCCCCTGACAAGTTATACGAAAATATCAAACTACCATTGATAAGAGCTTGGCTTGCACAAAGCCAACATAGCTATAGCGCAGTGGAGAATATGCTTGCTGAGGCTAAGCAAGAGATAGACAAGCGAAATATTACGTTAACAACAAACGATCAAGGTCAAGTTAATGCACTCCTTGCACAAGTTGCTATCAATAGAAGTGAGCCTGAAAAAGCCTTTGAACTTGCTGAGCTCGCATTAACCCAGTTAGATTCTAATGCTTATCGAAATCGAATTATCACAACTTCTATAGTAGGTGAAGTAAATCATGTATTGGGACAGTTAGACAGAGCCCTGCCTTTAATGCAACAAACAGAGAAATTAGCGAGACAACATAAGCTCTTTCACCAAGCATTATGGGCAATATTACAGCAGGGTGAAATACTCTTGGCACAAGGTTTTGTGCAAGCAGCATTTGAGTTACAAGATAGTGCTTTTAAACTTATTGCAGAACAAAAATTGCAGCAATTACCGCTACATGAATTTTTATTGCGTAACAGAGCGCAAATATTATGGTGCTGGAATCGCTTAGATGAAGCTGAAGAATGTGCTTATAAAGGGATCAACGTACTTGGAAACATAGAGCCTAGTAAACACCTGCACTGTTATTCAATGCTTGCAATGATAGCAATAAGTCGCGGAGAGCTAGATAAAGCTATGCGCTTTATTGAAAAAATACAACACCTTGTACAACAGTCAACTTATCATGATGATTGGTCGGCACATGCGTCACAATCATTGCTTTTATACTGGCAAGCTCGTAATGACTTAGACGCAATAAAAAACTGGTTAGATACCGCGATTCGCCCGAAGCAAGCAAATAACCACTTTTTGCAACTGCAAGTTCGTAACATTGCCAGAGCTGAAATAGCCCTTGAACAATATGAGCAAGCAACAATAACAATAAATTTTTTACAGTTAGAAGCCAAAGCCTCACATTTAATTACGGATAATAATCGTAATCTGATTATTGAAGCGATTATAGCGACAAAAATAGGTAATGAAGTATTGGCATTAGAAACATTAAAACAAGCACTAAGCTTAACTAACCAAACAGGCATGGTCAGCAACTTCTTGGTCGATGGTGTGCATATTGAACATTTACTGCAAAAACTTAGTAGCTCCGCTAGCTTAAACGAGCTTGAAAAACACCGTACATTACAATTGTTAAAAGATATTTCTATCAAGCAAAAGAGCCGATCTACCCATTTTGATGAAAATTTTGTAGATCAATTAGTGAATCATCCTGATATACCAGAGCTCGTACGAACGAGTCCGCTAACGCAAAGAGAGTGGCAAGTATTAGGTTTGATTTATTCTGGATTAAGCAATGAGCAAGTTGCACTGGAGTTGGATGTGGCAGGTACAACGATAAAAACACACATTCGGAACTTGTACCAAAAACTTAATATTGCAAACCGTAAAGAAGCGATAAAAACAGCAGAGAATTTGCTAAGGCTTATTGGTTATTAATACCAATCTCACTAAAGGCGAACAATATTATTGGTACTGAAAAAGCCAGTGACACGTTAACGTTTCAAACAAACATTAACGGGTCACTGGTTTTTTATTGGCTAAAAGTGAAATAAATTAAGCTGTCTATTATTCAATATCTCTTTCTTAATATTTATTACTTAACATTCATTACTTAATAGATTGCTTAATATCTATTGCTCAATATCTAACGTTACCCACTGCAGTGTTAATTCTGCCACCGCAGTGTAAAAACCGCTTGGGTCATGCAGTTTCACTTGCTCAGTAAAGTCACCTAACCAACTTAATACATAAACATTAATAAAGTTTACTTGATTAACGTGGCTTGCATGTAAGCTAAGACGTGCAAGATAGGCGAGTATTACCGCAATATGATCAGCAGGCTCAGGAAAATCACTACTGATTTGTATATTACTTTTTTCTAAATAGGTCATCATTAACTGGTGTAATTCGCCAAATACTAATGCTCTATCAGATTTTTTAATATTTTCGCCAGTATCTACTTTACTCAAATCATCTTTTATATACTGCCCTGCATAGGGGGAAGCACAGGTTTTGCTATCAATTAAAAATAATCCACAAAAATCAGCGGCTAACTCAAGTCGAGCTTGCTCTGTATTAAGCGCCATTAACTTATTAACAATGGTGTTAATACTTGCTGCTAATGTCGGCTCAAGGGCAACAGAGCTTAAAAACTCTCGTCCCTGTACAGAGGTCAATTGATTGATCAAACTTTCATCTAGCTCTGTTGCAAAAAGTGATGAAAGAAACTCATAGATAACCGCCCTCGCCTGATTTTCAATCGCAATTTCGGTGACTTTTTGTTTTGTTAATTGGCTCATACTGCAATCTCTGTCGGTCCATTAAATGACGTCACTGGTGGTAAGTGCCCTACAAATTTCTCATAGTCCACCGAACAAGTATAGGCAGAACAAGCTTGTGCTAGCTTAGAAGAACCTATGTCTTGAGTTAACGTATTTGGATCGCCATAACTACATATTGCACCAACTTCAGCACCTGCGGCAGTACTACCATCATCACCAACGGGACCGTACCATGCACCTTCATGGATACGAATAACCCCTTTCGGGAAATTATCACTGATAACTGCACCAGCAAGTAGTTGCCCACGATCATTAAATACTCTGACTACGTCACCATCTTTAATACCGCGATGTTTAGCGTCTTCAGGATTCAGATAAACAGGCTCTCTGTCTTGAACAGAATAGGTTTCTCGATAGGATTTTGATTCACACATTTGTGAATGCAAACGTTTATCAGGGTGACAAGATTGCATCCAAATTGGGTGTTTATCTGAACCTGGGCCACCATGGCTTCGCTCACTTTTTTCCATCCACGTAGGATGACCTTTACAATCATCATATTGATAACGTTCAATTTTTCTGCTGTGAATTTCAATCATACCAGACGGTGTTCCAAGCGGATTTATTTCCGGATCAGCTCTAAAATCTGCGTGTCGAGTCCATAATTCACCCTCACCAAAGTGGACATAACCATCTTGCCAAAATTGATCAAACTCTGGCATCTCGAATTGACCGCTATTCGCATCTTTACAATCGTTATAAAGCTTCTTCAACCAGTCAAATTCGGTCATGCCACGTGTATATTCTTGCTCTTTACCTAACAATTTTGCAAAGCGCGTAAATATTTCGTAATCAGATAAGCTGTTGTACAAAGGATCGACCATTTTTTGCATAGCAAGCACACCACGCTTAGCGTAACTACCATAGATATCAATATCATTACGTTCATAGGTGGTACAGGCTGGTAATACAATATCTGAAAAACGACAAGTCGCAGTCCAATTAATATCGATCGACACAACACACTCCAACTTATGGAATGCTTTTTTCATTTGATTACGATTTTGATGATGACTCCAAGGGTTGTTCCCAGAAAACACCATCATTTTAATGTCAGGGTAAGTAACCTTACTACCATTTGCATCGATCACTTTACCCGGAGATAAAATGGCATCAATCCAACGTGCAACGGGTATCGTGCTACTTGCACCTTTAAAATCCGTACTATCAAAAATTGGTTTTTGACCTTCATCTAAGTTACGCGGAAAAGCACCAGGCGCAGAAGCTTTTGTTGCAGGCACACCAATACTTGAGTAATGATGACCGTAACTAATACCACCACCAGGCAAACCAATTTGTCCGATCATAGTGGCTAACACAGCCCCCATCCAATAAGGTTGTTCACCGTGTTGTTGACGCTGAATACACCAACCCATTAATATTTGAGTGCGACCCGCAACCATCGTTTTAGCGAGTTGTTTAATAACGTCAGCAGGTACTGCTGTTATTTTTTCAGCCCATTGTACTGTTTTAGGAATTCCATCCTCTTCCCCTGTAAGGTAAGGAACAAAACGATCAAATCCTAAACTGTAACCTTCAATAAATGCTTTATCATGTAAATCATTAGTATAAATCTCGTAGGCAATAGCCAACATTAACGCGACGTCGGTTTGTGGATTAACGTATATTTTTTCACAACCTAAATAATTCTGTGTTTTTGACGCCACTGGATCAATACTGATCACACGTATCTTGCCTTGTTTAATTTTTTCTTTTAATTGAGCTAGGTACTCGAAACTTTCATGAGTTTCTGCATTCCATCCAACTTGTAAATTTTTATAGGGATCATTTGCCCAAAGAATAATGGTGTTTGCATTATCTAAAATAAGCGGCCAAGAAGTCCCCTGAGCATACACTTCGGTCGACCCTAACACATAAGGCAAAATTGTTTGACCGGCACCTGTTGAGTAATCACCAATTTTTTTAACAAAATTACCATGCATCCCAACAGCTCGCTGCATATGGTTGATACTAGAATGTAATTGTCCCGTTGCTCGCCAACCCGTTTGCCCTGCATGTAAACCCGATGGACCGTAATTGGTTTGTATATTATCCAATGAGTTTTTAAATAAAGTTAATGCTTGATCCCATGTCACACGAACAAAACGGTAATCCCCACGCTGAGTGGTATCACTTTTATGACCTTTTAATAAAAAGTCTAAGCGAACCATTGGGTAACGAACTCGTGATGGGTTATAAACCATCCCTTTAATACCATTGATCATATCCGTTGGATATTTATCTAAATCAAAAGGTTTGACTTGGTCGATGACACCATTTTTTCGCTTAATTTTGAAAGCGCCAAAATGAGAACCTGTCGTTAACCAATCATCACGTTTTGCTGCACCTGTTTTTGCTAAAGCACTTAAAGGTGTTAATACTGAAGTGGCAGTAGCAATAGTGTAAGAGGCGGCTAATATACCCTTTAAAAAGCTTCTTCTTTTCATGATCTTTAACTCCGATTAATGTTCTTTTTTAACAAAAGTAGATGAATGTGTTTGTAAATATTTTTGTACTAAAGCTTGGGTATCATCATCCATATTGACAAACGCTATCATGCCTTGGAACATGCCTGGCCATGTATTCGCATCAAAATGTGCTTCATCTGGTTGCGTATGACATACACTACAACTTTTTCTAAACGTAGTACGCGCATAATCCCAAAGGGGTTGTTGCTCCGTAAGCAAGTATTCTTTCTCTGTCCATAAAGTTGTTTCTACACGTTGCCATTTTAGACCGGTTAACTCATCTTCTTTTTCTTCAAAGGGAGTGATCACACCTTCCGTTTTAGCCGCTTCTATTGATAACTGAGCCGTCAACATATTAATACCAAAATCAAAGTATATAACGCGGCTTGCACCAATTTTTTTACGCCAACCTGCAATCGTCACTTTCACTCGATTACCATTGGTTTCTAATACTTTAACTTTGGTCGCGACATTTAACGTACCTGCTTCAACATCGCCCGTTGGACTAAAGAAAAGTGGTTTTGTTAACGCACTAAAATAGTACTCATCATTACTAAACTGACTTTCTCCGCTTCCTACTTCAGCAATCAATTGCGGTGCTCTTGCATCGCCCATATCAGGCAATTTATGCGCAATACCTTTATGGCAATCAACACAACTTTGATCTTTTTCCGCCGCTCTTTTCATCTGTTTTTGGGCTAAAGTGGACATTTCATCCCACTTCATTGAGTCATACTCGTGACAATTCTTACAGGCTAGAGAGTCATCTCGATCGAAACGAGCCCACTCACGAGAAGCCATTTCTAAACGTTTATCTTCAAATTTTTCACTAGTGTTGACGGTATTAAAAATCCACCCCCAAACATCACTTGATGCTTCCATTTTACGCGCTATTTTACGGCTCCAATCATGTGGCACATGACAATCAGGGCAAGTAGCACGGACACCCGCATGATTAGACCAATGAACTGTTTGTTGTAATTCTTGGTAAGGTTTACTTTCCATACTATGACAACTGATACAGAACTCTTCGGTATTAGTTGCTTCTAACGCGGTGTTAAATCCTCCCCAAAAAAGTATTCCCATCACAAAAGCGGTAAGACTGATTGAACCCAATGTTAGGTATTTGGCAGGTTTATTCAGTGTCTTCCAAATGTTGATTAACCATTTCATTTTCTATTCCTTATATGTTATTTCTTATCGCAAATTAATGAGGAACTACGCCGCCAAATATTTGAATTAACCAAATAATCAGACCATAGCCCCCGATAGCGAAAATACTTAATATTGGAAATAAAAAAACAATGATAAAACCGAGTGCTTTTAGTTCCTCGTGTTTGCCTTTTTTACTATCTGATTCTTCTATCTGTTTCGTTGTCATAGTGAAACACCTTTCATTAATTAAAAAATTATCTCTATTGCACTAGTGTAAAGAGAAGATGTGAATGACATTGGCGGTAAAAAAGACAACTTATTTAAGAATGTGAAAAAATATGAACAGAAATGAAATGAGTTGAGTGGTGAAGAGCAGAGTAAGTTGTATTTTATTAGGATAATAAGCATTCAATCCTTATATCAAAAAACATTTACACTCAATCAAGAGTGAAAAAGCAAATCACTTAAAGGTAATATTTTTAGATGCTTTTAGATGCTTTTAGATGCTTTTAGATAATTTTAGATAGTTTTAGATAGTTTTAAATAACATTAGCTAACATTATTGATATTAATCAGCATCATTTTTACTGCATGCATTATCATAACCATCATTAATGAACGTCCCATGATGTGCCCTACAACAACCAATGTGCTGTTCATTATTACTTGTTAAGGCATATGTTAGCTAAACATATGATTAATATTCAGCTCAATAAAAAATTTAGATGGAGTATGGCTTGTATAATAAGCACATTTTAGTCGTTGAAGATGAAGCAATAACACGCGCAAAATTAGTTGGGTATTTTCAACACTCCGGCTACCAAGTTAGTGAAGCTGAAAATAAAACTCAAATGAATGAAATACTCGAAAAACACCACATTGATCTCGTTATGTTGGATATTAATCTGCCAGGTGAAGATGGCTTAATGATAACTCGCTGTTTACGTAGTCAATCTACTATCGGGATCATATTAGTGACCGGTCGCTGTGATTCAATTGATAAGATTATTGGTTTAGAAATGGGTGCAGATGATTATGTAACGAAACCATTTGAATTAAGAGAACTGTTGGCTAGAGTCAAAAATATTTTGTGGAGAATATCCTTAACGGAACAACAAGAAACATTACCAGAAAGCAGTGTTGAGTCTGATGATGAACTGTTTCGGTTCGGGGAATGTAGTTTTGATATTGGTAAGCGTAAGTTACTTAAAAATAATATTCCAATAAAATTAACCAAAGCTGAATACGATATGTTAGTGGCTTTTGTTGCCAACCCAAGCCGAGTAATGACACGTGCACGGCTACTTAACCTTATTGATCACCGCGTTGAGACACCAAATGATAGGACCATTGATGTGCTCGTTCGTAGGCTTCGAAATAAAATTGAAAACAACGCTAAAGACCCGCAAATTTTCATTACTGTGCATGGCGAAGGTTATTTTTTTGTTTCATAAGTACAGTTTATAATCATGGTCAAAAAGTTAGAGTTATTAATGACTATAACCTATTCAATACCCACTTCATAAACAGGTTTAAAATGATTTGGCGATAATGACAAATCAGCATCAAACTCGTTAATATTATGTTGATCAATATAAATAATATTTGGTGCTTGCTGCGCGTTAAAATGACCTGTTTGTAAAAAATCAGCCACTTGATTAATCGCCATTTGACCTTGTAAAACCATTTGATCAGAGTTTGCCATTAATATTTTTTTACGCTTAATGCCTCTGTAAACGCCATGGCTGAAATAATGACTTAGAATTTTAGGTCGTTTATTTTCAGGTAACTGAGCAACTTCACTGACCGCGATTTCAGCCATTACTGCGCTGCCAGCTAAATAGTCAATATTGGGATAATTAATTAATGTGTTTTTTAATAAAGTAAATTGAATTATTTTGTCGTTAAGTCCTGCTTGAATAGTGGAAATTTTGACATTGCTATTTGTTAATGCATCTTCTAATCCAGCAGTTAAGTTTGGACTACCACCAGCATTATTAGGCCCAGGAAACCAGGCTAGCTGTCCTATTTTTTGTGGATTGTGCTGTTGATGATATTCAGCCAAATATTGACCTAATAGATACCCCATTTGATACCAAGCTACGCCAGTAGAGCCTGTAATTTTTTTAGTGGCAATTTCATTCACCAGTGAAAATACAGGTATCTGCTTATTTACCTGTTCAATACGTTCATTTAAGCGATCAAAATTAACAGAGCCAATCAGGATAGCATCAGCTTTCCAAGTAATACATTGTTCAATTTGTTTTAATTGCACCTCTATATTTCCATAACCACCCGCTTCAAGTACTTTTAATCGAATTCCTCTTTGTTTTGCTTGCTCGGTCATGCCAAAATTAATACTTAACCAATAAGAATCTTTGAGATGCGGATAGATGGTACAAACTTTAAATTGACTCTGCGTGTTATCATCTTCATTCGTTATCTGCTGCTCAGCATGAATAAAAGGTGAAAAATAAAATAAAGCAGTAAACATTGTTGTTAGCAGAACGGGTAGTATTTTCAAAATTAACTCAATCTTAATTAATTAGTCATCGTATAAGGACGCAAGCGTGCACTTTAGACACAGCATAGGTAACAAACTGCTATTTGCTTTTAGTTTTGTAGCGGGCTTATTACTTTTTATCAGTGTAGTGGCTTGGAATGGCCTTACCCTTATTGCAAATACGGGTAATACCATAACACAACAAACCTTGCCCATACTATCTAGTGCTCGTGAGTTAGCGAATATTAGTTTACAGATCACCCATACTGCGACTTTATTAAAAAACACCGTCGATGAAGAGCAACGTCAACTTTATAGTCAACAACTTGAGCGACTTAATTTATCCATTGAAAACGAATTTATCGAACTTGAATCACTTCAGATCAATAATAAAAAGTTGATACAGTTACAAGCTCTTAAAAATGAAATTAGTGACAATATTGTTCTGCTCGATAAATTTGCACAAGACAAGATTGACAATACCCAACACTTGAACCAAAACTTCAATACAGTAAAAGCCTCCGTTCATGATATTGCCACTTTATCTCGTTCACAAGTAGCGAACGCAAGTACCTTTGCGATAGTCCATCTGTCAGGACTTTATGATTTGATAGAACAAAAAAATAAACGGTCACAAGCACAACAAGAAATCGATTTAATCATTGAAGAAGATCTAGATTTACTCGATAAAATGTCCGCCTTAGAGCGCCACTCTTTAGAACTCGAACAAATAGCCAATCTAATAAAAACCACATCGGAATATCAACCATTAAATAAGCTTATTAAACAAAAAAATATACATTTATCATTTATCATGGCTCTCGTAGAAAAGATATCAGACCCCTACCGACTTAATTTAGCGCAAGCAGCGTTAAGTAAAATGACACAGTTTGATAACTTTATCCTGCAACAACAACGTTTCATTCACCTCAATAATGAACAGAATAAACTCCACTATCATATTTCTAATCAGCTCAAACATTTGAATCAAGAGATATTAAACTTAGTCCAACAACAAGGTGAGTTAGCTAAACAAACCAGTTCCCAGCATAAACATTTAGTATATTGGTCAAAGAATATTTTTTTAATAAGCGCGTTGTTATCTCTCATTGTAATTATATTGGTGATGTGGAGAGTTGTTTATCAAGGCATTATCTTTAAATTAAGAAAGCACACTGATGCCATTGAAAAGTTGGCTGCTGGTAATCTTGAAATAACCGTTGAACCCTCGAAGGATGAAGAGTTTAAGCATATGGCTTATGCCTTGGATGTGTTCCGTGAACAAGCCATTAAAAAACAAGCTCTTGAATTTAAACAACAACAAATAGAGAAAGAGCTACGCTTACATAAAGACAACCTTGAACAACTTATCCGCGTTCGAACCAACGAATTACTCCTCACCAATAATAAATTAAATGAAGAATCTAAAGCACACGCAGTCGCTAAACAGCAAGCCGAGCAAGCAAATCGAGCAAAGTCTGTTTTTTTAGCCAGTATGAGCCATGAAATACGTACCCCAATGAGCGGTATGATTGGCACTCTAGAATTACTAGCAGACACAACTCTTACAGCACAACAACAAAAGTATGTTCAAACCATACTTTATTCTGGTGAACGTTTACTGGAAATTCTTAATGATATTCTTGATTATTCTAAAATAGAAGCGGGCCATATTGAGCTTTCTCTTCGTGCCATAGATTTAGTAAAACTGGGACAAGATGTAATTGAGTTAATGCAAGCAAGGGCCATGAAAAAATCATTATCATTGGATTTTGATATTAATTTTGATAGCAACATCCAGTACTATGCAGACCTAGGTAAATTACGACAAATACTCATAAATTTAATGAGTAACGCCATTAAATATACGCAGCAAGGTAGTATCGTTTTAGCAATATCATCAAAGGGTAATGAAAGCGCTGAATCATCAGAAATTACATTCTCAGTAACAGACACAGGATGTGGTATCGCCAAAAATAAACAAGCCGCTGTATTTCAAGCGTTTACTCAAATAGAAAATATGCAAACAGCAACCGGCACTGGCTTAGGTTTAGCCATATGCCAGCGTTTAGTCGCAGCGATGCAGGGAGAGTTATCAATAATAAGTGAAGAGCATAAAGGCAGTTGTTTCTCTTTCAAAATAGAGTTAGATAAAGGGCCAATGATGAACAGCCTATTACAGAGTCTCAACTCGACTTCATTACATCTCCCATCGCAAAAATATAACGTGTTAATAGTAGAAGATAATGCAATTAACCTTGATGTAGCCTGTGCATTAATGAGTAAACTTGGCCATCAGGTATCTAGCGCAACAACTGGATCAGAAGCATTAAAGCAAATGCATAGTGGAGATTATCATTTAGCATTATTGGACATCAATTTACCTGATATTGATGGCGTAACACTTTCAAAACGACTAAAAAGCATCGCACAAGAAAAAAACATTCCCTTTAAAACCATTGCGGTTTCCGCCCATGTATTTACTGAAGATATTGCCACCTACATTGAATCAGGTTTTGATGGGTTTATTGCAAAACCTATGCAAATGAAAAAACTTAAGCCCACACTACATAAAGTCATGGAAAATAGTGAGCACGATAAAACTTTACCTTTAACTAATATCGGCAATGAAAATAATAATACTTCTTTAAACAGTAGTGATGATAAACCACTCTTTAATAGCAATACATTACAAGAAGATATTCACTACCTAGGCCGTGAAAAAATAACTCAATTGGCTGAGCTATTTTACCACCAGGTCAACAGTGAATATAACGATTTTCATCAGTTATCAGCCAAACACCAGCAACAAAAGTTACATAAATTAAAAGGTGCTGCGATTTCATTGGGACTCATTAAATTACATCATATATGTGAGACATTAGAATCTTATTGTCAGAATAAACCACTACAAGCAGAGCAATTACAGCTATTAGATGAATTAATGGAAAGATCCTGTGTAGAGTTGGAGCGATTTATCAAAGAATACTTAAAATAAAAATCGTTTATAACCGAGATGATGCAAGATGCAAAGAGCTTCTAATCGTTTACTATCTAGAATAAAGAGGTATTTTTTATTCTTATAGGTACCAATAGGTAATAGACAATAGGAAACAGGCTATTAAGGTATAAGTCGTAAGTAAGATCATTAACTCAACACCTTGTATTAGTGTTCGAGTTAATGACGTAGTAATCCATAAGAGTAGTCATGGATATAATTATCTATCTTGACCCGATCACTCTATAAGCCATATCGGTGAGATAGTTGTTTAGGCGATGAGAAGCCGCAATAAGCGCTGTGCCAATCATGTACTCTTATTATGTTCGTAAAAATCCATCGTTGAAACTCAGCGATATAATAAAGGTAATGATAAAAAATAAAGCCATTGGTAAAGTTGTTGGACGTACCATCGATATCACATACCCTATTGCTATCGTATTTGGACTGATCATTGTACTTGCGCTTGGTGTCCCTATTGTTTCTGCCTCTGTTGCTCAATTATTTGGTTTGACTGATACCCTATTACTTAAACTATTAATGTTAGGGGTGGTTGCAGCAATACTTATTATTAGTTCTTTTGTCGGCCTTGAAAAAGGAATGAAAAATATATCCAGTTACGGTACTTATTCTCTAATCGCACTGGTTGCTTATATTCTTGTTTTTGGTCCAACGCTATTTATTTTAGAAAATACCAGTACATCAATCAGCATGTGGGCTTCTAACTTCATTCATATGAGCCTATACACCGACGCAATTAACCAAGATAAATTTCCACAAAACTGGACCGCTTATTTCTGGGCTTACTGGATGATTTTCATTCCAATGATGTGTATTTTTGTTACCAAAGTATCTAAAGGACGCACACTTCGTGAGGTTATCGCTTGTATGCTAGGCGGCGGGACAGCAGGAACAGCAATACTATTCTCCGTTGCTGGCTCTTTTATGATGAAAACCCAACTGGATGGAAAAATAGATATCAGTAAAATGGTTTCTGATGGACAAGCAAGTCAATCTATCGTGGCAGCATTAAACACACTTCCCTTTTCTTCAGTTACTTTGGCTGTATTTATTGTTGCAACCTTTTTGTTATTAGTTACCACCTTAGACGGTTCGGTATTCACCGTTGCTTGTCAAACTCAACGCGTTTTAGATAGAGACAAGAACCCAGCAACCTTATTTAAGATCTTTTGGTGTTTGGTCATTATCGCTATCCCTGCTGTGTTTATCATCGTTAATGCACCAGTCGGGTCAATGCAGTCTGCTATCTTAATATTTGCCGCACCACTGTTAATACTGATAAGTTATATGTTGATGAAAACGTTCAAATATATGCGTGAAGATTACGGCCATCTTAGCGCGACTGAAATAATTGATATGCACAAAGTTGAGGAAAAACTGACTACAAAACCAGAAATGGCACAGTCATTACATAAATCGACCACTGCTGTTTAACATCGTTTAATTAACTTAATAGGGTCAACACTATTGATGGCCCTATTCATCTAGTAAACTCTCCCTAACAACTAATCAGACTTGTTTTTAAAATTAAAGACCATATTGGAGAAATAATCATGATCCCTAAAAGCAAAAAAGGTAATAGCTATAAGATCACTGTTGAAGAAATTGATTCGGAAACAGATGAGTGTCAAAAATTACAGTTTGAGTTTGAAGATAGAGAAGATTTGTTTAATCTTGTAGAAAATCTGAAAAAAGGCAGCGGTTTGGAAGCATCAGATGTCCCTAAAGTGGCCGTTGCGCTGCGCTTATTAGGTCCGGTTATGATGCAGCAACGCAAACATGCATTATTTGCTGATTTTATGCCCCACTTTAAGGCCTTTATGCAGCACCTTAAAAACACAGTAAAAGACACAATACAAAACAAATAATACAGAAATAGAATGACCATCTTAAGCACAAAATGGTCATTAATTATTTATATAAATGGTGAGATAACATGCCCCAAAGCACGTGGAAAAATGATTTTTTAAAAATGCGTTATGTCATGGATATTTTTCTGTTTATTTCGTTTATTCTAGTTTGTGCTCCTAAATTCACAGGCGTTGCAATACACGAATGGTTAAGCTTCTTCTTCTTGATCCCTTTCATGATCCACTTGCTATTGCATTGGGATTGGATTAAAAATTTCCCTAAATTATTAATCCATAATCTGAAAGGACAAGCTCGCTTTAATGCAATATGGGATCTGATTATTTACCTGACCATGATGGTAGTAATACTGAGTGGCGTTATTGTTTCCGAAGTTGTATTACCTTTGTTAGGACTTGGGTTACCGCTATCCCCTTTCTGGTTTATGATCCACGACACTTCAAGTAACTTATTAATACCAATGCTCGGGATACACTTAGCGCTTCATTGGGACTGGATCAAGACAATGACTGTAAAAATGAAAAACAAAGCCGCTTCAGTCAAGGAAGTAAAATGAAGTACCTGACTCATCAATGGAAAAAACGTAGTGCCATCATTTTAACCATCTCTAGCTTAGTTTGTGCTGCATTATGGTTATTAACTTTGACTGATTGGGCGACAGAAATTAATGCTGTTCCATTACCGCTTAATGACACTAACGAGAACCCGATGTGGGTAATGATCATCATACCGTTTGTAAAAGTCGCAGTATTTATTATCGTCCCCGCTTTTTTGTGTTTGCGAATACTTTGGCTTATTAAATTCATTGGCAAACTGATTAATGGCCGGTCTAACAACGCAGAATCGACCTCCAATAACCCGATCGACACATCCAACATTGCACTTATTTGCGAACAACGTATTCAAGAAACCCATGATACTGTCACCTTTTGTTTTAAATCACCTGCTCTGGAGTACCATTCAGGCCAATATATTTCTATACAAGTGAATGTGAATGGTATTATCACTCGTCGTGCTTATACTCTATCTTCCAGTCCAACAAGGCCAGAAAACTGGATGCTAACGGTTAAACGAGTTCAAGAAGGTAAGGTTTCCAATTACTTGCATGACAACCTACAACCAGGTATGCAATTGCAAGGTACCTCTCCGCGTGGACAATTCAATCTCATAGATGCAACCCAAAGTGACGATTATGTATTTATTAGTGCCGGTAGTGGTATCACACCAATGATAGCGATGACGCGTTATTTGGTAGATACTCAATCTCCTTCACAAATTCACTTCATCTATTTTACACGTAGTGTCGATGACATTATATTCGCTGACGAACTCAAAAAGTTAAATGAGCAACATGCAAATATCAATGTAGATATCATACTTTCAGACATTCCTGCCAAAGGATATAAAACCGGATTAATTAGAGAGTCGTTGTTAAATGAATTGATTCCTAAACTGTCGAATCTTGCGGTATATACATGTGGTCCGGCCCCTTTCATGAACATTCTTGAAGCATACTTAATACAGCAAAGTTTTGACATGCAACGTTTCTATAAAGAGAGTTTTGGTGAACGGTCACCTTATTCAATTAACACTACCAACCAAAATTTATTCACCATCAGTGTACCAGCTTCAAACACTTCTATTGAAATGAGCGGTGCTGCGACACTACTTGATGCCATTGAGGAAATGAATTTACCCATCATTCAAGATTGTCGTTCCGGTGTTTGCGGCTCTTGCAAATGCCAAATCACCAAGGGTAACGTAGAAAGTAGCAGCCAAGTTGGTCTCAGTGATGACGATGTGGGTCAAGGTTATGTATTAGCGTGTAGTACGCACCTCAAAAGTGATGTTGAGATATCATTGGTTTGAGCCTCCGAATAAAGCTTCAAATTAATTTTCATTCACTGAAAAATAGATAATCAAAAAACGTAATTCACGCGAAGTAATAAGCTGGACGTGAATTGCACTTATTTCGAGTTTCTAAAAAATTACTCAGCCTACTAGTGAATGCCTTTAAGAATGAGGGATTACCCTCGCATCGCGACAATAGATATTGATCAATAACAGGTTAATTTAAATTATTCACTTCACTTATCTACCATTCGGCTCTTTTACTGGCATTGCTTTTACTATCTTTGTAAGATGCTTTTTTAAAACTTGGAAATTGAAATGAAAAACCGTGCTAATCAAATGTATTTATTACATATATTGAAAATGAGTGGCAGCTTTACTAAAGCGGCTGAACGATTGGATGTATCAATTTCCTATGTTAGTAAACAATTAACTCAATTAGAGTCAGAACTCAATGTGCAACTTGTGCAAAGAACCACGCGCAATTTAACCTTAACCGATGCTGGTATTGAGTTTGCTGAACATTGTGCTCAACTCTATGCCAATATTCAAAATGCAGAAGCAGCAATGATGGATGCAACGGAACAAATGTCAGGCACCATCCGTTTGGCACTATCACGAAGTTTTGGCGCACTGCACGTCATTCCAGTATTAGATAAAATGCAAAAACAGTATCCAGAGATCAATTTTGACATCACTTTCTCAGATCAAAAGATCGACATGCTAAATGAAGGTATTCATTTATGGATAACAACCCATGCAGATATTAATGAGGGTTATATAGCCCAAAGAGTCGCCGATGGTAATTTTGTGCTTGCCGCTTCACCGGGATACCTAGAAAGAAACCCGAAACCTATTCACCCAGATGATTTATTGCATCATAACTGCGTTACTTATCATAGTAATACCCGTGACTATAGTTATTGGCCATTTAGTAAAGGTGAGCAATTGTGCTGTAACCATGTGACGGGCAACTATCGTGTCAACCTTTCTGAAGCGGTAAGAGACGCAGTTATCGGAGACCACGGCGTTGGTTATATTGCGACCTATTTATTATCCAATGAATTTGAAACAGGTAAACTTATCCAACTCCTTCCGGACTGGAAAGCAAATTTAGATATGCCCGTTTATGCCGTCTACCCACGAAAAAAGCACCTTCCAAAAAGACTCAATGCAGTGATCACGTTTTTGAAGGAGCATATTGGTACGCCACCCTATTGGGATCTTGCATTAGCTCCTTGGGTTAAGAACATCTAACCGTACTAAATATACCTATCTTTTAATTTTTGACCGCCAGTGTTTTTTATTATGACGGTTCGCTTAAAATGCATCCTAATAACAGAGCTTCGTCTATGCTCTGTTATGTCTTTTATATCCAATTTGTATAAACCTAATTTTATAAAATTACTTGTATAGTCTAGTTGTATAGTCTAGTTGTATAACTTTACTGCATAACCTAGATGTTAAAAAACCTTCAAGGACTTTAATCAACCCCTCACTTTTTCCATACGTAAAAAGTGCTTTGCCTATATCGTATATATCAATGCTTTTATTAGATGTAATCTCAAACACATAAACTTCTTTCAACTTACGATAAAACTGGAGCCATCCCTATGTCTGATATTAAAAAAGCTGCTTTACGTGCACTTAAGCTAATGGATTTAACTACATTAAATGACGATGATACTGATCAAAAAGTAATCGATCTTTGTCATAATGCTAAAACGGCCGTTGGTAATACAGCTGCAATTTGTATTTATCCTCGTTTTATTCCTATTGCTAAGAAAACCCTACTTGAACAAGGTACGCCTGAAGTGCGTATCGCAACCGTGACTAATTTTCCACACGGCAACGATGATATTGAGATAGCAGTTGCAGAAACTAAAGCTGCGATTGCTTATGGAGCCGATGAAGTTGATGTGGTTTTTCCATACCGCGCGCTGATCGCCGGTAATGAAAATGTTGGTTATGAGTTAGTAAAACAATGTAAAGCAGCATGTGGTGACACTTTACTTAAAGTGATAATTGAAACTGGAGAACTTAAAACTGAAGCATTAATTAAGCGTGCGTCAGAGTTAAGCATTGAAGCTGGTGCAAATTTCATCAAAACCTCTACTGGTAAAGTTGCAGTTAATGCCACACCAGAATCAGCTGAAATTATGCTTAAAGTGATCCGCGATATGGGTGTTGCTCAGCGCGTTGGTTTCAAGCCGGCAGGTGGCGTAAAAACAGCACAAGATGCGGCGCAATATCTAGCAATGGCAGATGAAATTTTAGGTGAGCAATGGGCCGATAACATGCATTACCGTTTTGGTGCATCAAGCCTACTGACTAATTTATTGAATACATTAGAAGTGACGAATCAAACAGCCGATGCAACAGCATACTAGGCATCGTTTTCGATACAGCTAGCCCTTCTATTTATTACAGAGGGGCAGACAAATAATTAACTAAAACTCGTTAAAGAGTATGGAGAGATTAATGTTTTTACCTCAAGAAATTATCCGTAAAAAACGTGATGGACAAGTGCTAAGCACTGAAGAAATCAATTTTTTCATTCAAGGTGTGGCAGACGATACTATTTCAGAAAGCCAAATTGGCGCATTTGCTATGACTATTTTCTTTAATGAAATGGATATGTCAGAGCGAATTGCCCTTACCTGTGCAATGCGTGATTCAGGTATGGTTATGAATTGGGATCACATGAATTTTGGTGGCCCTATTGTTGATAAACATTCAACGGGTGGCGTTGGTGATGTTACCTCGCTTATGTTAGGTCCAATGGTTGCAGCCTGTGGCGGTTTTGTACCAATGATCTCCGGCCGTGGCCTTGGCCATACAGGTGGCACACTAGATAAATTAGAATCAATTCCTGGTTACAACATTACTCCAAGTAATGATGTTTTTGGTGAAGTAACCAAACAAGCAGGTGTGGCGATAATTGGCCAAACTGGCAACCTTGCACCAGCCGATAAACGTGTTTACGCCATTCGAGATATCACTGCAACGGTAGATAATATTAGTTTGATCACGGCCTCTATTTTATCTAAAAAACTAGCAGCTGGTCTGGATTCATTAGTGATGGATGTAAAAGTAGGTTCCGGCGCATTTATGCCAACCTATCAAGCATCTGAAGAACTGGCTAAATCTATTGTTGCTGTAGCAAATGGTGCTGGCACAAAAACAACGGCTATTTTAACTGATATGAATCAGGTCTTAGCCTCGTCAGCAGGTAATGCACTCGAAGTACGTGAAGCGGTCCAATTCTTAACCGGTGAATACCGTAATCCTCGCCTCTATGAAATCACCATGGCACTTTGTGCAGAAATGCTAGTATTGGGTAAATTAGCCAAAGACAGCGAGCAAGCACACCAACAGTTGCAAACCGTACTCGACAACGGCACTGCCGCTGCTTGTTTCAGTAAGATGGTTGCCGGTTTAGGTGGACCTAAAGACTTTGTTGAACACTACGACAAATACCTAGAAAAAGCACAAATTAGCAAACCTGTTTACGCAGAAAAAAGTGGCATTGTTTCGGCGATGGATACCAGAGCAATTGGTATGGCCGTAGTAAGTATGGGTGGTGGACGTCGCGTTTCTACCGATACAATTGACTATGCAGTTGGTTTTGATAACTTTATTTGTTTAGGTGAAACTGCAAACGATCAAAAACCACTCGCTGTGATTCATGCACGCAGTGAAGAACAATGGCAAGAAGCTGCAACAGCACTACTTCAGGCTATTAAAGTAGGCGACCAAGCTTATCAACCAACACCAAATGTTTACGGACAAATACGCGCGGAAGATATTTAAAGCAAAGCCTGTAAAAAGGAACAAGAAACGAGAGTAAGAGTTATTGAAGCAGTATTTGATGCTCATAGCTTAATGTAAGAAATAATGATATTGCCTTTGAATATGATGATTAATCTATTCATTTGTTAGTTTATTATCAGATAGCATTGAACAAAAGAGGTGCGCTAATATCGGTTAACGTTTAACAAACTGTTATGTAACGCAACCAATCAATTATTACCTCTCTTTTCTATAAAGATAAGCGCATGTTTTACTCAAAGCATGTGCTTTCTTTTCATGTTTTTATACCATTTTAATTTACAAAGGTTAGGGATATTCAATGAGTTTACTGTTAGCGTTGTCAATCAGCACGGGCATTTTATCCGGCTTGTTAGTTTGGTTTACTAATTTTTTTGATATTGCAAGTTGGTTAGTTTTCTTAGGGGCAACCAGTTATTTCGCTTCTACTGATAAAGGCATGAAAGGATTAGTTCAAGTCTGGTTGACTAATTTCAGTGGTGCAATCTGGGCAATTTTAATTATTGTTCTCTCCACTTACCTTGCAGCTGATTTTGCTTCGTATGCTACAACGGCTATCTTCGCCTTTGTTATGTGTTTTCAAGCTAAATTTAATGTGCTTAAGTTTATCCCTGGCACATTCATCGGTGCCGCCGCCATTTTTTCTGCCAATGGAGAATGGATGGTTACGATTATTGCCTTATTTGTTGGTGCTATTGTTGGCTTTCTGATGACTTATACCGGAGAACAATTGCATAAATGGAGCGAGCGTCGCTCAAGCGATAAAAAATCCCTACATTCAGAAAGCATTAGATCAGAAGCCAGTTGTTCAGAAAGCCTAGGAATAAAATAATAGAAATTAAATAATGGGAATAAAATAATGAATAAATTGTTAGTAAACGCATTAAATGAACTACCTATAATTTTAGCCGATTACTTAAAACCTATCGTTGAAGATAAAAACTTTTCTGCCACTATTTCAGTAGCCCAATTTAATGAGTTAATGACTTTAACAGCATTAAGCGACAGTGAGTTACGTATTGCACTGCTTCCACTTGCTGCAAGTTACTCCTATTCTCCTATCTCCAATTTCTGTGTCGGAGCGATTGCGCGCGGCCTTTCAGGAATATTATACTTTGGGGCTAATATTGAACTACCAGGTTCACCACTGGCACAAGCGGTACATGCAGAACAATCTGCCATTTCCCATGCTTGGATGAAAGGAGAAAAAGGCATTCAAGATATCACCATAAACTACAGTCCCTGCGGACATTGCCGGCAGTTTATGAATGAACTAAGTAGTGCGGATATAATGATGGTACAACTGCCAAATCGACAAGCAAAAACGTTACAAGAATATCTACCAGAATCATTTGGTCCTAAAGATCTCAATATAACGACCTTGTTAATGGAAGATAAACCACAAAAATATGCTATTTCTAATGATGATTTATTGCTCACTAATGCCGTTGCTGCTTTAAATATCAGTCATGCCCCCTATTCAGAAAACTATTGTGCCATCGCTGTTCAACTTGATGATCAATCAATCTATATAGGTGCTTATGCTGAAAATGCAGCTTTTAACCCAAGTTTGCCACCACTTCAAGTTGCGTTAATACAAATACTTTTAGCGGGTAAAGACTTTGCACAAATTTCAACCGTAGTATTGGTCGAACTTGAAGCCGGTAAAATAAGTCATAAATCAACAACACAATCTGTTTTAGATACCTTGGAACTTGGTATTCAGCTTAATTATCTCGCTATTTAAAACGATGAGCAGTTAAATAAAAAACACAGCATTATTTACAGGGTCCAGAAATACGTGCTGTGAGCTTTTTTTTGTTTTAATCATTTAAATAAAGCTAAACATCTCAAGTAGCAATATATTTTGGTATTAGAAGCTAGTGTCATAGTCTAACGCTAAATGCTTTTTAAATAATTCAACGTTGAAGACTATTTGTATAATTCGCCGTTAAAGACTTTTTGCATAATGTAACAACTGAATAATACGATCTTTAACTATCCGCGTTCGATAATCACCACGAGATATTCCCGCTGAAGTGCCAAAATCGTCACGAGTCCAAGTACTTTTAATTAACTCAAATTCTGCATCACGGTACTTTAACCAGAATCGCTGCGCGGCTATCAAATCTGAATACCTTGCCTTGGGTAATTTCGACTTAATACTTGTAAAAGCGTTATTCAATTCTTTGTCTAAAAATAGCAGATAGTTATCATAGGCAACTAAATACTCTCTGCTGTTATTGTTGGGGTCATCAATTGCTATCACATAAACAACTTCTCGTTTTTCAAATTCGCCAATCAGATCTGCAGCATCAGGGTTGTCAATTGCAGACGCTGCAAAAATAACGCTAATAGATAGCAAACAACTAAGAACAAACTGACAGGCATAATTAAGCCAACTTTTTACCATTTTTCATAAACTCCTTTCTGATAGATATTCCACTCAGCCTGTCTTCTATTTTCTAAACCACGGTTAACTTTACCTTGTGATTTATTCCAAGCTTTCCAAGCTTTTTCCAGCGTAGGATAAGAAGTAATAACTTCAGGATCATTGATCATTTTTAACACAGATGACTGAGAGAAACCTGCTTGACCGATATTAAAAGCGAATATTACCATTGCATCGAATTCATGTTGCATCACATCACCCCTCACTTTACTTTTTACTGTGTTAATAAAAGGATTGAGATCTGCTTGTAATAATCTAATCGCTTGATCCTCGTTCAAACCGGCTTGGTATTTAGACCAATCTGATTTAGCTATCAAATGACCATAACCAATCGTTGCACCTTCTACCCAAACCTTAATAGCTTTGCCAGTTTGATCGTCATAGGGAGTTATCGCCAACCCTTCGATCTCTTTCAAAAGGTTGATTCCTTTATCACCAAAAAATAACGAACTACTCGATGTAACTATTTCTTTAGTTACCTGCAAACGCTTCAAGGTTTCACCATTAACTTCGACCAAACCGTCTGGTTGAAGCATATTCATCATTACTTCTTGGAAAGCGTTTATTCGTTTAATCGTAAAAGGCCCTGATTGCCCATCTATTTTCAAAGGCTTTGCAAAGGCAGCTAACTTATGTTGATTGAGCAAGCCTTGCACTATTTTAACATCTTCAACGTTGTTTTCGCCTTTATCTCCCACTGATGCAGTTATTATTTTCATGGTAATTCTCCTTCCTTTATGGAGCGCCCTTCTTGACACCGAGAAGGACAAAAAAGAATAAATTTCTGGAACGATTGTTATAATTTACTAATGACTGCTGGTGATGCATGAACATCTAACTATTTCAAAAGTTAAACTAACGGCCATTTTTATTGCTCAACATTTAACCACATTAATTCATATTTAATTGATGCTCAACTAGTTATTCTCTTTTCTATCATCGATTGAATAAATTGAGTGATGGGCGTTTTTAAAAGGAATTTATTATTCAGTACAATAGCTGGCTAAAAATCAAACCAAGAAGTAATACTTTATTTAGGATGAGACCAAAAACGCGATCTAGATGATTTTTAACAGAGCATGAAACGTCACTTTCTAAATTGTTTCTTTTAATAATAGTCACATGGTTTTTATCCATTTGCTAAAGCATAACTAAAAATCATATAATCATTCTATTATCAATCCCTTACAAAATATGCGAGCATTCATCAATGGCACAACATAATATTAAATTCATTGCTACCGATATGGATGGCACTTTGTTAGATAAAGATGGTCGTTTACCGCCTGATTTTTTTGATGTATTCCAACAATTAGAACAAAGAGATATTATGTTTGCAGCTGCTTCTGGGCGCCAATATTATAGCTTATTACAAACCTTTTCTGCGGTTAAAGACCGTATCATGTTTATCGCGGAAAATGGCACCTTAGTCATGCATCAAGGCAAAGAACTCTACAGTTGTACTATTGATAACGACTCAATTCATCGTATTATCAAAGAGGCTCGATTAATTGAAGGGGCGCATATTGTTTTATGCGGCAAACAGTCCGCATACGTTGAAACACAAGCACCTAAAGCACTCGAAGAAATAAAAAAATACTACCATCGTTGTGATTATGTAAAAGATTTACTCGAAGTTGAAGATGAGTTTATTAAGGTGGCTATTTGCCATTTTGATGGCTCGCAAGAATTTATATATCCGTCAATTAATGCAAAATTCGATGTCGACCACAAAGTAGTGGTAAGCGCCAAGATTTGGCTTGATGTGATGAATATAAATGCTTCAAAAGGCGATGCCATCAAATATTTACAAGACAAATTAAAATTTAGTTTCGAACAAACAATGAGTTTTGGTGATTACTTTAACGATATCGAAATGTTACAAGCAAGCTTTCATTCTTATGCAGTAGAAAATGCACATGAAAAAGTAAAAACATATGCCCGTTTTAGTGCGCCGAGTAATCTTGAGTATGGTGTGATGAAAGTAATCAGAGATCATCTTGATCTTGTCGATTTATCAGATCCGATTGATTAAAATTTCGGTAAAATACCATTATGTGGCTCTTTAAGCTTTACTGTTCCTAAATTAATGTTTGGCTGTAAAACTAATCCATTGCACATATACCTAGCGTTTTATTAGATTGTACTTTTTGCTCATCACTAAGCACTTTTAAACTAGAAATGAGTCCTTGGGCTTATAAACTAAAATGATTAAAAGTTGAGGTGTAATGGTTTGATCGTAAATCACAAGAGGAATTGGATAGTAAAACTACAGGTATGCCTCTGTTCTAGATAAATAGAACGGGCAAACTGGATAATTTAGCCCGTTATTTCTCACTTTTTATTGCACAATTTCCCCACTTTCGATAATAGTTTTTCTAACAATATCGGTAAATTTCAATGCTTCTTCACGAATTTTATTTTCATCTACTGTCAAAATCTTTTTATCTTCCATGAGTAATTTTCCGTCAACGATAGCATGACGGACATTGGTCGGATAAGCAGAGTAGACTAAAGCTGAATATGGGTTGTACATGGGAACCATGTTCACCGCTTTAGTATCGATAACAATGATATCAGCAAGTTTGCCTACTTCTAATGATCCTATCTTATCTTCCATATGTAAGGCTCTGGCCGCACCCATGGTGGACATATCAATCACTTTCACTGGCGGCATTGCTGCGCGATCGTGATTAACTAACTTGTGTACTTTTGCTACTTGTCCAAATTCTGCAATGGTACTTAAGTTGTTACCTGACATTGGCCCATCAGTTCCTAAGCCAATGCGAACTCCTTGATCATACATTTTGAGTGCCGGTGAGACACCTTTTGCTGATTTTATATTTGCACTCATGTTATGTGCAACGCCCATATCGCTTGCTTTAACCAAAGCGATATCTTTGTCGTCAACTAAGATCATATGTGCACCAACAAGTTGACTATTTAATGCACCGATATCATGCATATATTGAACAGGACTTTTACCTCCGCTGATTTCTGCAATTTTTTCTTCTTCGCGTGCGGATTCTGCTAAATGAATCAATACTGGCACACCTTTTTCTTCGGATAATTTTGCAACTTGTTGCAATACTTCTGTTGTATTAGTGTAAGGAGCATGTGGTGCAAATGCAGGTGTGATACGAGGATGATCTTTATATTCGTCGATAAATTTAAGCGCATAAGCAATGCCTTCCTGTGCATTTTTTGCATCCGCCACAGGGAATTTTATGACTGTTTCACCTAATACTGCACGCATACCGATTTTATCAACGGTTTTTGCCACTTCATCTTCAAAATAGTACATATCTGCATAAGTGGTTACACCGCCCTTTAGCATCTCTACGTTACCCAAGTTAGCTCCGATACGGACCATATCACGAGAAACCAGTTTTGATTCGAGCGGGAAGATATAACGGTGTAAGCGATCTGGAACATCATCGGCAAGTGAACGGAAGACGGTCATTGAAACATGTGTATGCGTATTAATAAGCCCTGGCATAACGATGTCGCCAGCAACATTCATTATTTTATCTGCTTGGTATTGTTCTGCTAAATTTTTATCGCCGACAGCAATAATTTTATTATCTTTAATGGCAACAGTGCCTGATTCATAAATAGTTTTTTCTGCATTCATAGTCAGTACAGTTGCATCGGTGATCAGTATGTCAATATTTTCTACTGCAAAAGCTGAAGTAGAGAATAAAGATGTCGTCGTTAATGCAGCTGCGATTAAATTTTTTTTAAAACCCATAGGAGATCCCTTTTTTGAAAAATAAAGTGCCGATGCGGTAAAGCAAGATGTAACTAATATGAATAGAACGCAGTTGATTTATAATCAAATATTAAAATAAAAGCAGTAGATTAGCTATTGATTTAATGTAAATACAAGACACTTGAGGGAGCAATTTCTATTGGTAACTTTTGATAGTAGTTATTATAGTCAGGCATAAGTTATTTCCCCTTTTCTTTAGAACGAGCAAAGAAGATACAACACAGTAGTTACTGTCAAACCTACACACCCCCAGCTTAGGTAGAGGTTTAGCAATGTTTAATTAAGTTACCAGTATCTAATCAGCCCTAGATTCGCATAATAAGAAAAATATAATAGCTTTAAATAGGAAATAACTTTCTCAAGACCAAACAAACCATTAAAAATTTATGATAACAGTATTTTATCTACTCTACTTTTTAGCACAGTCAAAACTTCTGCTTCAAACCATGGATTCTTTTTTAACCAGATATTATTGCGCGGACTTGGGTGTGGAAGAGGCATAACATGTTCCCCATAAGCAGCCCAGTTTCTGACTGTTTCAGTAAGGTTTTTTTCTCTATTTTTTAAATGCCATGTCAAAGCATATTGCCCGATGACAAGCGTAAGTTGAATCTCAGGCATCGCTTCCAATAATTGATTGCGCCATGTCTTCGCACATATTGGTGGTGGAGGTAGATCACCTGATTTCCCTTTTCCTGGGTAACAAAACGCCATAGGTAATATTGCAATTTTTTGTGAGTTATAAAAAGTTTCTTTATCAATCCCCATCCATTCTCTTAAACGATCCCCACTCGGGTCATCAAATGGAATACCTGTTGCATGAACCTTTGAGCCAGGCGCTTGCCCTGCTATAAGAATTTTTGCGTGCTTATTAACTTGCAAAACAGGGCGAACACCGTCTTTTAAAATAGGTTCACAAATTTTGCAAGAACGAACCTCTGTTAATAATTGATTGAAAGACCTTGTTTTCATAGTTTCCTAGATTTGTTTAATAACTGTAATTTATTCGATTAGATGGTTATCAATCACTACAGATCTATTAATAAAATATAATTTACCTTATTTTTATATTTATATTTTATAAATGATATGCTGCTTAGTGATTATGATTGCGTCTTTTTTGTGAATTAAATTTATGAATTGTGGTGATCTAAATTGGGATTATAAATAAAACGTTATGTGATGAAGCATTATGTACATATAACAAATTTATTAAATGTAATAATCTACAATAATGAGGAAAACAAAATGATTCAAGGTCAACTTTACAGTGGTCAAATAACCAAAACAATAGCTATTTCAGATATAAATCAAGGTAGAGATATTAATCTGAATTTACATCATAGTGATAGTGGCGGTTCTATAAAGGTTTACGTACTAGGTGCTGATGAAGCAACCTTTAAAGTTAAACATGTTTTGACGGTTGTTCCAGGAGGAACAGATGTGTCTTTAAATTTCACGGCTAATTATAACTACATTCAATTGGAAGCAGTTGATGGGGAGCAAGGCGCTAGCGAGCATGAACGCCCTTCAGTTAGATATGATCTCGACAAACAGACTCTTCCTGTATAACTGCGTTTTGATACGTACTCCAGCAAGCACCTGTCTTAATGATGGGTGTTTTATAACGAAGTATTAGAATAGCTTATTTTAAGCCTACTTAGTTTTATGAAACAACCACCATAACTTCCTAAAATCAATTCCACTATTTACTGTCATAAGTCGAGCTCTCGTCCTAGTGCAACACTCAGATAATGTGTCGGTTGTGAAACACCTCCCCCTATTTTAGGTTGCTATTCATCTATATTCTCTTTTAAAAAAATCGCCTCTAAGCCTACACCAGATGGTGTTTTAAAAAAAACTTGGGTCATATCTCTTTCAGCAGAATATTTAATAGAGTATTCCGTTGAAAGTATTTTTAAAGTTTTTATTAGTTTATTAAGACCACTAAGTCGAAAGGCAATATGATCTAAGTAACCTTGCTTTTCATTTCTATAATGCTCATTACTTTCAATCAAATGAATGAGTACTTTATCTTTATAATATAACCAGTAGCCATTTTGGGATAATTTAGGTCTCCACCCTTCAACTAAATCAAAAACTTCACACAGAAATTTTTTATCTTCTGTCAGTATTTTTGCTGGTGCACTGATATTAAAATGATCGATATGCATAAGTCCCCTAACGAGGCTGTAGAATTTATTCATTCTCAGCCCGAATTTTATTTATAAAAATACAGTATTTTATATTTACCCGAAATTCAAATAGATTATTGAATTTTCAATAAATTATTGATTAAATTCAATAGTTGTAAAAGTATTTACTAGGCTTAATAATCTGATACTTTTTTAGCTTTTTAGCTTTTTAGCTTTTTAGCTTTTTAGCTTTTTAGCTTTTTTAAACAATATACGACTAAACCTGATATAAAATTGAGCATTAAATCATTTAAATTTCTATGCCTACAGAGCTCAATTTGAGAAATATTTTTAAGCTGGTCATTGAACGTTTTGTTATGGGTGGCTAATTGATTTCAACCACTACTTTGAAATACATTAACAACATTTATTATCTCTTGGTATGGCCAAAACCAAGCTAAAAATACTAAGGAAAATATGCCCAAATTTCGACTTACAGAAGTAAAAATAAATGACTAGAATAATGCTTTCTTACGGAAATTTCGGTGCGTCACCTCATTTAGATTGGAATATAACAAAATACAGTTGGATAGCTAAATTACCCATCTCAACTATCTGAACCTAATAGATTTTGGTAAAAACTTAGATCAAACTGTTATGTTACGGTTCTTAGATGACAAGGCATGAAAACGCTCAATAATAAACAGTATTGCCCTTTCTAATACGAAAGGAGGTAGGAAACAGCCAAAGGTTTTTTTTATTATTCTATTTTTATTGAAATGGATCCTCAATCTTTGCTCGTCAGTCGTACTGCCGCAGTACGACTGAATATTAATACCTTATTGTCAGAGTTCTAGTTTTATTAATTCCCTCATAATCTTGAAGATTAAGATTGCTCACTCGCTTGCTGTAGAATTGCTTTTAATGCATCTACCTTGTGTAAACCGTACACTGGTATATTGCCATTGATCAGATAAAATGGAATACCGTTTATCCCTTTTGTCATCGCCTCTGTAATGTCTGAATGAGCCGCATTGAGGTATGTTTTTTCTTCAAATGCTTTTGCGAGTTTATACGCATCCAAACCAATCTCGCCAGCAAGATCTAATAACGTTTGTTTATCGCCGATATCCTTGCCTTCTTCAAAGGTAGCTTGATATATACGCTCAATCATCAGCTCTTTTTTACCTTCTGCATCAGCAAATTTAGTGGCCTGATGTGCAAGAATAGTATTATTGATAGTTTGAGCAGCCAGGTTCAACTGTAAACCAAAACCAGCGGCCATTTGAGTGTGTTGTTCGTTATGGGCTTTGCCCCATTCGTATGATTTACCGTATCTTTTTGCCACAAGATCATTGAGATCTTCGCCAGCGTGACAAGCTTCATTTGGCTCCAGCTGAAAACTCTTATGTACAATTTCTATCTCTTCATTCAATGCAAGTCCGTCAAGCGCTTGATCAAGGCTGGCTTGTCCCATGTAACAGTAAGGACAGGTATAATCTGCCCACATTTCAATTTTCATCGTATTTTTCCTTTTGAGCACATAAAGTGCGCATAATTAGTTTAAAAGTATTTCGAGTTGCTGGCTCTATTGCCCGTTGGGCTGATAAAAAACAATAGCCTATTTGCTTTGTATTACTTGGCACCAAAATAGGTAATGTCATAAATAGCTTCTTTACGTTCACCTGTTGGGGATACATGATCAAAAACGGTCATACTATTTCGGTTAACGACGATATGGTCGCTCTCTGCCCCTTTTTCCCATGAGATAAAGTAGATACCATCCGCAATCTTAGTGGCTGCGGTAAAAACATCTTTTATATCCTGATTATTTTTACTGACGTAGGTGCGATCACCATCTACTTCGATTTCTATCACGCCATCAGGCGTATCATATTTTATAGAAAGCCCTGTTAGCTCCTTTCTGCCCGCTATATCTTCAGGGAAATTCGATATTTTGGCTGTGAAGGCAAACGGTGGTAGATTCTTCTCAGCGATGTTTTTCTTTAATATTTTGCCAATATCTTTAATAGGGGTAAGTTGTGAATGTGGGAAAACACTTTCCGGGCTGTTTATATTGTAAACATCACCGTGAATCTGCCACAAAGCATCTTTTACTTGGGACTCCGACAAGTGAGCATTTACCCTCATAGTGTTATAATTATGAACGACATTGTCTCCGCTACTCCCTGTAGACCAGGAAAAGAAATAAATATTGTCAGCAACCTTTGATATCTGTGGCACAACCTCAGTAGCAACGCCCTGAAAGTATCCTTTTTGACCAAGCCATTTGATTTTATTGTTATAAATAGCTAGGTTAAAATCATCAAAACCATCGTAACCGTAATTGATCACGGCGCCTCTTAATGACTCATAACCAGAGCCGGAAATACTCTTTTCTGGCGTATAGCTAGTCAGCTTATTGGTATCAATAGCTGAGCATGCTGACAATACGAATAGACTTACTGCGATTGTTAATACTCTCTTCATTTTTCAGTTCCTTTTCCTAGAATTTTTATTATTTCTGTCGGCTTTAGGAATCGTTACACAATAACTTGCGCTAAATTGTTTCCAAAAAGTCCCAAATGACTGACTATTTTGAAAACAAAACCGCAAGTAATTTTGAAGCCGATCCTTAATCGTTGATGATCTTGTAAGCAGCCACTTTGCTCTTTAGTAAGAATGGAACAAACAGCGTATCAGTACTGTCATCAACACTAATATCCGCAGTACTAATATCTAACGTGCCTAACAGCGTTCGTTCTTTGTCTGTGATCTGATAAATTTCACCCGCAGGGAAGTGACTGACAACCAGTGAATTATTCAATTCAGTTAGACCATCCAAACCACCAAGTCTGTAGCTTGAATTGATCATTTGTAGCGATTTGTCAGCGATATTAATTTTATAAATTGAGCCATACTCTTCAGGCTCAAATTGCTGAGCTAACTTACTCGCCATATTGGCGACAACAAGTGTATTACCTTGTGCCAACAAGCCGTTTGGATGTGGGAGGTTTGTATCTTCCAACCAAACAACTAATTCATTATTGATCAGGGTGTAGATTTTTCCTGCCGCGATATCTCCAACAAATACTTGTCCTTTATCAGTAATCGTCAGGTCATTAAGCATGACAGCACCATTAGCCTTTATGCTTTTAGTCATATTTCCGGTTTCGGTGTTAATGATATGGACCTGATTTCTATCTACAACATAGAGAACACTGCCAAACATGCCCATACCGGTTGGCATGCCTAATCCATCAACCCATTTCAATTTTTCGATAACCCCCCCTTTAGAAAGCTTGCTGATAAAACCAGGTTCATTACCGTTTACATTAGAAACATAGATCCATTGATGTTCAGGTGAAACATAAATAGATTCTGGTTGCGAAAACCCTGTTAGTTCCCATTGTGGTGCTAATGAGGCGGCTTGAGTCGCGCTGACAAACAATAAAGACAGACCGATAAAGGCCGATGCAATGGTAGATTTCAATGTTGTTAACTCCGTCAGTGTAAATACTTAATCAAGGTGGTCGATTGCATTGGATTATCGCGCGACTCGAAGCAATGATATAGAGGCATATAGTCAATTTATTATTGATTATTAAGAAATAATAAAGTGGTTATATAGTGATATTGTTCGTTTTGTGGTTTATTAGTCAACTAATTCAGCGGTTAGTCCGATGAACGTTTTACCCTTTTAGGAGGAATACATGTCTGTAGAAGCATTAAAAAAACTTGCTGCTAAACCTTCACAACCAATCAGCTATCAAGTAGAACCAGATCCAATAATCAACAACGCGGATGTGACCAATCAAAAGCAACGTCCTTTTATAGTCGATAAAGAAGAATATCCGTTTAAGAGCCACTGGTATGAACGTAATGGTGCATCGATGCATTACGTCGATGAAGGTGAAGGCATTCCCATTGTGCTCACGCACGGCAACCCTGATTGGTCTTTTTTAAATCGCAATATAATCAAAGACATGTCAAAGGAAGCTCGAGTAGTTGCCTATGATTTACCCGGGTTTGGCTTTTCAGATACCCCTTCTGATTTCGGTTTTACGCCACAAGAGCATTCACAGTGGATTGAATCTCTGATTTTTGAACATCTTAAGTTAGACAAATTCATCATGGTTGTTCAGGACTGGGGTGGACCGACCGGACTAAACGTGGCAACTAATCATCCGGATAACGTACTTGGTGTGGTGATATCTAATACCTGGGCATGGGAAGTGGATGGTGGTATTGAAGCGTTTTCCATGTTGTTCAGAACACCGAAGATGGAACAGCGAGTACTGGACGAGAACTTCTTTGTGACTAAACTAATGCTGGCAAATATCAATGAAGAATCCCGCAGTAATAAAGCCATCGTTGATGCTTACACCATGGCATTCCCGACACCAGAGTCAAGAAGAGCAACCGCTATTTTTCCTCAGCAGATAACCCTTGCGGGAGCATGGCTGGAGAAAATTGAAGCAAGGCTAACAACACTTGCGAATAAACCAGTAGAATTTATTTTTGGGCAAAAGGACTTCAATCATGGCACGCCTGAAGCCATTGCAAAATGGCGCTCTCACTTTCCCAATGCTGGCGTACAACTTGTACCTGACGCCTGCCATTTTGTTCAGGAAGATAGCCCAGAGAGCTTTAGTATTGCACTCAGAAAAATGCTAAAAAATGTAATTTAGGAATTGTTTCACAATCCTTAAATAATTAACGAAAGAGAAACCTATGACTCACTCGATTATAAAAGACTTAAGCAATCGCTATACAACAAAAAAATACGATGCCAGCAAACGTATTTCAGAGGAAAATATTGAAATAATTAAAGAAGCTATTCGATTGTCGGCTTCATCGATTAATTCACAGCCCTGGAAATTTATTTTAATAGAAAGTGATGAAGCAAAAAATCGTCTCGACGCTACCTTTGCTAATAAGTATCAGCCTAATCGTCACCATGCTAAAGAAGCATCGCATATTATCCTTTTTGCACATAATCCAAATTACCAGAAAGAGGATTACAAAAAAGTGCTGAATATCAATGTTGCATTAGGTCGCTTAAAAGAAGAAAAGTATGATGCGTCTTTAAATGGCGGGTTTCATTTTGCAGACCTTCTCAGAGACGAACATGGATCTAACGAGAGCTGGACTAAAGCACAAACTTATATAGCGCTGGGTAATGCACTACATGTTATGGCTCGATTAGGTATTGATTCAACGCCGATGGAAGGTATTGATTCAGAACTCATCAGTGAGTTTTTTGCACATGAATTAAACGGCTACGTCTGCCACGTTGCCTTAGCAATGGGCTATCATTCAGATGCTGAAGATTTCAATTACGGACTGCCAAAATCTCGACTTGCTACCGAAGATGTTTTCACCGTCGTTTAGTTTACTTAGGCGCATTCGATTTAAGTTACTTATCGCTTTCAATACATTAGAATTGAGTTTCAGATTCATTTTTTTAATTAACTAGCGGATATAATATGGATATAGCGACTCGCCTTGACCTGTTCCTAGATATTGTTTATCAGGGTTCCTTTGCTAAAGCCGCTGAGCTCAGGCACATGGATCGAGCGGTCGTCACTAAGCAATTTAAAATACTGGAAGAAACACTAGGCGTCAGGTTGCTCAACCGCACTACTCGTTCTTTATCCCTAACGGATGCCGGACGAGAGATTCTGGAGCAAGCCAAGGTTATCCGCAATGAGATCAATAAAACTCAACACTTGGCGGAGACTTTTCATACTGAACCCAGGGGATTATTACGGATAACCAGCTACGTTTCTTTTGGTCATCCATATCTACAGAACGCCATCAATATTTTTATGAAAAAATACCCAGAAACCTATATCGAGCTTTCATTAGACGATAGACTGACGGATATTATAGGTGAAAAATTCGATATTGCTTTTCGCTTGAACTCCCCCAAAGACTCAACCAATATAGCGAAGAAACTAGCGCCAACTAAGTTGGTTATTCTCGCCTCAGAAAACTTTATTCAAGAGCACGGTAATCCTCAAACGCTTAAAGAGCTTGTATCCTTACCTGCGATTACCTACTCAAATAGCTCTTTTACTTTTGACAAACTGGAAATGGCAGCTTCAGGTCAGAGTAAAATGGAGAAGTACAGCATAAACGGAAGATTTAAAGCAAACAGCGTGGATTCGCTTATTAGTGCCACACAGGCAGGATTGGGCTATTCAATTGCCGATTTGTCTGTGCTTAAGTCAAACCTTAAAGACCTCGGACTCGTTCCTATACTGCAAAACTACCGGTTTCCAAGTGATTTTGGTGCGTTATATGCAGTTTACCCGCACAGAAATCAAACGCCACTGGTCAAAAAATTTATCGAAACAGTACAAGATGTGATTGGTACACCTCCAGTGTGGGAAGACTATGTAGAGAATTATTCTTCTATGTATGTTGAGTGAGGCGAAATAGCCCCCAAGCGTCTTAAACACTTATAAAGATATGCCCCAAATAATTCAGCCACAACATAGCAAAGATGAACCGTAATTTATCTTATTAACCTATTAACTTATTAACCCCTAGATTCATATAATAAGTGCAATGTCTTAGATTGGATGGTCAACTGTTATAGTTCGCCATTTTCTCGTCAAAGGAAATTGCTAATAAATTTTTTAAAAGGAGTAGAACATGGTCAAAGAGTGTTGTGTAGGAAGTTACATGGAGGCTAAACAAGCTTATGAAAATGGAGCTGATAGGATAGAGCTATGTGATAACTTGTTAGAAGGAGGAACAACACCAAGTTATGGGACAATAAAAAATGCTGTTTCTAACATATCAATACCTATTAATGTGATTATAAGGCCTAGAGGCGGTAACTTTATATACTCAGATGAAGAAATTGAAATAATGTTAGATGATATAAAAATATGTAAAGATCTGAAGGTGAACGGGATCGTATATGGGGTATTAAATAATGAAAATAAAATAGATGTGGAAAAATTAAAAATAATAATGGCGGCAGCAAGCGATCTGAAACAAACATTTCATATGGCATTTGATGAGATAGAAAACAAGAAAGAAGCGATAGATCTTTTAGTCTCATTAAAGGTAGATAGCATACTTACCAAAGGAGGGAAAAATAGCGCTTTAGAGAACCTACAATGTTTACAAAAACTAGTTGCCTATGCACAAGATAAAATCATCATCATTCCGGGTGGTGGTGTAAATAAAGATAACTTAGTGCACGTTATAAAAGAGACAGGTGCAAAGGAAGTGCATGGAAGTAAAATAGTATAAGCATAATTGCCACAAGCCTATTTTAAGCTAGTGTAGTTGCTAACCAACTAATGCAAGAGCTCAAAACATGCCAAAAAAGTCCATTGTCTTAGTGCCGGAGTTCTTCCCGCTATCCTAGAATAAAACAGCAACAGGCTTATGTAGATTTGTTACCCATTGCAAGTTCGAAAGCCAAGTAGAAAGCTAAGCCGTAAATGCCTCCATTACGACTTATAAAGCTAATTATCTATACACACTGTTATGCTAGTTTGCGGTAATTTTCGAGCTTAAATATTATTACCAGTTGAATCACTTTTGAGTTCATAACACTTCAGATTAATTATACTAATACTTCTAAATACTGACCAAATTTACAGTTCTATTACAAAGTAAAACTGTTTACTAAAACTGACCAAAGCCAAATGCAAAAATAACAACAAAACCTGCAACAAGTGCTATGGCTGGCTGCCAGTAATTTTTAGATTGGCCTGTTACTGCGTAACTCACAAGCCATAAACCACTACCAATCTTTACAGCTGCAAGCAGAGCCATTACCGGATTGGCAATGAGCTGAATTAAAGCAGGATTAGCAACCAGGGCAAGAGGCACAATATAAAGTCCAACCCCAATACGCATCGCTCTGTTGGCAACAGAGAGCCACGGAGCACCACACATACCTGCTGCAATAAACACAGTTCCACACACTGGCGGAGTTATTGTTGAAAGTAAAGCATACCAAAAAACAAAAAGGTGAGCATAAAGAGCGGGAAGACCAAGTTGCTCAAGAGCAGGCCCTGCAACAGATATACAAATAGCATAGGCAGCTGTTGTAGGTACTTCCATTCCAAGTATCAAACAGGCAATAGCGGTAAGACAAAGAGCAATATAAAGATTACCACCAGAAAACCCTAAAATAGCAGAAGTAACCTTTATTCCAAGGCCTGTCATATTAAGTACACCAATAATAACACCAGCACAAATCACAATAGCAGCTACTGTACTCATCTGCTTAGCAGCACCAAGAAATGCCTGTTCTAAACGAGCAAGAATCGCAGGAAGCTTCGAAACTCCTTTTCTATCTGCGATAAGCATAATCGCAGTCATTATAGTCGCAACAGCCGCGCCATACTGAGCGGTATAGTCAGTACAAAAAAGCATGAGTAAGAGCACACCAAAAGGCAAAATGAAGAATATAGCCAGGCGCCCTACCTCACCCCAACGTGGCAACTCTTCTTCAGAAAGACCTTTTAGATTATTACGCTTTGCAAAGTGATCTACACTTACCCAAACACAAAAGAAAAAGAGCAGTGCTGGCAAAATCGCAGCGGCCATAACCTCGCTATAATTAATACGAAGTAGCTCTACCATCATGAAAGCGCCGGCGCCCATAAGAGGAGGCATAATTTGCCCACCCGTAGATGCCACGGCCTCAACTGCTCCTGCAAAAGATGCGGGGTACCCAAGTCGTTTCATCGTTGGCATAGTAAACGCGCCAGTTGATGCAACATTTGCTGAAGCTGACCCCGAAATTGAACCAAAAAATGCCGAAGCTAAAACAGAAACCTTTGCTGGTCCTGCTCTATGTTTACCTGCAATACGAGTTGCAAGGCTCATAAAAGCATTACCCCCTTCTCCAGCACTGACAAACGCACCAAGAATAATAAATACAGCAATCACATTAAGCGATATACCAGTAAGTGGTCCCCAAACTCCACCTTCGGTAAGTACTAATGTTCCCCAAAAGGCATCTGCAGGAATACCAGGGTGACCAAATTCACCGGGTAAATATTGCCCGAAAACACCGTAACTAAGAGCAATGAGCGCGACTAGCGGAAGCGATAGCTTTACGTGGCGACGAGCCATTTCAAGAACAATAAGAACAAGAGCAACACTCCAAACATACTGATCAGTTGTTTCAAGTGAACCATATTGATCCATTAAATCAACACGATTAAAAGCAACCCACATACAGATACCAATACCTGTAGAGGCAAGTATCCAGCCTGTTATATTCTGAAATGTGCTTTTTTGTCCAACCAAAAATACCCACGGCAAAGCAAGCGCCAAGTGGATAGGACGTGTAACAAGATTTGGCAGAAGACCAGCAAACACAAGCCAGAGGTGAAAGAAGACGGAGCTTACCGCTAAAGTGAGTAAGATCGAACGGGAGATTTTTTGTTTCATAGACATCGTACTACAACCTAAAAAGGGGAAAAGCTTCTCAACCTTCCCCTGCAAATAACTTTATTTCTGAAGAAAACTACTGAACTGCAACCAAGTGGGCAGGGAGAGTGATACCTTCTTCTTTATAATAACGGATTGCGCCTGGATGAAGTGGTCCTGCAAGCTCACCTAAAAGATCAACTGTTACAGATCCCCACCATGGAGCAACTTTAGCCATACGTTTTTTAGCATCCCAAAAAGCCTTGGTCAGCTGATATGCAGTCTCTTCATCAAGACTCTTCATGGTGTAAGCGCCAACAGGAAGAGAAATTGTTTGGGTATCAGTATCAACGCCAGGATAGGTTCCTGCAGGAATTGTAATTGGAGTCCCTTTAACTTTACCGTAATCTTCTTCAGAAAGACTAAGGAGCTGGATTGGCGTAGAAGACGCGGCCTCAAGCACATTTGGTGCGGGGAAAGATGAAGAAGTCGCAAAACCTTGAACCTGTCGATTCTTAAGTGCAGAGACAGCGCCACTCACTTCAACATCAATCGCATTAACCTTACCTTCAAGGCCAAGAACTTTGAAAAGTTCGATAGTTTGACGAGCCGAAAAGTTACCACGACCTACAATAAAATCTTTACCATCAAGTTCTTGAAAGTTTGCAATTTTAGAGTCTTCTCGAACAACCCAGTGCATTACAAGCGATGGAATTGGATATAAAGCACGGATATCTTGATACGCTTGCTTAGCCTTTTTAAATGGCTTTACACCACCTCGCGCTTTAACGATAAGAGATGGAGGAGTGGTAAATACATAGTTTGCACGATTTTTACCCGCTTCTTTTACGTTTTGTACAGAACCTTGGCTCTCCTCAACGGTGAGGATCATATTACTATCTGAGGCATACTTCACACCCTCTGCAACCTGAACGGCCATTTGATAATATGAAGTGGTTGATTTGGCACTTTTATATGTTACACGGGTCTCAGCGATGGCAGTATTGGCCATGGAAAGACTTAAGGTAGCGATAACAACTAGGGCTCGTTTTAACATGTATTCTCTCTCTTTTTCTAAAGCTTACGCGCTTATTACAAAGGATTTTCTGATTTAACTAAGCGACTATAAAAGATCAAACAGGGATCGGCTAGCGAAAAACACAATTGTTCTATGTTTATGAGGTACGAAGTTCTTTTCACCGTTTTATGGACGCCAACGCCAGTCAAAGACTTTACTTTCAACAGGAGCAAGTGTTGTGGTTGAATTAGCTAGACACTTCAATAAAGGATTATAACCCCACCATTGTAGTGTTTTGGGTAATTTATTTGGGCCCCTATTCAAAATTGTGGCTAATATTAGTTGGGCACTACCCCCCTAAATCTTGTAATAAATGAAATATTCATAATTATTTACAAGGTCTATTCATCAAGTGCATTAGTAACCATAATTTAATACTCCCTCTGTCATTAGTGACACTTGATACGCAAACTAATTATTCATAAATTCAATTTGTAATACTCTTTTGTATGAAAACAAATACCCCATGAAAACAGTCAAGTAAATACTTGACTAATTTAGTCAACTTTCTATATCATGCCCTCCTTAAAGAATAACTTTATCGGAGCTCTTATGCGTTTAACAACAAAAGGCCGTTATGCAGTAACTGCAATGCTTGATCTTGCATTAAACCCTAAACAAGGGCCAATGTCTTTAGCCGAAATTTCGAGTCGACAAGGTATCTCTTTATCTTATCTTGAGCAGTTATTCTCTAAACTTCGCAGGAAGTCTTTAGTGAAAAGTGTAAGAGGGCCTGGTGGTGGTTATCAATTAGGCCGAGCAAGTGAAGAGATTTTTGTTGCGCAAATAATGGATGCTGTTAATGAAGTAATTGATGCAACTGGATGTAAAAAAACAGCAAACTGTCAAAATGGTATTACTTGCCTAACCCATTATTTATGGTGTGACTTAAGCGATCAGATCCATGAATTTTTGAGTCAAATCAGTTTAGGTGATTTAATGGACCAAAATAACGTGCAACAAGATATAGACGAAAAGTTATTAAAAATATTGAAGTTTTAATTGATACACATATTAAATACAATATACACGACTACTAGTGTCGTTCCCCCCTATTTAAAAGTGAGTTTTATATGACAGTGCAAGTAGAAATTAATGAAGCACTAGGAAGAGAATACGAAGCTGGTTTTATTTCTGATATTGAATCAGAAACGTTTGAACCGGGTTTGGATGAAAGTGTTATCGAGCGCATTTCTAAAATGAAAAATGAACCAGAATGGATGCTGGAATGGCGTTTAGGTGCATTTAGAGAATGGTTAAAAATGGAAGAACCAGATTGGGCACTGGTTGATTACCCTAAAATTGATTTCCAAGCGATTGCCTACTATTCCGCGCCTAAAAGTATGAAGGACAAACCTAAATCTTTAGATGAGGTTGATCCTGAATTAATACGTACTTATGAAAAACTAGGTATCCCGCTTATAGAGCAACAAATGTTAGCGGGTATTGCGGTTGATGCTGTATTCGACTCTGTTTCTGTTGTGACTACTTTTCGTGAAAAGTTATATGAAGCAGGTGTTATTTTCTGTCCTATATCAGAGGCGATTGTTGAATACCCAGAACTTGTGAAAAAATATCTTGGTAGTGTTGTTGGTCGTAAAGATAACTACTACTCAGCATTAAACTGTGCTGTTTTTACTGATGGTTCTTTTGTGTATATTCCTAAAGGTGTACGCTGCCCAATGGAATTATCAACTTACTTCCGTATCAATGAACAGAACACAGGTCAGTTTGAACGTACTCTCATTATTGCTGATGAAGGCAGCCATGTTAGTTACCTTGAAGGTTGTACTGCACCACAACGTGATGAAAACCAATTACATGCAGCCGTTGTTGAATTAATTGCAATGGATAACGCTGAGATTAAATACTCAACAGTACAAAATTGGTATCCGGGTGATGAAAATGGCAAAGGCGGTATTTACAACTTCGTGACTAAACGTGGTATATGCCATACCAGTGCAAAAATATCTTGGACACAAGTTGAAACTGGTTCAGCTGTTACTTGGAAATATCCGAGTTGTATTTTAAAAGGTGATAACAGTGTTGGAGAGTTTTACTCTGTTGCACTTACTCGTGGCCGCCAACAAGCCGATACCGGCACTAAAATGATTCACATAGGCAAAAATACCAAGTCTACGATCATTACCAAAGGTATTTCTGCTGGTCGCAGTAACAATAGTTATCGAGGCCTCGTTAAAATGATGGCGAGTGCTGATGGTGCGCGTAACTTCACTGAATGTGATTCATTATTAATTGGTGACAAATGTGGTGCACATACTTTCCCTTATATAGAAAGTCGCAACCCTTCTGCCATTGTTGAACATGAAGCAACCACATCAAAAGTAAGTGACGAACAACTGTTCTTATGTCGTCAACGCGGACTTGATCCTGAAAAAGCGGTTTCTATGATTGTGAACGGTTTCTGTAAAGAAGTATTTAAAGAGCTGCCAATGGAATTTGCCGTTGAAGCAAGTAAATTATTAGAAATTAGCCTTGAAGGCTCTGTAGGTTAAGGAATTATTAAAATGTCGAACACTAAAAGTTTATTAACAATAAAAGATTTATATGCGGGTATAGAAGAAAAACAAATCATTAAAGGTTTTAATTTAGATATTAAGCCAGGTGAAGTTCACGCAATTATGGGCCCGAACGGCGCTGGAAAAAGTACGATGGGTTATGTCCTATCGGGTCGTGACGGTTATGAAGTTGAAAGTGGCAGTGTAACATTCAACGGTCAAAATTTACTTGAAATGGAAATAGAAGAACGTGCCAATGCAGGCCTATTTTTAGCTTTCCAATACCCTGTAGAAATCCCAGGTGTTAGTAATTTAGAATTTTTAAAAGCATCTGTTGATGCAGTACGTGCAGCAAACGGAGAAGAAGCAATAAGCTCTTCTGAGTTATTGAAGCAAGCAAAAGCGGCTTGTAAGCAAGTTGATTTACCATTGGCCTTTTTAAAGCGTGGTGTAAACGAAGGTTTTTCTGGTGGTGAAAAGAAACGTAATGAATTAATGCAGATGTTATTGCTGAAACCAAAACTATGTATTCTTGATGAGACCGATTCAGGATTAGATATTGATGCTTTGCAATTAGTAGCTAAAGGTGTAAATAGCCAGCGTTCAGAAGATCGTAGTTTTATCATTGTTACCCATTACCAACGTTTACTTGATTATATTAAGCCTGATTTTGTACATGTTCTAGCCGATGGAAAAATAGTAAAAAGTGGTGATGCTTCCCTTGCTCTAGAGTTAGAATCTCAAGGTTATGCCTGGTTAGAGAATGGTAATGTTGAAGCTAAGATTGAGGAGTAACTCATGAGCGAATGGTTAGAAAGTGCCATCAGTAGAGGGCACCAAATAGATGATTGGCTGGCTCCTAAACGGATTCAGGCCATTGACTTATTATCAACAACACCATGGCCAACACGTAAAACAGAAGCATGGCGTTATACGTCGCTACGTGCGATTCAAAACTCAAAAGCAAAAAACATTGAGACAAGTGCTAATTTATTACCACAAAATATTACTGATTTATCAGCAATAGAATTAGTGTTTATAAATGGACAATGGGATAAAACACAATTACCTGATGTTTTACCAAAAGGTCTATCAATTTCTCTAGGCTCTGATTTAAATAAAGAACAGCAATCGCAAGCTTTAGCTAACTTTTCAGACATCAAACCTAAACGTCACTTATTTGGTTTAGTGAATGATGCACTAGCGCAAGATGTAGTGATTGTGAACGTTGAAGATGGATTTAATATTAAGCAGCCACTACGCATTAGTTCGCTATTGAGTTTAGGTGCTGAATCTCATACACGTGTACAAGTGACATTAGGAAAAGAATCTCACTTAGCCGTTATTGAAGACGTACAAGCTGAAGGTGATAGCCTATGTACTGCATTTGTTGAATATCAAGTATCTGCAAAAGCACATTTAGATCATTATCGTTTCGCGCTTCAAACGGGCAGTAATGTCGCGGTTGGTGGTTGTCATTTCAATTTGTTAGATCATTCTTCAATGCACAGTACGATTGTTGCTTTTGGTAGTGATTTATCACGTTTAGATACCGATATTATTCATTCTGGTCAGTTCGTTGATGCAAAATTAAATGCTATTTACCTGCTTGATGGTAATGAATTATTTGATCTTCACGCAACGGTTGAACATGCAGTACCAAACGGTACAACAGAAGAAAATGTACGTTGTATCGTTGCAGGTCGTGCTAAAGCGGTATTTAATGGGCGAATTCATATACACCGCGACGCGCAAAAAACATTAGCTGAATTAAACAATCGTAATTTATTGATGTCAAAGACAGCTGAAATTAATACTAAACCTGAATTAGAAATTTATGCGGATGATGTTCGTTGTGCACATGGTGCAACTTCAGCTCAAGTAGATGATAAGGCGTTGTATTATTTACAAACTCGTGGCATTGATCGCGCTAAAGCAAATGTCATGTTAAATTTTGGTTTTATTAATGAACTGATTGATTTAATGCCAAACGCAGTATTATCAGAATGGATACGCCCTATTATCCGTCAACGATTTTCTGAAATGGAAGTGAGAGTTTAATGAGTTTTGATGTAGACGCGATTCGAGAACAATTTCCAATTTTAAAACGCATTGTAAATGGAAAACCTTTAATCTATCTAGACAATGCAGCAACCACACAAAAACCACAATGTGTGATTGATGCATTAGTTGATTATTATTCAAATAGTAATTCAAATGTTCATCGTGGCGCACATTTTCTTGCAGATGAAGCAACACAACACTTTGAACACGCACGCGATACTATCCAGAAATTTATTAACGCACCTAAACGCGAAGAAGTTATTTGGACAACCGGAACGACAGAAAGCATCAATATTGTTGCCAATGGTTTGAGCACCTTGTTATCTGCGGATGATGAAGTGATAGCAACTGAAATGGATCATCATGCTAACCTCGTTACTTGGCAAGAGGCATGTAGAAAATCAGGTGCAACATTAAAGATAATTCCAGTGACAGATGCAGGTGAATTAGATCAAGATGCGTTCGATAGTTTACTATCAGAGAAAACCAAGTTTGTTGCTTTTCCACATGTTTCAAATGCACTAGGTACCATTAACCCTGTTAAGTCTATGACGGCTAAAGCAAAGCGTTTTAATGCTTGGGTCTTAGTGGATGGCGCACAAGGCGCAGCACATGGTTGGGCTGATGTACAAGAAATTGGCTGTGATTTTTATGTATTTTCCGGACATAAAGTTTATGGCCCAATGGGAACAGGCATACTGTGGGGCCGCTCTTCTCTTCTTGAAAACTGGCCTGTATGGCGCACCGGTGGAGAAATGATTTCTACCGTTACGCTTCAAGAGTCAACATGGAACGTACTGCCTTATCGCTTTGAAGCAGGAACGCCAAATGTAGGTGCTGCCATCGCGCTTGGTAAAGCGGTTGAGTGGTTTACTAATTTAGATCATAAAGCCGTTATAAAACATGAAATGGCCTTATTAGCCTACGCGACAAAACTAGCCAACGAGTTTGAAGGCTTAACTATTATAGGTAATGCCGAGCATAAAATATCCGTGTTAAGTTTTGTTCTCGATGTTGGCCACCCTGCTGATATAGGTTTTTTATTAGATAAACAAGGGATTGCTATTCGTACTGGCGATCATTGTGCACAACCCTTAATGGCAAGGTTTAATGTGCCAGGGACAGCCCGTGTTTCCTTTGCTCTCTATAATACATTCGACGAAATTGATGCATTATTTACCGCACTAAAAAAAGTAAAAGTAATGTTATCTTAGGAGTTTTAAATGACAGTATCAGTATTCGACCCTAGTGCAATCGTCTCTTTAACAGATTCGGCACAAAAATATTTTTCTGAAAAAGTGGCAAAAAAACCAGATCACTTCATTCGCTTAAGTACTAAAGTGAGTGGCTGTACTGGATTCGCCTACGTATTAGATATCACTGATAGCCCTTTAGAAAATGACACTATTGTTAACTTTGATAATATCAATTTTGCAGTCGCTTCTGAATCGATGGCGATGCTTTCAGGCATTGAAATTGACTTAGTCAAAGAAGGTGTTAATCAGGTAGTTAAATATAATAATCCAAATGTTGCAGCTGAATGTGGCTGTGGCGAAAGCTTTAATGTGAGTTAAGTAATGCAACAAAAAATGGTAGTAACACAGCGTGCTTGTGCTGCACGTAGAGTCCCAACAGGCGAACCTTCAATTATCCCTGAAGGTGAGTTTATTTCAATTAATCAGAGTCTTGGTGGTAATTATACGGTTACATGGATGGGCAACATGTTGCGTATAGATGGTACCGATGCGTCCGCTATTGGCCAGAAGTCAGAAGTATTAGATTTTGAAGACCACGGTAGAGGCGACATTGATGATAGCCAAGTATGGCAAGCATTAGATGGTATTTATGATCCAGAGATCCCGATCAGCTTAGTATCATTAGGTTTAATCTATAAAGTCACTGTAGATCAAGAAAATAAAAAGGTATTAATCGACATGACGTTAACTGCACCAGGATGTGGTATGGGTCCAGTCCTAGTCAGCGATGTTAAATATCGTGTTGCTAAAGTACCTAATGTAGAAACAGTTGAAGTTGAGCTACTGTTTGATCCTCCTTGGTCAAGAGAAATGATGAGTGAAGAAGCACAATTAGAATCAGGGCTTTTCTTCTAATCACTTTCGTCAATTCAGATAATAAAATATAATACAAAATCGTATTTAACTATGCTATTTCGCTAGTTCATTAGTTAGACTAGTTAATTAAATGCGATTTTTATCTATACAGCACATAAGGGATACAATGTTATTACCAACTACTGAAGAAATCATTGACGACTTATCATTCTTTGACGACTGGGAAGAAAAATATAAATATATTATCGATTTAGGAAAATTACTCCCCGCTTTTGATGATAAATGGCATACGGCAGAGCGGCTTGTAAAAGGTTGCCAGAGTAATGTTTGGATTCAACCCGATGTTGACGGTAAATTACTTATTTTTTCAGTAGATAGCGATGCAATTATAGTAAGAGGTCTACTTGGGATAGTGCTTGCAGCTTTCAATAATAAAACAGCAAGCGAAATAATTGAATTTGATATCAACGCTTATTTTGAAGCCTTAGATCTTGAAAAACACCTGAGCCCTACACGTGGTAATGGTTTACGCTCTATCGTTGATCGTATTAAAAATATCGCTCAAGCGTCACTTTAATTAAACCACTAAAATAATTTATTACGACAACTTCTAGTCGTTATCATTAATAGTTAAGAGCTTGAAACCTTCACTAGGCCTCAAGCTCTTTTTTATCGTTACCTTTCACAAGCCCTAACGTTACTGCGCTGTTGATTTAGTTTTTGTACTACATTCATACTGTGTTGATAATACAACGATTTAAGCCTCATCTTCCAAGCTGAAATATAGAAACGCTAATACTGTTAAATCATTACTGCCATAATGTTTTGCGGTTGCTTTCTCAATAGCTAAACGTAACCCACCTTCTGGCATATTCATCTGAAAGAATGGATGTAATCCTTCGTATGTATAGGTTTCTAATCGTATAGGCATAGTAAGGGATAATGCAGTTTTTGCATTTAAGTCATACGAATAATTGTGGACCACATTTTCTTTCTACAGCCTGCCTACTCTCTTGTCATGAGTGTATACATCAACGTTAGAATTATTAGTCTCTTTCAATTGGTCTAAAGTAGGTAAGCCTGAATCTGTTACCATTAACGATTTATTAAATAGATTAAGGATACGCTCTATTTTCCTTAATCCTACATCATCGTAATCCCCACGCTCAATTTTGCCAATAGTTGTCCTATTAAGCCCTGCATAATCGGCTAATAACTGTTGGCTCCATTTTCGTTTTTTTCTTTCAGATAAAATAGTTTCAGATATTTTAAGTAATGAATTCACATGTCGCACCTAATTTTTGTTCACTATAGTCACCTAAATAAAACAAAGAATCAATAATGGTGATTAAGATCACCATGAAAAGGATTTTTATTCAAAATATCTGGACGAACTTATTAGGAAAAATAAATTTCCATAAAAATAGGCCATTAATTAAGTCATTCGAGTTAGTTAGATAGTTACCTAGTGACGTAAGTATGCATAAAAAATCAGAAAATAAGGCATTTTATAAAGTTAATACTTTATCAAGAGTATTCGTACAAAATAAGTGCATGTCTGGGTAACAGTATTAACTATATTTATAGGCAACTCATATTATATTAGGGTGACAATGAATTAAGACCAGAGGTATTAGCAACTATTTATGAGTAAGATTGCTCAGTTTAGTCTTTGTAGTTGAGTTACCCGGACACTTCAATAAAAAATTATAAACTCATCATTGAAGTGTTGTGGATAATTGATTTCGGGCAATGGCGGTCCACTTTAAAATACATTAACGGTTAACAACATTTATTATCTTGTGATGTGCGCATAATTGGGCTAGAAATGCTAAGGATAAAATGTTTCATATACGCCTCAGAAACTAAAATAAGCAGTCAATATTATTTAGCTAAAGCTGGATATCTCAACTTTTAGAGTTTTTCTTAGTTCACTATTAACGTCGATTTGTCAAAATAACTCCCATGATCACCAGCGCACCACCGAGTAACATCGAAGAGGAAATCTGCTCATTTAATATTAAAGCCCCGAGCAACACACCAAATAAAGGGACAAAGTTAGTAAAAACGGAGGTTTGCGCGGCACCAATTGTTTTTATTCCTTGGTAATACCAAATAAAAGGAATGACGGTCCCAAATACCGCCAAATAACCAATAGCGGCACCAATTTGCCAATTTAACTCAGGCAGTACCTGCACGTTTGGGTTGAAAAACCATACCATTAACAACAATATCAATCCCCAAATAGCAGCATAAGTCGTTGATGCTAATGGTGATAAACCAAGCAGTGCTTTTCGCCCCACAACGGTATAGATAGCCCAACTGAGTACTGCGCACAGCATTGACAATTCTCCACGTCCAAAAGTCTGACTAATATTTTGGATCACGGTCAGTAGATGACCATTACTGATCACGGTCAGTGCACCTAATACTGCCACAAAAATCCCAAGTAACTTCTGAAATGAAAATTTTTCTCGGTATAAGAGGGAAACCAGTAACGCAGTAGCGATAGGATTAAACGCAACAAATAGAGCCGTACGGGAAGCAGGCATTTCAGAGAGCGCAGTAAAAAAACATAAATTATAGGTAAATATGCCAGTAAGACCGAGAGCGAAAGTGATAGCAACCTGTCTGAGTGATAGTGTTGGTAGCCGACCTTCAAATTTTATAGTGAGTAAAATGAGTATAAATACCGCCAGCCCAAAACGGCCTATCGCCGACATTAACGGTGAAAGCGACTCCGCAAGTAAGCGTCCGGCGATAAAAGTCCCCCCCCACAGTAAGGCGACTAAGATAAGTTTGAAATAGGTTGGCCAGATGGAGGATAAAGCCAAGTCGTTAGATGTATTGTTAATTGGTTGCATGATGTCGCTCGATATAAAAAGGTAACTTGATATGTGATATAGTATTTCACTAATGTTAAATCATAGTAAAATGAGCAATAGATCATGACGTTTAGCCAACTTGAAATATTTGTAGTCGTTGCAGAGCTGTGTGGATTTACCTTGGCAGCCCAACAGTTAGGTATCAGTCAGTCAGCTGTTTCGCACGCGCTGAAAAAACTCGAAGAGGATTTAGGGGTAAGCCTTATCGAGCGTAATAAGTCACAAGCAGAACTGACTGTTGCTGGCGTTCGATTACTTCCCCGCGCTCGAGAAATACTGGGATTGTCTGAGACCATACGCCAAGAGTCGGCAGATATTAAGGGATTGCAACTAGGGAGCCTTCGTATTGGCTCTTTCGGTCCAACTTCCTCCTTGCGCTTACTCCCTATGATCCTAGATGGTTACCGTAAGCAATTTCCCAATATTGAGGTGCGAATTGATGAAGGAAATGACCAACAGGTCGTACAATGGTTACAAGAGCGCCGTGTCGATGTTGGCTTTGTGGTGCTTCCTGATGAGCGTTTTGATACCTTTGCATTGATTGAAGATCAAATGGTTGCCCTTATTCCTAAATCACATTCATTGGCGGATAAAGATAAAATTCTACTTAAGGATTTATCCCGTGTTCCTTTTATTCTTACGGAAGCCGGATCAGCGCAACTCATTTCAAAGCTATTTGCAGCCGAGGATCTTATCCCTGACATTCGCTATAGAACTACACAACTGATGACTACAATTGCATTGGTTGCAAAAGGCGAAGGCGTTGCCCTCGTTGCTGAATTAGCACTCCCACAAGCTTTGCAAACCGATGGCTATGTGGTTCGACACCTATCGCCGCAGTACAAGCGAACAATTGGTTTAGCACTGCACAGTACCCGACAAGCCTCTCCTGCCACACAGGCATTTATCAAAATGGCAGTACAAATATTAAAAAAGAGAAACCGGTCGAATTAAAAGAGGAATAGGACGACTGCCTGTTTTATAAGCTACTAATTGCAAGACGGTTACTTTGAGATTGGAGGCTCAGAAACTGGACAATTGTTTTCATCCAGCTATTTGAGGGATGTTGTTAACTTATCGACTAGAGATGAATAAAGTCAGTAATTTCAGGTTTAAAGTGAATTTCGGATGCTACTAACTGAATCGATTAATAGAAAGAACGATAACTGAGTGCTGGATAATGTTTAGCTTGCATTAAATGACGACCAAAATGAAACAGATTACGTGAGAAACTGTTGCAACTTAAAAGCCGTTCAGGTTGACCAGTTATTTCAATTCGCTCATCTACTTTTCTTGCCACCAGTAGTTCGATGTTAAAGCTCACATCCGTTACTTTTATACTCACTAGTTGAGTGTTTAACACTTGGTATTAATACATTTTAGCTGCTGAATAACTTGTCAATTTCACTGTCAGTTCTGTAACACTTTTATTCCTTGTCCCTTTAAAAATAGCTTAAAGAGCCTCATAGTAGCTTATTTGTCTTTTCGTTTCTGAACTAAAATATCTATTTCATCTTCAATTTAATCTACCGTTCGTCAGACATAATTTAAATACAGTTTTAACTTTTATAAAGACCACATCGTGATACCAAGTATCATCGAGTCGGTCGCAATTTTTTTGATCTGACTATATTAAATATTCCTGTTATTTTTCACTCTACTGTCGAATATTTTCATAAGTCACAACAATACTGTTAACGTAAATAAATTTAGAAATTGACAACACCTTGCAATATTATGTGATTAAAAAAATTTCCAATGATCGCTTAACTAATAAATATTATTCTATTCTACCCACTATTTAACTAATCGGATTCAAATATAAGAAAGAAATTGATTTATATCTAATAATTTATCAATGCGTAGGTGTATAAATCACTAAAATAAATTTAAAATGAAAACTCACTGCATAATGCCTGAAATACTTGGAGAAACCATAATGTACTCTGCTTTCCCATATAAATATGAAACTCACTGTCATACATCGGAAGTAAGTGCATGCGCCTCCAATACAGCTGAGGAGATTGTAAAGAGCTACGCTAAAGCCGGTTATAGTGGAGTAATCATCACAGATCATTTTTTTAATGGAAACTGCAACATTGATGCTGCTTTACCTTGGAAAGATAAAGTAGATTTATTCTGCATAGGATATGAAAATGCCAAAAAAGTAGGAGATAGATTAAATATAGACATTTTTTTCGGCTGGGAGTACAACTATAAAGGAACAGAGTTTCTAACTTATGGTCTAGATAAAAAATTTCTACTAGATAATCCTGATTTACTAGAATGGCCGCTTGAACTCTATTTTGATAAAGTACATGAAGCGAATGGATTTTTAACACATGCACATCCCTTTAGAGAGCGCTCTTATATTAAGAAAATAAGATTATTCGGTAAAAAGATTGATGCAATTGAAGTATTCAATTCTGGAAACGATAAGCAGATCTTTAATGAAAGAGCGTTGGCTTACGCCCAAGAGTTCGGTTTACCCCAAACCGCTGGCTCTGATACCCATAATGTAGAAAATTTAGCAGGGCAAGGTACATATTTCCCCGAAAGATTAAAATCTATTAATGAATTTATTAAATATGTTAAAAACGGTAAGTCTTATATATCAATCCCTGAAGATTAATTTCCGAAATCTGATGCAATAATAATTGAACAATATATTAACGCTGAGAGTAAAAGACTTCATCTATTGTTAAAGATATATCCATTTATTCATAATATTGAACTTAAATATCATGTACGGTGTAGCGCGTGATGTTATTTAAAGGGGACACAATAAGCTGAAAGTACTAGTTTGCTCAGATGCTACGTTATGCACTTATTATTTTAATCTAAGCAATAAAAAACCGATAATTGGAAGATATTACAATCAATCCAACTATCGGTTTTATATTAGTTATGTTTAATGAATATCAAATTACTTAAAAATAAAGCTATTAACAACATTTTCTAAGTATTCTTGACGTCCAGAAGCAGGTACTGGCTGAATATTATTTTCTAGTGCTTGTTTAGCTAGTGATTCAAGAGAAATTTCACCACTTAAAATATTCTTGCCAAGTTTACTATTCCAACCAGCATAACGATCAGAAATATTTTTACCAAGCACATCATTTTCAATCATAGCTGCTGCACGCTCTAGCGACTTAGCCATCACATCCATACCACCGATGTGTCCGTGGAAAAGGTCTGCACCATCGATTGAAGGACGACGAACACGAGAGTCAAAATTAAAACCGCCCGTTGTAAAACCACCCGCTTTAAGAATTTCATACATAACTAATGTATTTTCTTCAACGCTATTTGGGAATTGGTCTGTATCCCATCCTAGTTGTGGGTCACCTCGGTTAGCATCAACTGAACCAAATAAACCTAATGAAGTTGCAGTTGCAATCTCATGTTGGAAACTATGTCCAGCTAACGTTGCATGGTTGGCTTCGATATTCACTTTTATTTCATTTTCTAAACCGTACTGTTTCAAGAATCCATAAACAGTTGCAGTATCGTAATCATATTGGTGCTTGGTAGGTTCTTGAGGTTTTGGCTCTATTAAAATAGCCCCTTTAAAGCCAATTTTGTGTTTATGTTCAACAACCATTTGCATCATACGTCCAAGTTGCTCTCGTTCTTGGCGCAGATCAGTATTAAGTAGTGTTTCATAACCTTCACGACCTCCCCATAATACATAGTTATCGCCACCTAAACGTTTTGTTGCTCCCATGGCATTAAAAATTTGAGTTGCAGCATAAGAAAACACTTCTGGATTAGGGTTAGTTGCGGCACCATTCATATAACGAGGGTTAGAAAATGCATTTGCAGTCCCCCAAAGAAGCTTAAGCCCTGTTTCAGCCTGTTTCGCTTCAAGTACATCAACCATTTCAGCAAAGTTATTTTGATATTCTTTGATTGAATTACCTTCTGGTGCGACATCAGTATCGTGGAAGCAATAATAAGGCACATTCAATTTTTTAAAAAATTCAAATGCAGCATCCGCTTTCATTTTTGCCATGTCCATAGCATTTCCTGGTTTTTGCCAAGGACGGTCGAATGTACCTCCACCAAAGACATCAGATCCCTGCCAACAAAAGTTATGCCAATAACAGGCTGCAAAACGAAGATGATCTTTCATTGATTTACCTAAAATCATGCGATCTGCATCGTAATGATGAAATGCTAAAGGGTTTGTTGATTCAGTGCCTTCAAATTTAATCGGCGCTACATCTTTAAAAAATTCAGTCATAATTAATATCCAATAGTTGTTGGTAAAAGTTTATTTATCAGCCGGCTTACATCATTTTCTTTTTTGACAAAGTATTCAATTACGAAATTTAACAGTGCTATTAATGGATTTAATTAATCCTCTCTAGTTATCATTTTTTAAATTTATATTTAATGTTTTTTCTCATATTTTTACTGAATTGACTCTAAAAGAACAAAAATCAAACCGAATAAAGTTCATTCAAATTTTGATAGTGTAAGAAACTATGCAATACAACGATGGGAAGTTAAATCGAGATACTCAAAACAAATACTCCACTTCATTAACATATAAATTAAGAAATAGTTTTACGCGGTGAAATGGAAGAAGTATAGAAGTAGAAGTACTTTTCACTTAATGGCATTCATACTTTAGCACTGAGGACCTCTGGTATCACTGAATTAGGCAAAAATATTCTTACCTAAGCAATTTCAATGTATAAATTCGATGAGAAAATTATTGTAAAAATCAATAAATATTGTGACTTCATTGTAGGCAACGATGAAGCTTGCGTTTGTAAAATACAATGAACTAACAAAGTAAAAGGTAGCCCTAGAACTACCCTCTTATTATAAAAATTATTCAGCTATTAGCTTAGTTAATTCCTCACCTAAGTAAGAAATATTACTACCCGCTACAGGGTAAAGTTGATACTTTCTCTGTTTACCATCATCATTATCAGCCAGTGCAATATTCCAAGATATGCTTTCTCCAGATTTAATAGAAGAGTCTAATTCGATTGCAAAGAATAATTGTGTGCCTTCTTTATTCCAATGTGCTTCATAACGACCAGAATACCCGGTTTGTTCAAAGTCTTGCCCAACGACACTACGGAACTGATTCATCGGTTTATCTCCCTGCTGAACAAAGACCTCAATATTATCATTTTCATAAGGTGCTTCCCTAGAGGTAACGGTTACATCATCAACTCGATTGACAACGCCGTACAACCAATTATCGTGATAGCCAACCTTCCAGTTTCCTGAGATGTCATCCCCATTTTTGACTGTCATATCATTCTGATTAAGCTGATTAAATGCAAATGGATATTGGTAGCCACCAGTCGTCATTTCTTCAGCAGACTTAATAGCCGTCGGTAATTTGATCGCTTTGAAGGCTGGAGGTATAGAAACAGGCTCTGAAGAAACAACGGCATTTTGACCATTCATAAAGAGTTCACCAAACTCCTCACCTTGCCAACCGATATTATTACCCGTTAAAGGATAAAGTTGCGTGTCACGGCCGGCACCGTCGTTATCAGCCAAAGCAATATTAAAACCAAACGTTTCACCAACTAAGTCTTGGTAATCGTTAAACTCAACGGTGAAATCAAAAGTACTCCCGTCTTTGTTCCACTTACCTGTCGCTTTACCTGGAAAGTCAATAGGTTCAAAATCTTGACCTACAATCGATCTAAATTGCCAAAATTTATCCCCAAGACGAACAAATATTTCAACATTATCGTTTTCATGTGCTTGAGCATTGTTGGTCACCGTTACGTCATCTTTACGTATCACCTGTCCAATCAATTTGTTCTTATGATAGGCGACACCCCATTTACCATCTATTGAGGTGCGTTGTTCAGACGACAAAGTTTGATTTTTTTGATTTAACTGGTTAAAAGCAAATGGATAATACACAACTTTAGCTGAATCAAATTTGTCTGATGTTAACTCTTTCGCATTGAATGGTTGTATAAACCGTTTAGCGTTACTTAAATCAGTAACCGGTTTATAAGTAGAAGCGCCCTTTACGGCATCAGTTAATACACGTTGTACAGCCTTGTAAGCAGGCTTTTGTTGGTAGTTTTTATCAAACATTAATGCTCTACCATAACCTTCAAACCAACCAGGTATCCAAGAATATTTATCACTTAGCCCCCAAGTAGTAAACAAATCGACTTCAGGATAGTACGCTGCTAATTTTGCTAATGATTCATAACGCTTAGCTTGATTATCTAAGCCTGCAGCTCCATCTTGATCCCGAACTCTCACATCAACTTCTGTAAAATGGATTCTTAAACCCAAATCATCTAGTCGTTCTATATTACGCGCAACCGATGAGTCACTTACCGGGTTTTCAGCTGTTAAATGTAATTGAGTGCCCACACCTTGCACTGGCACTCCTTTTTCAATTAATGTTTTAATGTAGCGGTAAACAGCATTAGATTTTGACGTCATTCCCTCTGTCGAGTAATCGTTATAAAACAGAACAGCATCAGGATCAGCTTCATGCGCCCAGCGGAATGCTAATTCGATATACTCTTCACCTATTGTGCGGTACCAAATTGTATCTCTGAAACCACCATTATCATCAAATGCTTCATTAACGACATCCCAATAAGTGACTTTACCACGGTAATGTGATACAACTGTTTTTATATGATTTTCAAGAATAGCCATCAACTCAGCTTTAGACCAATTACCATCTTCCAACCACGATGGATTCTGAATATGCCAAACAAGTGCGTGACCTTTTACAACCATATTATTTTCAAGCGCAAAAGCTACCAGTTCATCGCCCTTGCTGAAATCAAACCGATCTTTTTCTGGATGTACGTACTGGAACTTCATTTCATTTTCTGGCGTTATCTGTGAAAATTCACTAATAAGTTTAGCTCTAAACTGTGGGTCCTTTAAATGTCCGGTTTCAACTGCAGCACCAATGCCCAAATTAATTTGAGATGCTAAATATTTTAATGGCATTCCCGCATTTTCTGGACTCATTTCTTGGTTTGATAACTTTGCATTTTGACCATTAGTACAGCCAAGTAATGTAACCGCGAGCAACGTTGGTATTAGTACTTTTTTCATTATTATTCCTTCTTCTCATGAGTAGTGATATAGACAAAGTAGTGTTTACTTCAGTACAAATTATTCTGTTAAGTACACTTATCGATAAAATGGGAAATGACAGACGTCAGCAATTTGTGTTGCTAACTACTCTTTTTCACTTTCCTTACCTTGATTAGTAACTGACTATGAAGGAATGCTTTATTTTCATCTTTACTATATTTAATAAACTAGGTTATGAATTTAGCCTCATAACGAATAAATGTGATTAATCGCAAATAAAAGAGCACCATATTAATAATCTATAACGCTGATTTTTATAGGAAAATAAATTTTTAATAAAAAAATTAAGGTTATTTAATATAAGAAGCAGCTAAATAGAAGAATAAATAATCTAAATAACTATCAAGTATTTAAGTTGAAGTTACATTGAAATGTTTATATGAGATGAATAGTCAAAGAGGTAAATGAAATTGATAATATGTCGATTGTTTACACTGTAGTCATCGATATACAGATGCTCTGAATAAAGTGACAAAACATCTAAGTCAAAATATTCAATCTAACTTGGCATAAAATGTTAGTTAGATTGAATATCAGTATATTTTTATTTAAGTATGTTAATTTTTAACTTAAAGTATAGTTGACTGCTGATGGTTCTGTCGCCAAACGAAACCCATCAGCTTTCTGGTACAAGCCTATTTATGATTAAGATTTATAAATAGGCTTTTTTACCACCAAGCTTCAAACATTGCCCCCACCGCAAATACATCAACCTCACCTTGAGTTGGTTGAGTTGCTTTATTATCTGACTGGCCTATATTGGCATAAAAACGTAGCATTGGTCGTCCAAACCCAAATGCATCAATACTTATATTTTGTGATATAGTTGCTTTCCAAGCTGTATTCTTACCACCATTATCATAATCAGCAAGTGAAGTACCAAACTCAAACCATGTTGAATGAATATCATTCCAGCTATACATAGGTCGAATAATTGCACTATATTCACTACGATCTTCACTATCATTCGCTTCAGTATGATCAGCATAAGCAATAGCATACATTAAACCAAAATTCTGAGTCGCATAATAACTTCCCTCTAAACCAGCATAAAGATCCGTCATATCTTCTGTCTTAGTAAATACTGAATTATAAGCATTATCAGAATAACGAATAGCGAGTTGATTTGAGCCTTTTGACCAATTGCTATCAAAGATAGTAGCTATTTGATAAGCTTTGGTTCCATCATTACGCGCTGAACCAGGATCGGTTTTGTCATCAGTACTAAAACCATAGTTTGCAAGAACACTCAGTGAAATAGAGTCACCCAGGGCAATATCATGTAACTTCGAAGTAATTGCATAATTACCGCTGTCATTTGTTGAATTACCATACAGATAGGTGTCATCAGTAGCACCTGTTACGCCATCTGCAACTGCTCCTACTGCACCTAGATCTAATTTAGCCCAACCTAAGTCCAGGTCTTTTACACCAGCACCTTGTCCGTCATGTGTCATAATGAAAAAATCAGCAAGTTGTGTTTGCGGGCGTTGATGGAAATCACGGCCGGCCCATAATGTGGCATTGGGTTGCGATTCAAATACATTTGTTACACTGGCAAATATCTTTTTAAAATGAACGTTATCACTCCAGTGATCGACCATGAAACCAATCTTCCAAACTGTATCATTAGGACCTAGCAAGCCTTTAGTAAATTGAATCTCTCCTCCATTTCCTTCATTGCCTAGACGTCCTGCCGAGTTACCAGTCAGTGCTCTATCTAATTTGATAAGACTATCTGATCCAGTATAATTACCATAATCATGCGTATACGCATCATCAGAAGCATGCAAACCATAGCGAGCATAACCAGAAAACTTAAAGTCTTCGGGCGCATCAACTGCCGCGGCAGTCATCGGTGATAAAATGGCGGCAACCGAAACGGTTAACGGTAGTAGCTTAAATTTCGATAAGTTCATTTTTATTCCTTTATTAAACATGAATTAGAAAGTTGATTAAGTTGCTATTTAAAAATTATTTTGGGTCATAAAACATCTTGTAATAGTTCCCCAAGTGCTGGCCTAAAATGCTCATAAAAACAACAAAAAAGGCCAAATTACGTCAAAACATCGAATTTTGAACGCAAAAATCTACCGCAAAGCTAAATGTTCATATTGCGGTTAAGTAAGGTTATTAACATATCTAAGTAATAGCGCTTTTAAAAAGGGAGATTTTTATAAAAACCTCCTCTTAAAAGTCTTGTTTTTTATTTGAGAACATACGTAGATTTTAAAAGTAAACCTCAAATATCATCCATTTCTAGTTAATATGCCTTTAACGAAAATGATGGCTTAGTAACTATTGATGATTAACACTACCCTTTCACTGCTCCTGCTGTTAAGCCATCGATCAACCGTCTTGAGGCAATGACAAATAAGAATAGAAGCGGTAAAACAGCAATGGCAGCCCCTATTGCAACGGCTCCCCACGGTATTTGTCCTGTCCCCTGTAAGGCTCGCAACGCCAATGGAATAGTGAACATCTTCATATCGTTCATCACAACCAATGGGCCCATGAAATTATTCCATGACCCTATAAAGGTGATTAACCCTAATGTTCCAAAAGCAGGCGTAATAAGCGGTATCACTACACGATAATAGATTTTAAATTCACGGCAGCCATCCATACGAGCAGCTTCAACCAACTCCTTTGGAATAGCACTTGCGATAAACTGACGCATCATGAATATACCCATTGCCCCGCAAGCTGCAGGAATGATCAAAGCCTTAGGATCATTCATCCATCCTATTTGTGACATGATCATTGCCGTTGGGATCATTCCTAAGAAAGGAGGTAACAACATAGTGGCCATGATGCCAACGAATAAAAAGTTTTTAAATTTAAAATCGAACATGGCAAACGCATAACCTGCCAGAGAACAAAATAACAAATTAAGTATTGTTGTTACGACCGCAACGAATAAACTTAAACCAATGTTGTGCCAAAAATAAGGTAGAAAATCGATCAGTGTATTAAAGTTTTCTACAATATAATCACCAAAAAATATTGGCGGGGGAACCGATAATATTCCAGAGTTTGAGTGAGAAGCAAAAACAAACATGAAATAAAATGGCGCGAGCATTATTACCGCCCCTAAAGAAACGACAACATAAGCGATAACTTTGTCTTTTTTGATTAGATTACTCATTCCTCGTTACTCCCACCTAATAGTTTATGATTCATCCAAGTTAGCCCTGCTATCATCATAAATAATATCCAAGATATCGCTGATGCTGTTCCAAAATCACTTTCTACGAAAGCGGTTAAATACATATGCATTGCTGCTGTTTTACCTGCTTGGTCAATACCACCTGTTCCACCGGTTATAATAAAAGGTTCTTCAAATAACTGTAGGTTACCGATAATGGTCAAAGTCACCGCAAAAAATGCCATTGGTTTAAGCAATGGTAAGGTTACATACCAAAACTGTTGATAGCGGTTCGCCCCATCAATAATGGCAGCTTCATATAAATCTTTAGGAATAGTTTGTAAGGCAGATAAATACAGAACAGTATTCCAACCAACATAACGCCAAAATACAACGAATGAAATCATGTCTTTAGTATATTCAGGACGAGCCCAATCCACGTTATTAACGGGGAATATCCAACTAAGTACGTGTATGTCCGCTACGGTGAAGTTACCAAGAGATGTCAATACTTGATTAACCATGCCAAAGTCACGTGAAAAAAGTGTCGTAAATACCAGAGAAATCGCAACGGTAGAAGTAATATAAGGAACGAAATACACACCGATAACAGTATTGCGCCACCTTGTAAAACTAGTATGGATAAAAAAGGCTAACGGAATTGCCACTACATGCTGTGGAATGCCTGACTTTAAAGCGATCACAACCGTGTTGTAGATTGATTTTTGAAACCATTCATCTTGTAACGCAAATACGTAATTTTCTAGCCCGACCCATTCCATAGCACTTAATCCAGCGGCTGGCTCCCAATAATGAAATGAAAGGTACAATGAAAAAAGGAGCGGAAATAACCCAAACACACCAAAAATAATAAAAAATGGACTAATAAAAAAATATGGCGCTATTTTATTACCCTTGCGTAACCATAAACTACCTTTTTTCGGGGGTACCTTATGTAGAGTCGAGGATACTTTATGTGAAGTAGTAGTATTCATAATTTTCGCCTAGTAAAACCCTTTAATAGAGGCAAACGGTGTCCGCCTCTTAACTAAAAATAATCAAATGAGAACGCTGTTAATTAACGACGACGTGCTTTACGTTTGATCTGTTTCACTGCATCCGCTAATACGGTATCAATGTCAGCATCATGCTCTAATACTTTTTCTAATGCATCACTGACAATTTGACGAGCAACTTCGTCATAACGGTCCATCGAAACAGATGGAATTTTCATCGCTGTTTCTTTCCATGCAAGACGTGCTTGTTGATTACCTAAATAAGGTAATTTTTCTTCAAAGAACGGATCGTCTTGTGCTTCAATCAATGCTGGAAATGCATTGATCTCTTTCATTCCTAATAACTGTATTTCTTTAGTAGTCGACATGAATTTAATAAACTCCCAAGCTTCAGGCTTATGTTTAGCTTTAACTGGAATGGCATAAAATGAGCCCCCCCAACTTGCTAACGCACCGTTTGGCAATTGCGTAGAACGCCACAATCCAGTTGCATCAGGTGCAATCCAATCCTGTAAATGACCACCTAACCACGCTCCCATCATCTGCACTGAAATAGTTCCTCGTTTTAAACCTTCAGTCCATTCGTTTGTCCATGGTGAAACCTTTGCATCAATACCAGCCATACGCGCTTTCTTTGATAAACGAAACGCTTCTTTGAATCTTGGGCTATTAACTAAAATATTGTGATCTTTATCGAAGTAAACACCCTCCCCATCTTTTAAGTTAGCACGGATATAAATATCTTTAATATCAACGGCATTTGCTAGTAAATAATCTCCAGTTTTCTCTTTAACTTTAATCCCTGCATCGATAAATGAGTCCCAATTTTTGATCAGTTCTTCTTGAGTAACTCCAGATTTATCTAAGATATCTTTCCGATAAAATAATGAACCAGGACCAATATCTGCGGGCATTGCTCTTAGGTTACCGTCTGAATCAGAACCTTGAGCTAATGTAAATGGCGTGATTTTTTGATAAAATTCGTTAGCGTTATATGGGGCAACATTTAAAGGTTCTAAGCCACCAGACTGAGCCAAGCGACCAATGTAATTGGCTTCAATAGACATCACATCAGGAAGGTTTGCCCCAGTTGCCAATGCGGTAGTCATAGCATTATGGTGATCCATGTAAGCGGTTGAAACGATTTTCACTTTAATCTCTGGATGTATTTTTTCAAACAAAGGAACTGCAGCTTCAGCAACCTGATTAAAGTTTGGAAAACTTGCTACTGTAATTTCTACTTGTTCTGCATTAGCAGCGTTAGATATTAAAGCGGCACATAATGTGGAAAAAACAACCGTTTTTTTAAAAGTAATCATATTTATTCCTTAGCGTGGGATAGTGTTACTATTTTGGTCAAATAGATGGGTTTGTGTTTTGTTAAAGTACAACCGAATATCGCCTTTAATGGATGTATCGATAGTTGCAGTCTCTACAACAAGTTTCTTATCTTGATATTTACACTCAATGTGCAAACTTGATCCAAGTAGTTCAGTACCAGTTACCTCGGCATCAATAAATGATATTTGATCGCCTTTTACTTCTTTTTTATTTAAAAAGAGATTTTGTGGTCTTATACCTATCGACATTCCGCTGTGATTAATATTGGATAGATCGAAATCGCTAAACATTTGTTCATTAGACAAAGCGAATATATTCATTTCAGGTGCACCGATAAATTTTGCAACAAATACATTTTTGGGCGCATCAAAGATCTCTTTAGGACGGCCTACTTGTTCTATTTTTCCTTGGTTAAGGATCACAATTCTATCGGCTAAAGTCATTGCTTCAACCTGATCATGGGTTACATAAATAACAGTGGTCTGAACTTTTTGATGTAATGCTTTAATTTCTTTACGCATTTGACCACGCAATTTAGCATCGAGATTTGATAACGGCTCATCAAACAAAAAGACTTCAGGAGTACGAACCATCGCTCGGCCCATCGCAACACGCTGTCTTTGACCACCAGAGAGATCTTTCGGTTTTCTGTCTAACAAAGGGGTTAGCTCAAGCACTTCAGCAACATCACGTACCATTGTCTCTCTTAGGCTTTTCTCTACTTTTAAATTTTCAAGACTAAAACCGATATTTTGTGCCACGGTCATATGTGGATATAGTGCATAACTTTGGAATACCATCGCAATATTTCTTTCTATTGGATGAAGGTCATTGACCAATTCATCACCAATATAAATATCTCCTCCAGAAATACTTTCCAAGCCCGCGAGCATTCTTAATGTCGTTGATTTACCGCAACCTGATGGCCCGAGTAAAACAATAAATTCTCCATGTTCAATTTCCAGGTTAATTTTTTTCACTACTGGTGTAGTGCCATAATTTTTTTCTAAATTACTAAATTGTACAGATGCCATACCAATTACCTTTAGTAGTCTTAAGTTGCCCAAAATAAGCATTGGAGGCATTATCTATAGAAAAATGGTAGATAGCTTTGTTATAATTGGTATGTTAATTGTGTAATTTTACTGTCGAATATTGATTTGTGATCTAAGTCTTGAGTCCCCTAAACTGACATGTGATCTACGTCTACCTAGGCTCTGAAACAGTGGTGAGAATTCTCTTAAGGTAAATATGGCTGATTACTTATATTCATAAAATGTTATGTAAGCAAAGCATTAAATAAGTAACTAGTTATGGCTAGAGAAAAATGACGAATCACTCCCCGAAAACTAGTTTTACAGCCAAGTAACGCTCCCTATAATTTTACAAATAGCATAAGCGGTTATTAATTTATAGGTTGATTAACTTAGTATTTAAAAAAACCGAATAAGCCTTTATTCGGTTTTTGTAGGAAGGATTTAATAGAAGATATTGACTAAAATGCTTTTTCTAATGTATTGCCGTCAACATTTTTGAGTTTATGATTTATGAGGGAGTGTTAACTTCAACGTCACACAGCATTGTCCAATATTTGGGTAACACTTTGATATTTCCTGTTACTCTGACGGTTTCATTAAAGATGATGTCAGTTGCAGAACGACCGATCATAATTTCAAATTCACCTGGTTCTACAATGCGACGATGCAGATTGTCAGTAAAATTAAGCATGTCAACTGGTAATGTGATATTAATAAATTTAGATTCACCTGCTTTTATATCTACTCTTTTAAAACCTTTTAATTCACGAATAGGTCTCACCAAAGAGCATTGTTTATCTTTGACGTACAACTGTACTATTTCACAGCCATCTACCAAGCCAGTATTTTTTATCAAAGCCGCCACGTTGATCGCTCCATCGATATCTACAGAGTGTTTTTTTATAGAGATTTTTTGATAGTCAAATTTTGTATAGGTCAAACCATAACCAAAATTATATTTAGCACCAAAATGGTAGGCTATCGGAGTACCACTACTCTTTAATTTATGGTTGTAATAATAAGGAACTGCGCCTACATTTTTTGGAATAGATAATGTCAAACGACCTGAGGGTGACTGTTTACCTGTCACAATATCAACAATAGCATCAGCACCTTCTTGCCCTGGAGCCCAAGCAAAAATAACAGCTGCTGCTTTCTCTTCTGCCCCATTTAGATTATAGGGACGCCCACCTGTCACTAGAATGATAACCGGTTTTCCTGTCGCAATGGCTGCATCAATTAATGCTTGTTGTACACCAGGCAAGTCAAGACTATCTGTATCAGAACCTTCTCCTACTGTGCCAGTTTGGAATAAACCAGCTAAGTCTCCGACACAAACTAATGCAATATCGGCATCCGCTATAACAGCTGCTGCAGCAGAAATTTGACTAGTATCTTTCGATACTGACGATTCTGATTTTTGCCCCATAGCTAGGTCAACATCACCAGGAAAAACAGGGGCGTTTGCATGACGCTCTGTCAATATGTCACATCCTTTATGATATGAAACGTTTGCAAACTGCTCTTGAATAGCTTCTAGAATTGTTTTTGAGACTTTTGAATCTTCTTCCATATTGCTAATAATAAGATGAATAGGAAAACTATAGCCACCAAGCAACGCAAGTTGATCATCAGCAGTCGGACCCACAACCGCTATTTTTTTATCTGTAGTAAGTGGAAGTGTTCCGTCATTTTCCAATAAAACGAGAGATTGGGAAGCAACTTGGTAAGCAATTTCTTTGGATTTTTGTGTTTTAAGTTGAAATTTTTCTTCTGAACAATAAGGGTTTTCGAATAAACCCAGCTCAAATTTAACCTTTAATATACGTTCAACAATTTCATCAATTTTTTTAACTGAAATAAGTCCTCGCTCAATAGCATCTTGTAGATGACTACCACAAGCATCATCTGGAAGTTCGATATCTAACCCTGCATTAAAAGCGAGTGCTGCTGCTTCCGCTCGATCTGCAGCTACTCCATGGTGAGAAACTAATAGTTCCAGACCACCGTAATCAGCGACAATCAAACCGTCAAAACCCCATTTATCTCGTAAAACAGTAGTCAGTAAATATTCAGATGAGTGGCAAGGTTCATTATCAATATCATGGTATGCCGGCATCACTGAACCTGCGTTACCTAACTTAACCGCCATTTCAAAGGGCAACATAAATGTATCGTTTAGTTCTTTAAAACCGAGGTGAACCGGTGCATGGTTTCGAGCACCTTCACTAAATGAATGCCCCACATAATGTTTTAATGTAGCCAATACATCACGTTTTTCACTCTGTAGCCCTTTGACAAAACTAGTGGCAAGAACCCCCACATGATATGGGTCTTCGCCTAATGTTTCCTCTGTTCTTCCCCAGCGTACATCGCGAGAGACATCCAGCACAGGTGCAAGCCCATGATGAGCCCCCACTTGACGAAGTTCCTGACCAATAACCCCTGCCATTTTTTCAATAAGTTCTGGGTTCCAAGTATGACCATAATTTAGTGAGGAAGGGAATAGCGTTGCCCCTTTTACCATCAATCCCACTAAACATTCTTCATGAGACATTGCTGGAATACCAAGACGTGTTTTTTCTAATAAATATTTCTGAAGTTGATTGAGCGCTTTAATTCCCTTTTCAGCAGAAACAGGGTGAGTACCAAGAGGTCGAGTGATTTGTCCTAAGCCATGCTTTAGTCGCTCATCAATTGATTTACGATTACCAGCTTCTGCCATTTCTAGTTCGCGATCATGATGTTCGCCATTGGGATCTAAGATTAACCACTGTGCACCTAACTGCGCTATCTTTTCTGCTAGAGTCATTTGGCTAATTAAATCATTAACTCTTTCTTGAATCGTACAATTCGGGTTTTTATAAATACTCATATAATGCCTCTTATTAATAAACAGTTACAATAAAAGAGGCTAATATGAATTATTTTAAAAAATTAAATGTAGACCTTCGGCACAATTGCCAAATTAGTAAATACACTAACCAAATATCACAATAATATGGTGGTACTCATCATCGGTTAACTAAAAACCATTCAACTACATTAAATGAGGCCAAAGCTTTTACGATATTCACAAGGCGTGTAGCCAAATTGTTTTTTATAGACTTGATATAGGTAACTTTGGTTAGGGTAACCACATTGCAAAGCAATAGATTCAATTGAATCTTTACTATTTATAAGTAATTTTTTTGACTTTTTGAGGCGTAAACTAGATAGATAGTAATGAACAGTTACCCCTTTACAAGCAATAAATCGATTATCTAATGTCTTTCTATAAACCCTACAAAAATCAATAACTTGCTGTACCTTTATATTAAGGTGGAAATTATTATATAAGTAGTAAAGAGCCTTATTAACAATGTCATCTTGGTTCTTTTCTACCGCAGTAGACTTTTCATTAATTAAATTTATCGGTTGATACTTTTCATGTACTATCTTATTGAATCGCTTCGCTTTAAGTAGAACCTCAACACAACGTTGACCAAGTTGGTAAGGATCAATATTTACAGAGCTCAAAGGTAAAGGGGAAATAGCTCGCTCTGCATCATCATAGTCTGTACCGATAATTGATACTTGATTGGGCACTGTAATATTTTTTCCCATACAAAAGTTAACTAACTTCCTTGCTGAACGATCAGAAGAGCAATAAACGCCTAACGGAAATTGTTGCAAGGACACAGCTTCTTTTACGTCATTGAAGTAATTTAATTCCAATAACGCTGCATTTTTTTCAAAGCATTGTTGCCTTTCGTTTGCCCAACCTGCATTAACTTCATTAGGGGCCATATAAAATGTGACATTCGAAATATCATTTTGGATAAATTGCCCCAACGCCAAGTTAGCGAACTGTTCATTATCGTTCACTAATGTTGACACTGATTCAGGAGCGAGTGCGATTGAATAACTAGAGTAAATAAGCACATTACTCTTTAAACGAGGAATGACTCGATGAACATCCGGTTTATCGAAATCTGCAATCACATAGTCCCAATGCTGAGAAAGTATATCAGCCACATTATCAATCGACTCTAAATGAATAGATAATTTTAACTGACATTCATCTACTTTAGCTTTAATACCTTTCAATACTTCTCTGTCGTAATAAAACATCGTATCAATTAACAATAACAATTTAGCCATAAAGATCTCATCCATAAGTTTAGAGCGTTTAATAGTAACTAGAAAATGAATTGATATGATATTCAATAATTCAACCAGAATTAATAAAGCAATCTAATAAAACATTACCTTACTTTTCTTTTCTCTATTCATTTAAAATTAAGTGCTTATAACAAGGTTACAACACCACACTTTATCAGAGTGATATAATAATCTTAGTTATGCCACGATTGCATCACCCGATTTTGAGTCGAAAATGTGTATTTTTGACTTATCAATATAAAGGTCAATGACTTGGCCTTCTTCTATTAAATCAGATGATGGTGTTTCTACGGTTAAAGTATATTCACCTAATTTTGTTTCTATATGTATGCTAGATCCCAATAATTCACATGTTTGTACTTTGACTTTAATCGTAAAGGGATACTCAAGTAGTTCAGCGGTTAAATGTATATCACACGGTCTAATGCCGACTAAAACATTTTGATCTTCTAATACTGTAATATCTTTCACTGGTAATGGAAGGCGTTGCCCTTCAAGTTCGATATACCCTTCACCAGATTTTTTGATTTTACCTTGAATCAGATTCATCGTTGGACTGCCAATAAAACCAGCAACAAATTCATTTGCAGGCGTTTGATAAATCTCTTCTGGGGTACCAACTTGCTCAATGAAACCATCGCGTAAAATAACAATTCGATCAGCTAATGTCATCGCCTCAACCTGATCATGCGTAACATAAATGGTGGTCTTTTGTAACTTGTTATGTAGTCGTTTAATTTCACGACGCATTGAATTACGCAATTTTGCATCAAGATTTGAAAGAGGCTCATCAAATAAGAATACTTCCGGAGTACGCACCATCGCTCTTCCCATAGCAACACGCTGTCTCTGTCCACCAGACAATGCGCGTGGTTTACGATCCAATAATGGCGTGAGTTGTAACATATCCGTTATAGGTCTTATCTTATCTCTAATCTGTTGTTTACTTAATCCAGATAATTTTAATGTAAAAGCAATATTTTCATATACAGTCATGTGTGGATATAAAGCATAGCTCTGAAAGACCATCGCAATATTTCTATCCTTAGGCTCAATATTATTAATCACATCATCGCCGATAATAATTTCACCAGCAGAAATTTCCTCTAATCCTGCAAGCATACGTAATGTAGTAGATTTACCACAGCCTGAAGGACCAAGAAATACAATAAATTCACCATCTTCTATTTTTAGATTAAAGTTTTTAACTACTTGCGTATTGCCTGAATAAATTTTGTCTATATTTTTAAATTCTACTGCAGCCATTATTATTTCTACCTTATTTCTATGATTAATACATTGATATTTAATGCTTTAAAAAGCGTATTTCTGACCAACTTGTCGTTTAAATATCTGATTAACATCACCAGTATTCGCTCCTCCTGATTTATCGTTTTATCCACTAGATTATGTTTTTAGTAGACAAATAACGATAAATCAATTGGATAAATCAGCTCACATTTTGTTTAACTGACAAGCTTAATAACTTTGTCCTCTGACACGGGCACCCTCATATTCATCACTACTTTTTTCTTTAGCCAGCTTTAATAAAGCTTTAATCTGAGCTAACTTTTTATTATCAAGCTTATAAAATGATATAACGACGGCAAGAGACACAAAAATAATCCCAGGAATAATGGTATAGAGTAAATTGATTGCAGTAATTGCAGCTGATGACTGAGTCTCTGCTCCCCCAACGTAACCAGCACCCGCCAAGATCCACCCAACAGATGCACCACCTAGAGCAATACCCAACTTAATGGCGAATAGGTTAGTTGAAAATACCATGCCACTCAAAGACCGGTTACTACGTGTTTTCTCGTAATCTACGATATCTGACATCATGCTCCATAAAATAGGAGTAGTACTCATCTGTACAATGCCTAACACAATGACAAGCATGAATATTATATAAACACTGGTCGGTTCAACGAAGTATAAAGCGGCAGATAATATGCCAGAAATAATTATAAGTACTTTATATACAGCAGCTTTCTCAAAACGTCCCAATAAAGGAGCAGAACCTATAGCACCAATAATATTAGCAATCATCCCAGCAACCATGAATGTAGTTGCAAGATCAGCGCGTCCCATTACAGTGTTGACGTAGTACATAGTTGAGGCGCCTTTTAAGACAACGCCCGCCAACAATAGTACATTCAGGATGAATAATACGCGCCATTGATTATTTTTGAATAACAATTTCAAATCACTAAATACCGATGATTGTTCTTCATTCTCTGCGACAAAACGTTCTTTTACATTAGCGAAACTGTAAAAAAAGAGAGCAATTGCACCAGCGCCCATTATTGCCATTGCACCTAAATAACCTTTCTGAACATCACCTTCTCCAATAAGATCAACCAGAGGAAGTGCTACCATCGCAACCACTAATCCCCCTGCAGTACTCAATGCAAAGCGGTATGATTGTAAGGAAGTACGCTCTTGTTAATCATTGGTTAATGCATTAGCCATTGCACAATAAGGTACATTAATCGCGGTATACATTAGCGTTAAGAATATATAAGAAGCATACGCATAAAAAATCTTTCCTGTTTCTCCGACATCAGGAGTATAAAATGCAAGCATGCAAGCAAAGCCAAATGGGATAGCTATCCATAGTAGATAAGGGCGATAGCGACCGTGTTTTGATTTAGTTCTATCAACGATAGAACCCATAATGGGATCCGTGACCGCATCTATAAAACGAACTAATAGGAACATCGTTCCCATGTGTGCAGGTGATAACCCATATATATCCGTATAAAAGTAGGCTAAAAAAAGCATAACTGTCTGCCAAACAAAGTTACATCCCATATCACCAAGACCATAAGCAATCTTTTCTTTCACTGACAACCGAATTATATTCATTTCATTCTCCAAGATAATTTGACTAATTCTATTTACTGAATCCATTCTGTCTTATTAATTAACATAATAAATTTGCGATAAATAACAATAGCGTTACGATATTTATTATATGAGATCTAAGTACACAAATAACAAGATAATAATTTAAAATCAATAAGTTATATAAGTGTGATGTATTTCAAAGTTATTTAAAAAGGTAGGGGGAACAATAAAAATATAAACATTAATACGATATTTCGTAATAGCAATTCATGAGTTAAATGGAGATATAACTGCGGTTACCATATTTAAAATGATAGAAAATTAGAAAAGAATTATCAGTTTTTTCTTATCAAAAGATAATGAAAGAAAACAAAAAGGCCCCATCGGAGTGAGTTATTCATTGATATGTTTTATTGTGGGTAGTTAAAAAAATACCTTCTGCAAAATAGTTTATTTCACAAAAGGTTATTTATTAGCGATTTTAGCTATCAATATTAACTAATTTAAACTAAAAGCTCTTTTGCGTTGTTTACAACATTTTCAATGGTGAAACCAAACATTTTGAATAGTTCATCTGCAGGTGCAGATTCACCAAATGTTGTCATACCAATGATACGACCATTCAAACCAACATATTTATACCAAAAATCAGCAATACCAGCTTCAATTGCAACACGTGCAGTTACGTCAGCAGGTAAAACAGATTCACGGTATGCAGCATCTTGCTTGTCAAACAGATCTGTTGCAGGCATAGAAACAACACGTACTTTTTTGCCTTCAGCCGTTAATTTTGCAGCAGAAGCAACAGCTAACTCAATTTCAGAACCCGTTGCAATAAAGATAATGTCAGGTTTACCAGCACAATCTAAAAGGATATAACCACCTTTAGCAATGTTTGCTACCTGTGCAGTATCACGTGGCTGCTGTTCAAGGTTTTGACGAGAGAAGATAAGTGATGTAGGACCATCTTTACGTTCAATCGCATATTTCCAAGCAACTGCAGACTCAACTTGGTCACATGGGCGCCATGTGCTCATGTTAGGTGTTAGACGAAGTGATGCAACTTGCTCAACGGGTTGATGCGTTGGACCGTCTTCACCTAAACCGATTGAATCATGTGTATACACTTGAATGTTTTGGATCTTCATTAGTGCGGCCATACGCATTGCGTTACGCGCATATTCCATAAACATTAAGAATGTCGCGCCGTAAGCAACAAAACCACCATGTAACGCGATACCGTTCATAATGGCAGTCATACCAAACTCACGCACACCATAATGGATGTAGTTACCTGAGAAATCTTCTTGCGTTAATGATTTAGAACCAGACCACATAGTTAGATTTGAGGGAGCAAGATCTGCAGACCCACCCATGAATTCTGGTAACATTGCGCCAAATGCTTCAAGTGCATTTTGAGATGCTTTTCGTGAGGCAATATTTGCAGGTTTTGCTTGAAGATCAGCGATAATAGCGCTTGATTTTTCTTCCCATTGAGCAGGAAGTTCACCACTTACGCGACGTTTGAATTCAGCTGCCAGCTCAGGATATTGCGCTTCATAAGCTGCAAATTTCTTATCCCACGCTGCTTCCTTAATTTTGCCTGCTTGTTTCGCATCCCACTGAGCGTAGATTTCCGACGGAATTTCAAAAGGACCATGCTCCCATCCAAGTTGCTTACGTGTTGCTGCAATTTCTTCTGCACCTAGTGGTGCACCGTGGCAATCGTGAGATCCTGCTTTATTTGGAGAACCAAAGCCGATGATTGTTTTAGTGCAAATAAGTGTTGGCTTACTTGTTTCAGCTTTAGCTGCTTTAATAGCGGCATTGATTGCATCTGCATCATGGCCATCAACAGCTGGAATAACATGCCAACCGTATGATTCAAAACGTTTAGGTGTATCGTCTGAGAACCAACCTTCAACTTCACCGTCAATTGATATACCGTTGTCATCCCAAAATGCCGTTAGTTTACCAAGACCTAATGTACCGGCTAGTGAACATACTTCATGAGAGATACCTTCCATCATACAACCGTCACCCATAAATGCGTAAGTGTTATGATCTACAATCTCGTGACCTTCTTTATTGAACTGCTCACCAAGTGAACGTTCTGCCATTGCCATACCAACAGCATTAGCAATACCTTGTCCTAGTGGACCCGTTGTTGTTTCAATACCTGGTGCATAACCATATTCAGGATGACCTGGCGTTTTAGAATGTAATTGACGGAAACTTTTCATATCTTCAATAGATAAGTCATAACCACTTAGATGTAATAATGAATAAAGTAGTACAGACCCGTGACCATTAGACAAAACAAATCTATCTCTGTCTAACCAATCTGGATTAGTTGGATTATGGTTTAAGTGATCTCTCCATAAAACTTCTGCAATATCTGCCATGCCCATCGGTGCACCAGGGTGACCTGAATTGGCTTTTTGTACACTGTCCATGCTTAATGCACGGATGGCATTTGCTAACGGTTTGCGATTCATAATATTCCTATTTTAAAAATTTTAATTATTTATACTATTTATTTTTAATCGTTATATTGCTGTAGTGTCTAGGCGAGATAGCCTAAAATCATATCTTCTAATTTCACTTGGTCGACAGCAAAGCCACGAATACCTTCAGCTAACTTATCAAATGCCATCTGATCTTGTTGATGTTCCCATAGGAACTCTGATTGAGTTATTTTTTGAGGTTGTGCTTTAGTTGCGCCATTATCTAGAAGTTTTGCAACTAGTGGCTCGTTACATTCGCTTAAATCTTGTAATAAAGCAGGGCTAATTGTTAGACGATCACATCCAGCTAGCTCAGTAATTTCACCAAGGTTACGGAAACTTGCTCCCATCACAACGGTTTTATAGCCATGGTCTTTGTAATAGTTGAAAATATTAGTTACAGAAATAACACCTGGATCTTCTACGGCTTCAAAAGTACGACCTTCTTTTGCTTTATACCAATCCATAATTCGACCAACAAAAGGCGAGATAAGGTAAACCCCTGCTTCAGCACATGCACGCGCTTGAGCAAATGAGAATAAAAGTGTTAAATTACAGTTGATACCTTCTTTTTCTAAAATTTCAGCAGCTCGAATACCTTGCCAAGTCGATGCTATTTTAATCAAAATACGATCGTTAGTAACGCCGGCATCATTGTACATTTGTATAAGTTTTCGCGCTTTTAATACTGTTTTTTCTGTATCGTATGAAAGACGAACATCAACTTCAGTTGAAATGCGTCCAGGCACTGCTTTTAGAATTTCTTTACCTATATTAACGGCAAGCATGTCACTAGTATCGATGACTTGTTGAGCTTGATCTTCACTTTGCATTTTTGCATAAGCAACTGAAGACTCAATAAGCGGTGCATAGCTTTTAAGCTGAGCGGCTTTAAGAATTAGAGAAGGATTAGTTGTTGCATCTTCTGGCTGATACTTTCTAATATCTTCAATATCACCAGTATCTGCTACGACTGTGGTTAATTTTTGCAGTTGTTCTAATTGATTACTCATTTTATTCGCTCTCTATAGTTTTTATATTACGAATTTGTCATTACAAAGTAATGCCAAATATTAGTAGGAATATGGATTTAAAAAAGATCTTTTACTTGAACATAAAGTTTTTGGAATGTTTCTCGCTTAACTGAATAGCTAGCATGGCTTTCGCTGTTAGGACTATGCGTTTGAATTAATCCTGGTACTGGACATACTTCTTCAATTTTTGCATTTTCCGTTGCACCTAAATGCGCAAGACGTGCAGCACCTAGTGCAGGACCGACATCCCCACCAGCACGGTAAACAAGTTTTTTATTGAACACGTCTGCGAGCATTTGACGCCAATAAGGGCTACGTGCGCCACCACCAATCAACGAAATCTCATCTGGTTCATTACCCGTTGCATGTAACGCATCTAAACCATCAGCAAAGGCAAATGCAACACCTTCTAATACCGCTTTCGCTAACTCTGGGCGCTTTGTTTCATGTGTCATGCCAAAAAACACGCCTTTAGCGTGCGGGTTATTGTGTGGAGTACGCTCACCCGATAAGTATGGAAGGAAAATAACATCTGAATCTGCAGCAGCTTCGGCTTCAACTTCAGCAAGCATCTCAGGAACACTTGCTGCCCCTGTTAGTTTTGCCACCCAATCTAAACAAGAAGCCGCACTTAAGATTACTGACATAGAGTGCCAAGAAGCTGGTAGTGCATGACAGAAAGTGTGTAATGCTGACTCAGGATTAGCAGCAAAGCCGTCTGTGACTGCAAAATAGACACCCGATGTACCCAATGAAAGCATTGCTTGACCTGGTTGGGTAATACCAACACCAATTGCACCAGCAGCATTATCACCTGCACCTGCAATAACAGGCACACAAGCCATACCCCATGCTTTAGCAATCTCTTTTGATAAAACGCCAGTAACGTTACTACCTTCATACAATTTAGGCATCTGTTCACGAGTTAGTCCTGTAGCAGCTAGTAACTCATCATTCCAATCACGTTTTGCTACGTCTAACCACATTGTTCCGGCGGAGTCTGACATATCTGATGCAAAATCACCGGTCATGCGGTAACGTATATAATCTTTTGGTAACAATACCTTAGCTATCTTAGCAAAGCACTCTGGCTCATTTTTTTGCACCCATTTAAGCTTTGGAGCAGTAAATCCCGGCATCATAATATTGCCGGTAATCTCTCTACTATTTGGCACTAACTGTTCAATTTCAAGACATTCGGCAGCACAACGGCCATCATTCCATAAAATAGCGGGACGAAGTACTTCACCGTTATCATTTAATAGCGTAGCACCATGCATTTGCCCCGCCAAACCAATTGCAATTACATGAGATAGGTCGATATCTTTAGCTAACTCTTTAACTGCTTGGTCTGTTGCACTCCACCATTCTTGAGGATCCTGCTCTGACCATAATGCTGCAGGTCGAGAAACAGATAATGGAACAGTTTTTGTTCCTAAAATAAGCCCACTTTTATCAAGTAGAATGGCCTTAACTCCAGAGGTTCCAAGGTCAATACCAATAAACATACAACGTTCCTTTTCTTTAATTAAATGTTTCATAATAGAGAGAGCAAGTCTCCCAATGTGAAATACGCGTTTCTTTAGAAAAGATACTCGTATGCCTTACATATCTACAATTACGTTTTTTGATACCGTCTTTCACTGATTTAATGATTGAGCCCTTGATCACAAAGATAGCAGGCGATAATCAGTTAGGCTTCGTATTGCTATATTAAAAACATTAATATTGCCAACAAGAGGATGGGGGCAGCGATATTACTCAACACCACCCCTTTAGATTTTAAATAAGGGTTAATTTCATATTTTAGTGTAGTAAGATTTTTCGTTCAAACGATGAACTAATCCATTGACTTCATGATCGTTTGTATTTAATCAAATTAATGCCAGCTTCGTTATTAATTTTATTCTTAACTTCCTATTATCTAAATATTTTCACAATACCTAGGCTGACAAAATAAAGGTCACTATATTTTTAGTAAATTAAAGACTAGACCTTTGTATTTTATCCTCCACATGTTTTTTAAATGCTGTGGCTGTAATCAATTTAATTAAGGGTCTTCCTGATGAAAAATAATTACCGTATTACTTTATTGTTTAATGCTAATAAAGCATATGATCGTCAAATAATTAAAGGGATTGGCGAATACTTACAAGCAACTCAATGTGATTGGGATATTTTCTTTGAAGAAGATTTTTGTACTAACCTTGAAAATATTCATGACTGGATTGGGGATGGTATTATTGCAGATTTGGATAACCCAGAAATTGAATCACTATTATCTCATTTATCGATTCCGGTTATTGGGATTGGAGGCTCTTATGAAAATGAAAAAAACTATCCCGACGTGCCTTATATTGCGACAGATAATGTTAATTTGGTTAATACCGCATTTCATCATTTAAAGGACAAAGGATTAGAGCACTTTGCTTTCTACGGACTACCTGAAGATAATAAAACCCGTTGGGCGAGTGAAAGAGAAAAAGCTTTTAACCATATTGTAAATCGTGAAGGGTATTATAGTTCAGTATATCGGGGGCACCGAACTGCACCACAAACATGGCAGTATGATATGAACCGATTAGCCGACTGGTTACAAAGTTTGCCAACACCTATCGGCATTATAGCGGTGACGGATGCGCGAGCTCGCCATTTACTTCAATTGTGTGATCATCTTAACCTGATGGTACCCGATCAAATCGCAATTATTGGTATTGATAATGAGGAGTTAACACGTTATTTGACAAGGGTTTCATTAAGTTCTGTAGGACAAGCCTGTAAGTCAATGGGGTATTCTGCAGCGCAATTATTACATAAACACTTGGTCGAGTTAGAGTCACCTGATGTAAATGAAGCCGGCCAAACAAAAGATGTTAAGTATCCTCGAATTCTGGTTCCTGCAGTGGAGGTATTTGAACGACAAAGCAGTGATTTTCAAGCTATTAAAGACCCTTATGTGATTAAAGCGATGCACTATATTCGTAATAATGCTTATAACGGAATTAAAGTTGATCAAGTTTTAGATTCGTTGAGAATTTCCAGATCTAATCTGGAAATACGTTTTAAAGAAGAAAGAGGACATTCAGTACATCAAGAAATACATAACTCAAAACTAAAACGCGCTTGTGAATTACTAGCTTCTACTGATATTTCGATTGCAGATGTCCCAGTTTTATGTGGCTATCCATCATTACAGTACATGTATACTGTCTTTAAAAAAGATATCGGTATTACGCCAAAGGATTATCGAATTAAGCATGTTAGTTATTCAATCTAACAGTATTGATAATAATGATTAAAATAAGCAGCCAAATTTCCTGAATGATTTTAAAAAATGCTTCTTACTTAGAAGCATTTTTATATTATTAAGGGCAGTTGAAACTTATACTTCAACTATTTTGCAGGTATTGGTTGAGCCTGCATAGTGTTCATTACCATGAGTAATTAATACAAGCTCTCCTTTATTTAAGTATCCCGTTTCTTGTAATATTTCAATTGCATTGCGTGTAAACACATCATTATTAGTGGTCGTCGAATTAAAATTAATCGGTATTACTCCACGGTATAATGCACAATAATTCAACGTTTGAGTATTACTTGAAAGTGCAAAAATAGGCAAACCAGAGCTAAGACGTGACATTAATAAAGGTGTCGTCCCCGAAGCTGTTAAGGAAATAATCGCTTTGATACCCATTGTATGATTAGCTGCAAACATTGTAGTCATCGCCAATGCTTCAGTTGGATCATTAAACATATAATTCATACGGTTCTTTGAAATATTAATACTTGGATGCTTTTCTGCACCGAGGCAAACTTCACTCATCGCTTTAACCGTTTCAACAGGATAATCACCTGCGGCTGTTTCACCTGATAACATTACTGCATCAGTGCCATCTAATACTGCATTTGCGACATCCATTACCTCTGCTCTTGTTGGCATTGGAGCAGAGATCATCGACTCCATCATCTGTGTTGCGGTTATAACGACTCGATTTAACCGACGTGCTGTTCGGATCATATTTTTTTGTACGCCTACCAAACGTGCATCACCAATTTCTACACCCAAATCACCACGAGCGACCATAACAACATCAGAAGCGAGGATAATATCTTCTAACGCTTCCTGAGTTTCTACTGCTTCAGCACGTTCTACTTTAGCGACTATTTTGGCATGGCAGCCAGCCTCTTTTGCAAGCCGGCGTGCATAATGAATATCTTCACCATTACGAGGGAAAGACACGGCAAGGTAATCACAACCAATTTCAGCAGCAGTGATGATGTCTTTTTTATCTTTAGGTGTTAATGCGGCGGCTGATAATCCCCCCCCTTTTTTATTAATACCTTTATTATTAGATAAGAATCCACCAATCGATACCGTCGTGTGGACTTGGTTACCGATAACCTTTTCAACAACTAATTGAACTCGGCCATCATCAAGTAATAAAACATCACCTGAGATCACCTCTTGCGGTAATGTTTTGTAATCAAGACCAACAGCTTGCTGATCACCCTGACCTTTTTGGATGTCACTATCTAGAATAAATTGGTCACCAATAACTAATTGAATTTTTTTATCTTTAAATGTGGATATACGAATTTTAGGGCCTTGTAAATCCCCCATAATAGCCACTTGTTTTCCTAAACGAGCAGCAATTTCTCGTACCTGTTTAGCACGTTTTATATGATCTGCAGGTTCACCATGTGAAAAATTCATGCGAACCATATCTGCTCCCGCAACGATAATTTTTTCAAGGTTATTATCACGGTCTGTAGAAGGTCCTAAAGTCGTAACAATTTTGGTACGTCGTAACATAATATATTCCTGTTAAAGTAATTTTAATTTCTAATCAGACTAAGAAGCTTAATTATTCTGAATTCGAAACTTGACGGTTTAACTATTTTCCAAACTCTCTACATATTATTATTTGAGCCTTTGCATTAAAAATATCAGACTCTGCACATTCCTTTGGGCTAGTGTGTTGAGATAGCAATTGATATGATATTTTTATCTAAACAAGTATCACTCAACGGTTTTTTAGCCGCCTATTTTCATTTTTGATATACCTCCCTACTCTAAGAAATTTAATATCGATATTGTATTTATCTATAACCAAGCGATGAAAAAACCATTGCTCCATTTAGAACCAATTAACTTCGTGTTATTTTAAAAACGGTTTTGTGCGAATAAGGACGATGTGGGGAATAAATACAAGCTTGTGCAATCTCCGGCATATTCACTTGATCAGGGTAGTGTTGTGTTTCAAGGCATAATCCATAATAAGCATCATAAGCTTTACCTTCCCGCCCAATTTCTCCCGATAACCAATTACCGGTATAAAACTGAATGGCATTTTGATCGGTGTAGACCTCCAATTGTAACCCTGTAAATTCACAATTAACTTGAGCAGCTAAAGCAAATTCTTCTTGATTTAAACACCAACAATGATCGTAACCATTCACTAATTTTATTTGTTGCTCATTCGCAGTGATGCCTTCTTGGATGACTTTTTTGGTGCGTAAATCCATTGCCGTTTCGCTAACAGATTCTTTGCTAATTGGAATAGATTGTTCATTAATTTTCAAATAATGATCTGCAACAATCACGACAGAGTGGTCGACAATTTTCCCATGACAACCTGATAAATTAAAATAAGTATGTTGCGTTACATTAATCGGTACACCTTTATCAGTGGTTGCGCCATATTCAACAGAAAGCTCATTGTCATCATTTAATGCATACTTAACGGTAAAGTTGATATTTGCAGGATAACCCGCGTCACCCTCTTTCGTTTTGATTGCTAGGCAAATCTCTTGTTGGTTAAAAGATTCAACTGTCCAACGCTGTTTGTCTAGCTGGATTGAAGCGCCGTGCAGATGATTGTTACCTTCATTTAATTCAAGCTCAATTGTTTTACCATTTAGTGGAAACTTACCGTTAGCAATTCGGTTTGCCCATGGCCCGACAACGCTACCAATATAAGCTTTGGTAGCCAAGTAATCTTGAGGTTGCTTAAACCCCAAAACAATATTCTGTCGCTGGTTGTTTTTATCATTGACAAAAAAATTAACAATGGTGGCACCAAGCTGTGAAATATCAACTTGAGTACCTTGCGTGTTTTTTAGGGAGTAGAGATGAAAATCCCCCCATGCTTTTTTAACTGTTTGCGTCATGACTTGATCCTTTTCATAAAAAAGTGCATGAGGTTAATACCATGCACTTTGGTTTATTATTTTTTAGTACTGTGGTCTTAGTTTAAGAACATACAAGGAATTTCATTTGGGTAACGCTCTGTTGCTGGTTGATTGTAATCAATATCTGTTACTCCCAGCAGATTCAGTACTTGGTACATTGTTTTACCAACATTAGCGAAGGCAACGCCGGCATGATGCGGATAACGCTTTTGAATCAATACATGGCGGTAAAAACGCTGCATTTCAGGAATAGCAAAGACTGCGATAGAACCAAATGATTGTGGGTCGATATCCAGAATGTCACCTTGAGCAACATAAGCGCGGAGCTTGGTATCTGCAGTTGACTGCAAACGGAACAATGTTACTTCTCCAGGCTTGATTTGACCTTCAAGTGTCCCACGTGTGATATCTGGTGCTTTACCTGGCTCCATCAGGCTGTGCATGATTTTTTGGAAACGCAATTGAGAATTTTTCATACAGCTAGATGCAGTGTTACCACAATGGAACCCCATGAATAGGTCTTTTGCAGTGTAGTTACCCATCACTTCAGCATTTGCTTCAACCATATCCGTTGGCACTGAGTTGTTGATATCTAGTAACGTTGCTGGCAAATTTGTTGCACAGGTGATCATGTACTCAGAAAGCGCACCATAAATATCCACTTCACAAGCAACAGGAATACCACGTTCAGCTAATCGTGCATTTACAAAGCATGGAACAAAGCCGAAGAATTTTTCAAATGAAGGCCAACACTTATTAGCAAATACACCAAACGTTGAGGCTCCAAGATTCGCTTTATGGAAATCAAGTAATGCGGCTTCATATTGTGCAAGCTTAGGCAGTAGATCAGGATATGGGTTGTTATCACCAAGTTCTGCTTCCATAGAGGCGATAATTGCAGGAATATCTTTATGACCCGCAGCCTCAAGGTATAGGTCGTAAAGGTCAAGTTCACTGTTTTCCATGATTTCAACACCAAGGTCAAATAACGCCTTGATAGGTGCGTTACAAGCAACGAAATCCTGTGGACGTGGACCAAAACTAAAGATCTTAAGACCTTTAAGGCCTAATATAGTACGCACTACAGGTACAAACTCACCAATCATTGTTGCAACTTCTGTTGGTGTACCCACTGGATACTCAGGAATATGTGGGCGAATATTACGCAAACCTGCGCTATATGAGGCATTTAACATACCGCAATACGCATCGCCTCGCTCATCAGCAAGGCATGCAGTTGACTCTTCTGCTGCAGAAACAAACATAACAGGGCCATCAAAACGTTGCGCCATTTGTGTTAAAGGGCCTTCAGGTCCAAAGTTACCAAGATAAATAACTAATGAGTTAATGCCAGCTTCTTTTGCTTCAGCTAATGCTTTTAGCATGTCATTTTCATTTTCGATAATCGTATTTAACTCAATAACGCTAATTTCTTTTTCAGCACATGATTTAACAACTGCTTTACGACGTTGATCAGAAAGAGTGATAGGAAAACAGTCACGGCTTACAGCCACGATACCTAGTTTTACTTGTGGAATATTGATCATAATGTTGCTCCGAATAATTGTGATTAATTAATATAAGGACACTATGACGATTTAAAATAGAAAAAAAATTGTGAAAAATAACAAGTTAATTCTGTTATTTTGTTTTAACAAACAAGATCACAAAAACACTTATTATATAAATAAAATTGCTTTTAAAAATAAAATAAAAAGCGCCAGAAAAAGAAAAAACACCCTATGCTTCAACAACTTAAAAGCGCACAGGCATCAATAAAGAGTTCACTGCAAACGAACACAAAGATGATATTGATCAGGGTTTTATGGAGTAATTAAGTTTTATCTATCGGAAATTAATATTTGAAAAAACAAAAAAATTTATACATCTAATCCAGTTTAAAAACTCAGGTTAAAATGAACCTGAGTTTTTAACAATGCTATATTTGAGCTTCATTATCATATGGTAGAATAGTTTGAATAGAACCATCTTCATTATGTACTAACTCTGTCATTTTTATGTTTCTCAGGTGTGTTTGGCCACCAGATAACGAACAGTCATGGTAGAACAGATACCATTTCCCTTCGAACTGAGCAACCGAGTGGTGGGTTGTCCAACCTAAAACAGGCGCTAAAATGACGCCTTGATAAGTAAATGGACCATATGGTGACTTGCTAGTAGCATAAACAATTTTGTGAGTATCCCCCGTTGAGTAAGAGAAGTAATAGGTATCATTATGTTTATGTAACCAAGGGCCTTCGAAATAGCGACGATCCGTATCACCTGTCAAAATTAACTCGCCATTTTCATCCAAAATCTCGATACTACGAGCAGATTCAGTAAGATCAAGCATATTCTCAGATAATTTAGCAACTTGAGGTAATAGAGCAGGTTCATTATCTGCAGGATATTTTTCTTCACCAAATTCTCCGTCACGCCAGTTTTGTAGTTGACCGCCCCATAGCCCGCCAAAATAAATATAGTATTGTTGGTCATCATCTTGAAATACTGCAGGATCAATACTAAATGTTCCTTCGATATGTGTGTCTTGTGCAACAAAAGGCCCTTCTGGCGCATCACCGACAGCAACACCTACATGAAATACACCATCATAATTTTTAGCCGGAAAGTATAGGTAGTATTTACCATTTTTTTCAGCTGCATCTGGCGCCCACATTTGACGTTCAGCCCATTTCACATCTTTTACGTCAAGTGCATTACCATGATCAGTCGACTTACCAAACGGACGATCGAGTGAAATCACGTGATAATCTTTCATATCGAAATGGTCACCGTTATCATTTAATGGTTTACCTGTTTCAACGTCATGAGATGGATAAATATAAATCTTGCCATTAAATACATGTGCAGAAGGATCCGCGGTGTAAATATGTGTAACAAGTGGCGAGGAGATCGGTTTTAACGAATTTGCACGGTCAAGATCTCGTTTAGTCACGACTTCTGCATCGCTTAGATTTTGTTCTTTAATATCTTGTTTATTCATTGCATTTTACTCATAAAGTTATTGAAATTGATTTATAACGGAGTATATCCAAGGCTAGCTAAGGTTAAATTTCCGATAACTTTCACTTCTTTTATGTTTTTTAGTTTCTGTGACTTATATTTGAATTTATCGACGAAGCTAGCTTGATTGGGTTGAAATTACGGTAAAGAAATAAACCAAAGGGTAAGAAAGATTAAAATTCCTATGATTTTTACTACTATTATATTATTTAGTCTCTTTGATTTAGATTGACTCGTAAAAAAGGGGGGGGGGAAAATAAACATTCTTATTATCCCCCCTTATTGAAAAATTTACGCCTCTATTTAAAAATGAGGTTGATGGCGTTAAGACTCTAAGTATTCAAGATAGTCGAAATCAGCAGATGCTTTCAGTCCGGTAATATCTGCAGCAAATAATGCTACAAAACTACCTGTGAAGCGGAAAATATCGGGGCCACCTTCATCAGATAAAGGTGTACTATTTAATGCAGGACCAATGGCGTGCCAAGCTTTTCCATCGAGAGAATAACTGAATTTATACCATTGTTTATCAAGTACTAAGCGCATATATACAACGCTGACATCACCAATGGCGACCTCTTCTGAATATTCCCCGTAGTTTTCATTAATGTTACCCACCACTTGCAGAACACGCTTGCCTTCATCTGTTGCAGTCATCTTGAGAAAATAGTGTCCATTTCTAGCGTAATACGCACATAACCCCGCCATTTGATAAGGTGTATTTGGACTAAACTCCATTTTAGTTTCGGCACTCGCATGATGAGACTGAAAGCGACGTGCAATCATACTTTGCTCGTAACGCGAAGAAAGATAGTGACGCCCTTTTAAGCGCAGGTAACCTGGACGCTCAGTTAATGAAACCCACTCTTCATTTATAGGTTCACGCAGTGTTTGATAATCAAGGCGCAGTATATTGCTGTCAAAATCATCACGTGCAGCGACGGTTGGCCATGGGCATAAAGCCAGATCTGGTGCATCCACCTCAACAACGGGGGTTTTTCCTGAGGTGACATATGGCCAACCGTCTTGCCAATGTGCTTTTTGTAGTGCAGTTTCACGCCCTAAAATGGAAAATCCATCGTTATATTTAGGCATAAATTGGTAACCTTCAGGATTACGAATTTGACGACCACACAGGTGACTTAGATACCATTCGCCCTTTTGTGTTTCGACAAGGAAACCGTGACCCGCACGAGAAAGCTCGGCTTCTTCCTGAAAGCGACTGGTTAAAATTGGATTATCAGGATGAACCTCATAAGGACCCAAGATACTTTTAGAGCGACAAACAGTAACCGCGTGATCCTGTGCGGTTCCACCTTCTGCAGTTATTAAGTAGTAATAGCCATCTTTTTTCAGCATTTGTGGCCCTTCGGTGCAGCCTAATACCGTTCCTTCAAAAATATTATGTGCATTACCAACCAGTTTGCCAGCAATGGAGTCAAACTCTTGCAATACGATCCCCCCGAAGAAGTTTCTATTTGCTCTGCCATCCCAGACCATGTTCAACATATATTTTTTGCCATCTTCATCATGGAATAAAGAAGGATCAAACCCATAATTACCAATTGAAACCGGATCACTCCATGGGCCTTCTACATTCTCCGCTGTGATGACAAAGCTCGGTGTTGCCATCCAGTTCCCGCCTCTACAAGCATGCACATTAGAAAAGCACAGCCAAAATTTCCCATCAGAGTATGTAAGTGCTGGAGCATAAACACCTTCAGAATTGTCCATCCCTTTCATATCAAGTTGAGATGTTCTAGTTAAGGCATGACTAATTAGTCGCCAATTAACAAGATCCTTTGAATGATGAATCTGAATACCAGGAAACCACTCAAAAGTTGAAGTTGCAATGTAGTAGTCATCCCCGACACGAATAATAGATGGATCAGGATTGAAGCCTTTTAGTATTGGATTTAAAATATTATGCGTCATAATTAGTCTCGATTATACTTATACCAGTATTACTGAACTGGTTGTTTAATAGATCACATGCAAACACCATATTCGCTAACTATCTGATAATAAATGAATACTGGTATTAAATTAAAAAAACGAGCAGGTCTCTCATCGAACATACTCAGATTGGAACTAATAGTAACCTAGGCAAGTACCTAATCAATCTTGCTGGTAACATCATTGTTTTCAATCGAAGGCCTTGCTCAGAATGCTTTTGATTGAACAAAATTTGAATGAAAAAGGTTAATAACCACTAGTTTGGAATAATGTTTTAAATAATAATTACTTATCAACACAACATTTTCCTTATTCCCTTAGGAAACTGATTATTTCACTGCTATTGGTTCATCATCAACAATATCTTTGAGTAAATCATCATGACCGCAGTAATCAGCAAGGATCTTCTTGCCAAGGTATTCTGCACTGTGGCGTTCAAATAAAAGAGGACGAATTGAGTCTTTTTCTTCGTCATTGATTCTACCTACTTTTTTAAATAATCCCGTCATGCCTATGATTTTCCAGTTTAATTAATTGTGCATATAGTTCAGGATAATATTTGGCTTTTTAGTAGATTCATTCAATTATGAAATTTGATATGAAAACTCACCTATTTGTTTAACGTGCTCTATATCACAAAAATATTGAAGTTTTATCATCAAGAATAAATAAATAATTATATGTTAGGCAGCCTGTTTATCTAGGGCATGCTACTCGGCAATCATCGGCTTGACACCTAATGCTCTATTCATTATCAGGATCACAGCATACAGAACAAGAAGTATTTGAGTGCATCGGGTTATAGCGTAACAAGTGAAAATTTAAACATTTTTCTTTTGGAACAATAATGACTTAATTACCTGTGTAATAATAACCGCATAAAGAGCATAACCATCATTACTTCCTGAAAGAGGTAAAATAGATATATTAATGACCATATTATTTAATGATAAGATATTTATATATGGGCCAAAAGCAAATACGTGTGTCAATTCACACAATCAAACATTGGGGAAAAAACAACAACAAATTAACCATATTTTATACTGTTTCCGATTAAAAATACCTCGACACTGTTCAGCCATTAATTTGAGAGAAATGAAATCAAGCTCATCTATACTCAATAATTACACGAGGTTAACAATGAATAACGTTAAAAATATAATATTAGTGCTCGGCACAACAATAACATTAACAGGTTGCCTTTCCGGCGAATTAAGTGATGATCAAAAAAATGCTCAAACAGACAATCAAACAGTGATTGAAACCCCAGCGATAAGCAACCTATCTGAAATTGCAAGTAGAATTGGAGACGGTTTTCCAATCGGTGCAGCAGTATCTGAATCCAATATCACAGATACTAATATTAGTGCGATTGTAATACAGCACTTTAATCAGGTCACCGCCGAAAACATCATGAAACCAGAAGGTCTACAGCCTAATGAAGGTGATTTTACTTTTGATAAAGCGGATGCATTGGTAGATTATGCTGATGATAATGGTATGGCCGTACATGCGCACACTCTTGTGTGGCATAGCCAATCTCCAGCTTGGATGAAAGATTGTACCGATGTAGCAGATTGTACTGACGTGATGAACACACACATCACCGAGGTTGTGCAGCACTTTGCAGGAAAAAATATTGCTAGTTGGGATGTAGTCAATGAAGCTTTCAATGATAAAGATGGGTCATATCGCGGTAGTAACGAGACTTTTGGCGGCATATCTTGGGCTGAGAAAATAGGTGAAGATTACATTAATATTGCCTATACAACTGCACGTGCAGCAGATACATCAGACTCTGCCGCGAAGCTTTACTACAACGATTACAATCTTGAGATGAATGATACGAAGCTTACCGCTGCGCTTACCATGATCGATGGACTACAAGAAGACAATCTCATTGATGGTATTGGCTTCCAAATGCATGTAACACATACCTTCCCAACCATCGAAAATATTACTGCTGCATTAAAAAAAGCCGCGAATACGGGTCTACAGGTTAAGATCACTGAACTAGACGTTCGTATGAATAAAGATGCGAATGCAACTTCATTAACAGCAGCAATTGCTGAGACGCAAAAACAACGCTACAAATCAATCGTCGCAGCTTATTTAGACGTCGTTCCTGCTGCACAGCGTGGTGGTATTACGGTATGGGGTATATCTGATCCAGACAGTTGGATTATCAGCCTTTACGGCAATATTGACTGGCCATTAATGTTTGATGCTGACCTAAACCAAAAACCTGCGTTAAAAGGTTTTGCTGAAGCATTAAATGCTAAAACCGATACTGATTCTAATACTAATTCTAAAAATATCTTAACTAATGGTGATTTTGAAGCTGGCATTGAACCATGGGTAGCACGTGGAGATGGAGCTGCAACAGTAACGTTAGAAACAACTGAAGTACATAGTGGTAACAATAGCGCTTTAGTTGAAGGACGTACGGCAACTTGGCAAGGTATCTCAACAGATGTTGTTGGCTTATTCAGAGCGGGTCAAACTTATAACGTTTCTGCATGGGTTAAGCTATCTGATAATGCTAGTACAGTTACACCTAATATGAAGCTATCACTAGAAATAAATACCGGAGAAGGAGAAAATCAATACCTTGAACTAACTCCTTCTACAGCAGTAAGTGCAGGTGCTTGGGTACAGCTACAAGGTACTTACATGCATACGATAGCAACACAAGCAACTTTAGCTAACCTTTATGTTGAAGCAAGTGAGATATCAGTTGACTTTTATGTTGATGATATTTCTATTGTTCCTGAGGTAGTTGTCCCTGAAACGGCATTCTTTAACACAACCTTTGAAACGGGACTTGATTCATGGGTAGCGCGTGGAGATGGAGCTGCAACAGTAACATTAAACACTGCCCAGGCACACACCGGTAACAATAGTGCTTTAGTTACAGGACGCACGGCTACTTGGAATGGTATATCAAAAGATGTTGTAGGCTTATTCACAGCGGATGAAACTTATAACGTTTCTGCATGGGTTAGGTTGTCTGATGATGCTAGTACAGTTACACCTGATATGAAGCTAACTCTAGAAATAAAATACGGTGTAGATACCGTTGATTATCTTGAACTTACTATGGCAGAAACAGTTACCGCGGGTGATTGGGTAGAACTAACAGGTGCTTACACGCATACGATAACAACCGAAGCAAATGAAGCTAACCTGTATGTTGAAGCAAGTGAAACAACAGTTGACTTTTATGTTGATGATATTTCGATAACAGTAGCGGAATAACATATAGATTAACGTTGATTATTCATTAAGGATTTATATCTACTTTAATGTTTAATGACAGTTAAATACTATTAATGAGAAGAGCTAACAGATTTATCTGTTAGCTCTTTTTTTACATCTAACAATACACCATTTTTGACATCCACATCCCTAATAACTATTTCTGACCAATGCCTAATGAAGAATATATTGCTTTGTTGATGAAGTGCTTATTTTGGATAATTTTAAACACAATACAATCAAGGCAAACGACGGGATAGAGACTACCTAATCGCCTAGATTATCATTCAACGACCGCTCAATAACTGAGTCTGTAATGCGAGTAATGAGTGATGCACAGACATCTACACCAAATCAGTCATTAGAAACCTAATACATGCAGTAATTCACATAATAAAAAGAAGGGAAAAAACAATAATACATAAACCATATTTTGCATTGTTTTAGGTAGGGTCGCTCATATAGAATTATTACTTTAATTTACTTTTTTAAATAATTAGTGGCTTTAACTTCCAGCAAACGTTTAGACTCCTATGTGTTTGTTGCAAACAATAGTCCCTCCTCCTTCATAATCAATCAAGGTTATTATGCTTAGTTCGTCTTCAACGCTCAATAAACGCATGAATATTATAGCGTTAACTTGGCCCATTTTTATAGAAGTGTTATTACGCACAGCACTGAATACTACCGATGTTTTCATGCTCAGTGGCTACTCTGATCTTGCTGTTTCAGCAGTTGGCGTTATAGCCCAAATTTCGTTTTTTCTAATCATAATTTCTATGATGGTCAGCAGTGGTACAGGCATTCTTATAGCACAATACAATGGAGCATCACGTACATTAGAATCAGCTCAAGTAGGCGTTGCCAGTATTTTGTTAGCAGTTGTTGTTGGAGGAGCGCTTAGCATTACTGTATTTTTAGGCGCTAAATCGTTTATTTCACTTTTTGGCTTAGAGGAGCAAGTAGCTCAATTTGGCTATGATTACCTGATCATTAGTGGTTCATTCACTTTCAACATAACCATTGGTATCGTATTGACAACGATATTGCGAAGTCACGGATATTCTAGATCACCTATGTTTATCAATCTTGTCGCAGGTATTGTTAATATTGTAGGTAATTATATTGCACTATATCAACCTTTTGGATTGCCTGTATATGGCGTAGCCGGTGTAGCCATTGCGACAGTCTCAAGCCAGATTGTCGCAACCCTTCTAATGTGCCAATTAATTCGTTCCAAAGATATTGAGCTACCATTTAAAGACTTTAGAAACATTCCTAATGCAATCTTCCAAAGAATAATAAAGATTGGAGCAATGAATGCTGGTGAGATACTTTCTTACAATATGGCTCAAATGACGATTGTATATTTTGTCGTTCAAATGGGAACATCATCCTTAGCCGCTTTAACTTATATGCAAAACATTACGCGACTATCATTTGCCTTTTCTCTCGCATTAGGACAAGCAGCACAAATACAAACAAGCTATTTTATTGGTAAAGGCTGGCACGATGATATCTTAATACGAGTACAAAAATATTTTTTAGTAGGTTTAATTGTATCTACTTCAGCAATATTATTAATCTTTACTTTTAGATATCCGATTATAGATTTATTTACACAAGACAAAGAAATTGTTGAACTCGTCGCAATACTGATAGCTGCATCAATTTTCATTGAATTAGGTCGTGTATTTAATCTAATCTTCATCTCTGCGCTCAAAGGGGCTGGTGACATTAAGTTTCCAGTTCAAATAGGGATCCTGAGTATGTGGGGTATCGCAGTTCTTTCAAGTTATATGCTCGGCATATATTGGGGATATGGTGTTTTAGGCGCATGTTTAGCTATCGGAATGGATGAATGGATTCGTGGCATTGTGATGTTTAAACGCTGGCGTTCAAAAACGTGGGTACGTTTTTCATTGATACAAAAGTAATGGTATATATCATTACTTTTAAACAAAACTCAATAGGACACTTTAAATACAGACCTAAATATAAATTTAAAACGAGTAGTTGAAAGAGTTTAGCCAAATAGTATAGCAATCACGGCAAGCTTTGAAATAAGTACTGTTAAAAAATCCAATATAAAGAATACTTTTTACACAAACCGACAGCGACTTATATCATTATAAAACAGGTAGCCTTAATAAAGTATTAATAACAGATTGATTATCACCCTGAATAATAAAACTACGTTCCACTATACTAAAAAATATAACGAACATGATTCAAGAGAGCCAATTAATATGTCAACCATAAAAACACTTGCACAATTAGAGATGCAATTAGGGGAATGTCCTCGTTGGAATGAACAAGAGGAATCATGGTATTGGGTCGATATTTTAGGTAAAGCACTTTATCGCTATGACACTTTAAATAAAAAATTATTCTCACGCATATTCGATTTCAACCCTGCTTGTTTTGCTTTTACCAAAACGAATCAGATTATTTTGACTGCATCATCTGGTCTATTTCTTCTTGAAAATTTCTCCTCTGCTGTTCAATTTATAATGGACCCTGAAAGTGATCAACCTACGCAAAGGTTTAATGATGGCGTACCGACTCCGGATGGGAATCTACTCGCTGGAACAATTGGAGATGCAACGACTGCGACTGGAAACTTGTATTATTTTGACATTACTAAAAATAGTGTTATCTGCGAAACGATAATGGAAGGCTATACAATTATAAATGGACAAGCATTCTCTCCCGATGGTAAATGGTTATATATTACTGATACGCCGAAACAAAAAATTTTAAAGTACCCTTATAATTCAACAACAAAAAAGCTAGGAAAAGCACAACTTTTTTATAAATTTACCCAAGAAGATGAATACCCTGATGGTGCCGCTGTAGACGCTGAAGGTAACTATTGGATTGCAATGTATGGCACGGGTAAAATTTGTGTTATTTCTCCTGAAGGAGAAAAAATTGATGAAATATATTTACCTATTAGCCAACCGACGATGATTGCATTTGGTGGAATAAACCTTAATCAATTAATTGTCACAAGTGCTGCACAGGGCTTAAATAAAGAAAGTTTAGAAAAAGAACCTCTTGCGGGTAGCGTATTGCTATTAGATATTAGTAAAAAAGGTGCACTTCCTTTTAAGCTAAATACTTACAAACCATCAGCGAACTAAAAGATAAAAATCCCTCAATTCTTTTAAGGTTGAGGGATTTTTTGTGTAAATCTTTATACAAATTAGGGACTGTATTCGTATAAATTATTACTTAGTAATTGATAACGTATTTCATGCGATTGGTCACCGGTTGCCAACAATTATGTTTTTACTTATTATTATTAAAGAGCCTGTTGATGCACCTCGACGTCAAATTAATAACGAAAAAAAATCAGTAAACAAAACAATATTTTTATTGAATGTGTCAGTTTTTCGTTCTATCAAATAGTCAGTTTGCCCCTCCAAATAGTTTCTAATACAATAATAATGGAAGCATTTGCCGTTACGACATATTTAATGTCCAATGGCGGATGGCTTGTATTAGGTAATGTAAACTTGTCGCGATTAATAGACTCATTCCAAGCTATAGCCAAATATCAACACCGACAGTTCGAAGTAAAGCTTCATATAAGCTGAAATAAAAACCTCAATGATCCCGTTACGATTAACTGAATATCAGTTAAAGAAAACGGCGAAATGCATTGTGCATAAAGACTGTTAAAATTAAAATATACTGCGAGCACAAGAGCGGAGCAAATAAACCAGATTTGACTGCTTGATTATTGGCAGGCATTACTATAGACAATAACATCAACCCTGCGACTGTAATCGGCAACGAAAGCAAAAATATGCAAGGTGGTGCTAGCTTAAATAAAGGCCATGCGATTAATGGTACGAATAACATATCTAAACTCATAATGTTCCAAGACAAGAATATATAATCGATATAATTTAATGATTAAACTTTATTTCACTGTTTTATAAATCGCAGCTATATCTTCTTCTGCATAACCGGCTTTGCGGGCCTGTTTATAAGATTCGTTTGTAATCGCTGCTGTAGGCAACGTTAAATTTAATTTATCACCTAAGTCGACAGCTAACCTCATATCTTTTTGCATATGTTTAAGTGGGAAGCTTGTTGTGTAATTTTCATCTAACAACATGGGTCCTTTCACTTTAAACATAGGGTTTGCCATTGCACCTGCATCAATAATATCTAACAACTGTTGACCATCAAGGTTTGCTTTAAGGCCAAGTGACATTCCTTCACTGAAAATACTTAACATCCCCCCCATAATCATATTAACGACAAGTTTCATTTTAGCACCCTGACCAATCTCACCGAGGTAAGGCGACATTTTCCCCATTATTTCAAAGGCAGGTAAAGCATCATCATAAAGAGACTTGTCACCTGCAGCTAAAATAATTAAGGTGCCATCTTCCGCTGGCTTTTTCGTCCCAGAAACAGGTGCTTCTAAAAAGCGCCCTCCCGCTTTTATGATTGCTGCTGAAATAGTTTGTGAAGTCGCATCGTCAACAGTAGACATATCAATGTAACTGCGACCTTCTCCAATGCCTGCTAATACACCATCAGGTCCATCGCAAATAGCTAACGCAGCGGCAGGGTCAGAAACGATAGTAAAAGTAATATCGCATGTTTCAGCAACTTGCTTTGGTGATTTTCCTTGATGAGCACCAAGTGCAACTAGCTCATCACATTTATCACTATTTCGATTCCAAACCGTTACATCTAATCCTGCTTTAACTAAGTTTAATGCCATTGCATTACCCATAATACCTAAGCCTATAAATCCAAATTTTTTCATCAATACACTTTCCTTAATTTAAATAGGTGAAAACACACCATTTTGATTGGTAACGAGTATAAATCGTTCATCTTATTTGGCTTGATAAGTAAATGATTCAAAGTCAGCAAAACAACCATCACCACTTATGTCCTCACAGTGTAAACCTACAAATGCACCGGTAAAGAAACCACGGCCATTAATATAGTCATCTGATAGCTTCCAAGATTCGAAATTTTTCTCAAACTGTATCCAGTTATCACCATCAAAGGAGTAACTGTAGTAATAATCGAGACCTTCAACATCAACTTTCATCCAGACATGTGCAATATTATCAGGCACAATAATTTCATTACCATCATAATGGTGAAAAGTTGCAATCTGTTGGTCAATCTGAATCAGACGCAAGCAACGTTTACCTAACTCTTCATCAAAATCAATAAGGCAGTAAGTCCAATTACTCGTGTTGTAATAACAACAAATTCCTGCTGATTGCTGGAAATTTTCAGGTGAAAATGTCATTTTAGTTTGTGCGCTAAAATGGTGGTGACGCCAGCGTGTAGCAATCGTTGATTGCTCAAAGAGTGAGACTAAACTGTCATTTCCATAAAGCCTTAACACGCCTGATTTTTCAGTTAAACTGCCTAGTTTATCGGTAAAGGGAATACGTAATGTTTGCCAGTTATTATCTAGTTTAGAGTTATCAAAGTTATCAGTAAAATGTTCAGAGATCCCCCAATCACAGGCGGGTAAATTTGCTTCTGGAATTTGCAGTTTAGCATGTGACCCACCAACGGCGATTGGCCAACCTTGTTGCCATTCGATTCTATCAATTGCAGTTTCACGACCCAAAGGACACATTCCACGACCATGCTTTGCAAGCAGCGGTTTATCAGGAAAGCGCAGTGGACGACTCGCTAAATAGGTAATAAACCATTCACCGTTTTGGGTTTCGACAAGTGCGCCGTGTCCTGCTTTTTGTATCTCGTTGCTAGGTGTATGCCACGTTGTAACTAATGCGCCATGAGGGCTTAGTTCGTAAGGACCGAAGAGATCTTGCGAACGAGCCACCGTTACTGAGTGCTCAAAGCTTGTACCACCTTCAGCAGTTAATAAATAATAATAACCGTCTTTCTTATAAATGTTAGGTGCTTCCGTATATTTGAGGTCAGTCCCTTCAAATATGGTAATTCGTTTTTTATCCAATCTATTTGTTTTAGCATCAAATGCTTGCATCACTATTTTATTGTATGGATCACTATGATTTCTTGGCCCCCAAGGGCGATACACATAATACTTTTGACCATCATCGCTATGAAACAATGACGGATCAAAACCGCCGTTCCCCATCGGGATAGGTTTACTCCATGGCCCTTCGATACTTGATGAAGTGACTAAGAAATTTCGGCCATTTTTCCAAGGGGCATCAATGACTTTCACATCCGTAAATAACAACCAAAATAAACCATCAGAATAGCTCAAAGCAGGCGCCCAAATCCCACCTGAGTCTGGGTTTCCTTTCATATCTAACATATCGACTGAATCTAATGGTGTTGCAGCAAGACGCCAGTTTTTGAGATCTTTGGAATGGAATATTCTGACACCGGGAAACCACTCAAAAGTAGACGTTGCAATATAATAATCTTCACCATTGCGACAAATAGAAGGGTCAGGATGAAAGCCTTTTAATATTGGATTGTTAATCATACTATCCACCGATTAATACAAAATAAGTTATTTTTAGTTTCTATTTTATGTCGCGCTTTGGAGGGCCAAAGAGTGACCGTTTTAATGAATCCGTCATGACAATTCATTAAGGTAAACTTATGGCTAACAAATGCGGGTAACCAAGATTTTTTATGTCTTTTTTTTACTGATACTAGAAAGAAGCAATACAAAGAAACATAACACAAAATTAAACAATGGAATTTGCAAATCAGAAGGCATTGAATAAATAATCAAGACTGACGGAATCCAAATTATCCAGTTGGTAACCAATGTTGTGGGAATTTGCACGAATACAAACGACTTATCAATATTTGCAAATGTTTGACGAAAATTAAGAAGCTTATCTTTCCATAAGTATGCAATCGCCATACTCGGTGCTGCCCATAGAGAGCCATAAACAAATTGGTCAATAATCGTCTTTTTCGCTAGCGTGCCTACATCATTACCAGTGCCAAACCAATTCTCTTGAAGTTGATATAAAAAATCTACTTCAACACCTTTATAAGCCCAAAATAGAACATAAAAAAGACCGACAGCGGCAATTTTTTCATGAATTTGTTTGGTTAAAACGAGGTAAATAAAGGGGATAAACCCACCAAAAAGAGAAGTTGATAACATCGCATATTTCCAACCATATTGACTTTTTAAATCACTCAAATAGGTAAAGACGACAGCCGCTGGCTCATAATAGAAGTAGCACAATGCAGTGAGCACTGCAAACAATTGTAATACTACCCCTGGCACTAAATTTTGTTTCAATGCAGATTTAACATTTTTACTCAGTGTTTGCATGCTTAAAGACCTTGGTAAAAAATTAATTAAGTACGGTTTCAAATTACTTGAACTTTTATTTTCAATAATAACCAGTAATTTGGGGCTTCTTATAAAAAAATGTAGTGTAAGTTACTGTGTAACGCTCCCTAAAATCAGATAAATTTGTTAATTAAAATGACATTACACTTTCCTTGATACTAACGATTAAAAGTCGATACAACTTTTATCGAATACCAATAAAATTAATATAGTGATCTGAGACTGCGCAGAGTAAATTATTTATAACAAGGCATGATTTTCTGAAGAAGGTTTTCTCATGTTCAAACACATCACGAAGTTAGTGATTATCTTAACCAGCAAAACGGTCACTTTTTTAGTACCCTTATCATTAATATATATCTATTAAGCGTACATCAATAACTAGTACTGCATGGGCACCTATTTTACCGCCATTGCCTTTTTTACCCCAAGCTAAATCAGAAGGTATTACAAATTCGTATCTCGATCCCAATGGCATATGTTGTAAACCTTCAGTCAACCCGTCAATGGCTTCTTCAAGGCTAAATTTTTCTGGGCTATTAACTTGGTAAGTATCAGCGATAACTGAACCATCAGTTAATAAAATTCGCTGGTGAATTTCAACACTGTCATCAATGGTTGGATAGCGACCTTCTGATTGTTCAATAACTCGGTACATTAACCCTGAATGAGAAAATATGACGCTATCTTTTTGTTGGTATTTCAGTAAAAAATCTTCACTTTTTTTGCGATTTTGACCAGCAGAGCCCTTTCCACTTTGTTTATCTTTTTTACGTGCCATAATCTATATTCCGAAATAATAAATTTGTAATAATTAAATTTATCACGACTTATCTCTCTTCCCATATTTATAGGAAAAGCATTTCAATCAAAAAATTTAACATTTTCTTCTTTCTAACTATTGTTAAAACAACTTGTGTAAATTTCGCTCATAAAACTAGATTCAACGCTTTAAATTATAAGTAAAATTTTTTATCTTAAAAATTGTGAATGCTCATACTTTCAGTTTGCCTAAAAGTATCAGTAATAAGAAAAAAAACAATTGTAATATATGGTTTTTGTATTTATATATTACTGATTGTTGCCAATGCGGAAACCGAATGCTCTAGCAGTTCTACTACAAGTTTAATTTTATTATTCGCATTACCTGCACCATTAAGTGTAAATCTTAGCTTCAAAAGCATCCCCCCAATAACGTACATTGCATTAGCATACAAGTCTCGGAAAATACTTAGCGAAGGTGATCATCCATTTCTAAGGTAGGAATTGATCTTCGATATTTTGAGATTCATCTAAACACTCCAAGGCTTGTCATTTACTTTTTTATAAATAATCTCAGTTCAATAAGCCAATCGATACTGCACAGCCATTTTCGTGTGTTTCTGCGTTAAATTAGCTACCAATAACAAGTTATTGCTACGATGATTTTTCTGGAACTACACAAAACTATCAATACTGTACAGTGATAAATTTTAACCATTTGATTATTAAATAAATTTCGTTTTTATTTACCAGAGTTAAGGTTAAAAAGTTTAATTTCCCAGTTAGCTAGATATTACCCTTCATAACTATCTTCCAAAGCTATGTAGCAAAAAATCGATCAGTGCTTGAACGCGGAGAATTTTATAACGCGCCTGTGGGTAAACTAGCGACACTATACTGTCGTTTAATTGCCAATCGTCAAATACCGTTACTAAACGTCCTTGCGCTAGGTCATCTTTAATATGGTAATCGGTTAAACGCGCGATACCTTGATGATTTAATACGGCAAGGCGGCTGACATGTCCATTCGCACAGTGAAATTTTCCTTTTAGGGTTAACTCATAATGGTCACGCTCTTTGTCATTATTCCCTAACAAATTCAGCTTAGTAAATGGCCATTTATGAACTGATCCTAAAATGATGTTATGTTCGAGTAAATCTTTAGGATGACTAATTTTTTTGTGTTTATGTAAATATTCTGGTGAAGCACAAACATGTGTTTTAAAACTTGTTAGCGGCCGAGCAATCAAATTTGAATCAGGTAAAGGCCCCATACGCACTACAATATCGTAGTGTTGGGCAATTAAATCGACATGCACGCTGCTAAAATCTAAGGTGATAATTACATCAGGATGTTGATCCATAAATAGAAAAAGTAACGGTGTTAAAATTTGCTCACCAAAAATACCACCTACCGCATTGATTCTTATTTCCCCTGCCAATGTTTGTTGATCTTCTTGTGCTTGGTCGATTGCTTGCTCTATATAGGATAAGCCCTGTGTGCATTGACGATAAAACTGTTCTCCAATATCGGTTAGCATAATAGATCGTGTTGAACGATGTAATAACTGCACGCCTAAGTTTTTTTCTAGTTGAGTAATTAGTTGTGACACTCTTGAGCGCGAACTGTTTAACATGTTGGCCGCTGCACTAAAACTTCCATCATCAACCACCCTAAGAAATTCAGGTATACCTTGCAGATTTTTTTTATCGATCATATTTCATATCCTTATAGAGCTAACTTTTGAATAGATTGTTTAACATTATTAAACAATGAGTTTAAAGCATAGGTATATGTAAACAATATTTTATTAGGTAAACTAATATTATTGCTCATGTTTTTATTGATGAATTTGCTAATACTACTATCGACCATAGGGAGAAAAAAGATGGAACACTTTCGATGGGGTCTTATTGGACCTGGGCGCATTGCTGAAAACTTTGCTCAAGCATTAACCGTGATAGATGATGCCGTACTTTATGCGATTGCTAGTCGCAATGAACAAAGAGCCTCAAACTTTGCTAATAAATATAAAATTGAAAATATCTATCTAGATTACAATGAACTAGTGAACGATAGAAAAATTGATGCGGTTTATATTGCCACACCACATCGTTTTCATTATGAACAAATTAAATTATGTTTAGAAGCCGGTAAAGCGGTGCTTTGTGAGAAGCCATTAACAGTGAATGCCGCGCAATCGCAAGAGCTAATGTTACTGGCAAAATCTAAAGGTCTATTTTTAATGGAAGCGGTTTGGACACGCTTTCTGCCTATTTATAAGCAAGTTAGAAATTGGTTAGATGCGGGTGTTATCGGTGAAGTGAAATCGTTACAGTCAAACTTTGGTTTTTGTATACCAAAAGATCTAGACGACCGACTATATAACCATGATTTGGCGGGAGGTACCTTGTTAGACATGGGTATATATAACATAACTGTCTCACAGTGGGTTTACGGGGAAACCCCTGAATCTATTCAAGCGACGTCATTATTAACTGAAACAGAGGTTGATGAGCATACCTCTGTAAATATGCAGTACAGCAATGGTCGATTTTCACAGTTTACTTGTAGTTTTATGGCAAAACACCGTAACGATTTTTGTATTTATGGTACTAAAGGCCAAATTAAAATACATGATATGTTTTGGTGTACAAATAAAGCCACATTAGTGACCGAAAGTGAAACATTGACAATAGATAAACCTTTCCGTTCGACAGGTTTTGAATACGAAATTGAAGAAGCAATGTCCTGCATTCGTGGGGGTCTATTAGAAAGCCCAGGCATCACTCACCAAGATACGCTCGCCACTATGACGGTTATGGATACTATTCGACAACAAGTTGGGCAAAAATACCATTTCGAATAATCAATTTGAGTACGCTGAATAATTAATTTATGTTCGATGAATAATCGTTCAGCAATGATTGGATACCTCCCATTTACAAGGTAAATAATAATGAAAAAAAGAATATTAGGTAGTACGGGCTTTGACGTTTCTGAAATTGGCCTTGGTTGCTGGCAATTGGGAAATGATTTTGGCCCTCTTGAAGACAAACAAGCACAAGAAATATTATCGGTAGCATCAGATGAAGGTATCAATTTATTAGATACCGCTGATGTATATGGTGGCGGAATCAGCGAAGAACGTATCGGAAGATGGCTGAAAAAAAGTAAAGAAAAGCCATTTGTTATCACTAAGGTGGGCCGAGGGGAAACGTTGTTCCCTGCGAGTTACACAAAAAATAAAGTAAGAGAAAATATACAAGGGTCGATAACGCGCTTAGGCCTTGAGGCTTTAGATTTAGTGCAGTTACATTGTATTCCGCCTGAAGTATTACGAAATGGTGAAATATTTAATTGGTTAGAAGACTTTCAACAACAAGGACTAATTAAAAACTTTGGTGCCAGTGTTGAAATGATTGACGATGCCATATTTTGCTGCCAAGTACCCAAACTTGCCACGGTACAAATTATTTTCAATATTTTTAGACAAAAGGCGATCGAAACATTATTACCAAAGGCGGCGGAAAATAATATCGGCGTTATTGTTCGTTTACCATTAGCGAGTGGGTTGTTGAGCGGGAAAATGGCTAAAGATCAGAAGTTTTCAGAGCAAGACCATCGTAATTATAATAAAGACGGTGCAGCATTTCACGTCGGCGAAACGTTTAATGGATTACCGTTTAATAAAGGGGTTGAATTGGTCGATCAGCTTAAAGCAATGCTGCCTAGCCATTTAAACTTATTAGAGACCTCGTTACGTTGGTTATTAGATCAACCACAGGTCAGCACCATTATTGCTGGAGCAAGTAGCCCGCAACAGGTAATAAAAAATGCACAGGTAAGTAACTTGGCTCCCCTTGATGAAGAACTTGATAAAAAATTAAAAATGTTTTATCAATCTCAAGTAAAACAACATATTCGTGGTGGTATATAATTTCACGATAAAACCTGTTATCTAATTATAATTTATTCAATATAAACAGATGTTTATATAAAAGCCTGTTTTGAATTAACTTGTTTCCTCTATCTGATATTAGGTCAAAAATAGTCAGATTGGTGTAATATAAATTTTAACTTCTTATAAGGGAATGCTCGTACTTACATCAATCAACACAACTCATTTAATTTAAATGCACAGTTAATAGTCAATACTTTAATTGTGTTTTAGGAGCAGTAAATATGTCAAATACCCCATTAACGAATTATGAAGATACTGCTGAAAGACTTGTTTTAGCCTTTGGCAGCAAAGACAATATCACTGACATTGACGCCTGTTTTACTCGTCTACGTGTAAAAGTAGATAAAGTAAAAATTGTTGACCAAAAAACAATAGAAAAACTTGGCGCTTTAAAAGTAATTATCGTCAAGAATGAAGTACAAGCTATTTTTGGCAATAAAGCAGAGCAACTAAAGACCGACATGCAAGAATGGATTTCTAATAAAGCAGATGCAAAACTAGCTAGTGATCTTGTTATGGCTTTTGGTGGCAAAGACAATATCACTGACATTGACGCCTGTTTTACTCGTCTACGTGTAAAAGTAGATAAGGTAAAAATTGTTGACCAAAAAACAATAGAAAAACTTGGCGCTTTAAAAGTAATTATCGTCAAGAATGAAATACAAGCTATTTTTGGCAAAAAAGCTGAGCAACTAAAAATCGACATGCAAGAATGGATTTCTAACAAAGCAGGTAAAACTAATATCTGATGTTACAAAGTATAGACAAAGTTGATCCTTACATGGCTTGCTTAATTTGTAAAAGACACTCCATAAATCGATTGTGACGATCTAAAATCAACAAAAATAGCAACCTAAGATGTAATGCTGATCAGTTAATAAAAAGTATTGATTTTTAGGTATATGTAATCAAAATCCGATGTTCAAACAACGTCGGTATTTTTGTGACTTTAGATTACGACTTTCACCCTATTGAAGCCTTCACTCCTGAACATTACAATTCATTATCTGAAGTCCTTTCTCCTGTTTGAATTGCCCAATGCCTTAAAGAACAAGATGCTATTACCTTGATAAAGACAAGCTACCACTTGAAATGATGGTGTAGGGCATTGTTGGTAGGTAATACTTAGACACCTTCCAATGAACGATATAATCAATCTGTTGGACACTATATAACTCAGCAAACGTTCCTTTTGTCACAACAAGTGCCTTTGTTTAGTAATTAGAGCGGCATCAAATAAATGGTCAAAACTGTTCAACAGCGGAGAGCTACGATGAGCTGGTTTATAATAGAGTTTGAAGACCGCTTGAAGAATCATCTGGTAAAAATGGTAATTACACAGAATTATTTACAGGGTAGATGGCTAAAAAAAACAGTAATCAATCCGCTTTAAATAAACTTGGTCACCAAAATGGACACCATTTGGTCACCGAGCTAAATTTTAGTGTTTTTTTAGTTATTCAAAGCGACTAAAAGTAGTGTTAAAAAAGAGGGAAATTTGAATAATACTGGTTTAAAACTGGGTTGATATTGTCAAATTAAAGACGAAAAAAAACCGCTTTTGCGTTTAAGCATAAAGCGGTTTTCTTAATGTGGTCGGTGATAGATGGAGCGAATAAGCGACAGCTTAGTGCCTGAGCTATCTTTTTGACTAATTTAGATTTTTTAATAGATTAAGACGAAAAAACCCGTATTACTTTTAAAAAGTAATACGGGTTTCAAATGTGGTCGGTGATAGAGGATTCGAACCTCTGACCCTCTGGTCCCAAACCAGATGCGCTACCAAGCTGCGCTAATCACCGAGTATTTTATTTGTATTTTGTAATAAAAGATTAAACCCTCTGGTCCAACTCTTTTCCAAAACACTGGATATGCGCTACCAAATTGCGCTAATCACCGATATTGTTAATATCTAATTAGTCAGGAATTGTAATTAACTAATTGATATTACTGTTTAAATGGTGCGGAATGAGAGACTTGAACTCTCACATCTTACGATACTAGAACCTAAATCTAGCGCGTCTACCAATTCCGCCAATTCCGCAACGACTTAAACATTTTTAAACTTAAGATTTAAAAAATGGGGCGAATGACGGGGTTTGAACCCGCGACAACCGGAATCACAATCCGGGGCTCTACCAACTGAGCTACATCCGCCACTAAACTTTTTTAAAAATGGTACGCCCTACAGGATTCGAACCTGTGGCCTACGGCTTAGAAGGCTTAAGACCCTACTTAACTTAAACTATTGAAAAGCATAGTTTTCCTTTTTAATCAGCATGTTAACACAATTTCGGCACACACCAATTAAAGCCCATTTAACACTTTTTTGATGGTCACTGTAGATTTTTGGTCACGACTAAAACTGTATAAATTCTAGGTTTATTATACCGATTAAAGATATTTATTTTAAATAATAATTTTTTAACTTAGATTTTCGAGGTAAAACTGAAGAGAGTATTTTGAATTCAAACAACATAAGATTGTAACAGATTCAAATTTAATTGACCTATTATCTATCACTGTCTTTTTTGCACATAGTTATAATTTTAGCCGAATCACTATTAAATTTTATTTAATTCCCGCCTACAACCATCTATTAAATCTTGATATTTTTTACGGAATATTTTACCTAAACAGCTAACAGTATTTTTACTATCAGCTGCATAGCGCATTTATTCTGCTATTTTTTCATAAAGCAATTCAAGCATTTTCTTTGCAATATCACTAAAGCCTTGATGCTTCAAACTAAGCTCTTTAATGATGGGTAAAACATGTAATTTAGCTAGTTCAATTTCATCTATAATTTGGGTAATTTCTTTATTTGATAGTGAACAATGTTGCTTGCCAAATTTAACCAGCACTTTCCATTTTGGCCAGCGTTTGGAACCAGTTAAACTTAGTGCCATCGTATCATTTTTGATATAAGGCGTTGTGCTAACAATATCGAATACAGGTGAAAATACGACAGAAGTCTTTGGTATTTCCCCCAGCTTGTAATCAGATAGACTTTCATAGAGAACACCATAATTTTTTAAATGCGCATCACCATTTCGTAAAATAATATTCAAAACAGTAAGTTTAAAAAAGTCATATAAAGCAATTTTACGATACTCTGGTGAAACAAACTGACTGATAGTATTCGCACAAGACTCTAAGCTTGCATCATACTTTTGTTTAGTCGAACGACCTTGTAAAACACAAAAATCTTCGAATCCTATTGGCTTGTTTTAATCGTTAATATCAAAGCGTTTAGTTATCAGTAACTGCCCATTATCACTCAAATAAAAAGGAGAAACAGTTAATCCTGCGGCTTTTGCCATGCTTAAGCAGATAAACTCATTACATGCTAATTCTGGATATTCTTCTCCCCAGCTTTTGACTATATATGAATCAATTGGGTAGGTAGTTTTAGACTCAATTTGATCATGATTAGACTGTTTAACCTCTAGCAAGACTTTTGGTTGTACTCCAGCAACACCAGAGCGCAGAGCAAACCTTGATAATAGTTCAGAGAAAAGGTCAATATCTTCGCTTTTAATAAGATGTTCTAAGCTTAAATCCAATTCACTCTCATCAACTAGCACTTGATCTTCCAGTGCATATCGTACAGAGCCAATTTGATTATTTCCTAACAATGCTAATACTGTTAAATCATTACTGCCATACTGTTTTGCGGTTGCTTTCTCAATAGCTAAACGTAAGCCCCCTTCTGGCATATTCATCTGAAAAAATGGATGTAATCCTTCGTATGTATAGGTTTCTAATCGTATAGGCATAGTAAGGGATAATGCATATTTTGCATTTAAGTCATACGAATAATGGTGTGCCACATTTTCTTTCTGTAGCCTTCCGACTCTCTTTCCATGAGTGTAAACATCAACGTTAGCCATTATTAGTCTCTTTCAATTGGTCTAAAGTAGGTAAGCCTGAATCTGTTACCATTAATGATTTATTAAATAGATTAAGGATACGCTCTATTTTCCTTAACCCTACATCATCGTAATCTCCACGCTCAATTTTGCCAATAGTTGTCCTGTTAAGCCCTGCATAATCAGCTAATAACTGTTGGCTCCATTTTCGTTTTTTTCTTTCAGATAAAATAGTTTCAGATATTTTAAGTAATGAATTCATTTGTCGCACCTATTGTTTGTTCACTATACTCACCTAAATGAAAAAATAAATCAATAATGATGACTAAAACCACCATTACTTCAACTTTGTATTTATCTAAACCCTAAAGAATTTATTGGATAAAATCAGTTATTATTAATGCACCTGTCAGAAGATAAAGCTGTTGGGTAAATAAGCGCTTGGATCAGCTCTGAAGACAAAATCTTGAAATAATTTTTATTAGTAAGTTTCTGTTATATGTACTGATGTGATCCACGTCGAATATAATATATTGAACGAGTATTTACCTGACTAAAATAGCAAGGCTCCCCCTCATCTAGAGTGTTATTACCAGCAATATAGTTAACGTAGTGTGATAAAGACACTAATTAGCCGTCAGTATTCAGAACAATTGCACGGCACACTATTTAATTTGGAGTTTGTACCTCACCATCATTAATAAACAGAATACTTCCATTTAAATATCGGAGATATCGAAACCAAATATTAGATTACAGTTCATATGGTTTATCGCGGCTTTAGATGAAATATAGGCGCTCACTCAGGGGGTTAATGCGACTAGTAGATATGCGAAGAAGACTACCGTAACTACTCGTTTTAATATGAAGGGCAACTAACTGACATAGTCGCCACATACTAAACACTTTCATTTCAAATGATACAGCTCAACCAAGCTCATCCTATGCTTATTCAACTTATTAGTGTAAGTATACAGAGTTGAACGTCGCAAGTTCTACACGATCATGATCGAGTAAAGTGAGTGTTTCACCCACTATTTTATAATGAGCTGTATCTCCGAATACAGTTAGATAGGCCTGTTCATCGATTTCTGCATCGGGACAGGCCATTTTTGTCGCCCCCAAAGTTTTGAATTGAAGCGAATCTGAATTTTTACTTTGCGTTGTTTCAAATTGGCCAAAGAAACTGTTACAGCCAGCAAACCCCCTAACTTGCTTATTTTGCGACTCTAATACAAAGTACTGCTCTCTCTCTTGGCCAACAATCATTTGGGCTAGTACACCATTAAGCTGAACCAATTTCCAATACGTTTCCGTCAGGCTTGAGCTTGCTTGATTATTTTCACTAACATTATTGTACTGTTCTTTAGGTACACAAGCGCTTAGTAAAACGCTTAGAGCTACAAAAAAAATTGTGATAAAGGGAAGGTTTTTCATTCTCATTTCTCCATTGTAAATGTTCAAGTGATTAATAACGAATAACTATTTAGATGAAAACTTTCATTATATATGTGGCTGACGTTATTCTACTAACTATAAACAAACGTATGTTATTTACACCAATATCGACATTAATGCTTAACACTATCAAACATACCAACATTGAGGCTTCGATTCCGGACATTACCACTATATGAACACAAATTTCATCTTATAACGTTTATGCCATATTGATCTTGCTTGCCGTAGCAATCACCACTCAAATCTCGTTAGGTGTACTCATTGAAGGTATAGGCAATGGGATAAACGCGTTATCAATAGAGGTTGAACGTTGCTACACACTTATATTCGTGGATTAATGCAGGAAACAACACTTTTTAAAACAAAGATAACCAATATTAATACCACCTTCAATGCATTTATGCCTAGAATTTGTTTACTCTTCAGCTTACTGATTTTTGCATCCTGAATAATATCAAGTAAATGAAAGGGCTATTAAGCTTGTCCTATACAGTCCTGCACTATTATAGTGCGTTTATTTCCCTATAGTATTTATAACAGCGCAATAAAATGATATGTTGCTCTGATAACTTCAAGTGTTATTGAACAAGTTATTTTTCTGATAAAATATACTTTTTTATTAGCTAGTTAAGTACACGCTCCTTTTAATTCAATGAGAATATAAATGTCATATACCAATGAAATATTAAAATTAGTTAAAGATAAAAATCCAGGCGAATCTGAATTTCATCAAGCTGTGGATGAAATTTTAACATCTCTAACCCCTGTTATGGAGCGTCATCCCGAATATCAAAAAGCAAAAATTTTGGAACGATTTGTTGAGCCTGAGCGTGTAATAATTTTTCGAGTTCCTTGGCTTGATGATAAAGGTATACCACAAATAAATAGAGGATTTAGAGTTGAATTTAATAGTGCTATTGGCCCATACAAAGGCGGTTTACGTTTTCACCCTACCGTTAATTTAGGAATATTAAAATTTTTAGGTATCGAGCAAGTACTAAAAAATTCTTTAACCACGCTTGCTATGGGAGGAGGAAAAGGAGGGGCTGATTTCGATCCAAAAGGTAAATCTGATAATGAAATTATGCATTTTTGTCAATCTTTCATGACAGAACTCTATCGCCATATAGGTCCAAATACTGATATCCCAGCTGGTGACATCGGAGTAGGCTCTAAAGAAATAGGCTATTTGTTCGGTCAATATAAAAGAATTAAAAATGAATTTACAGGCATTTTAACTGGTAAAGGACTTGGCTGGGGTGGTTCGTTAATTCGTAAAGAAGCTACTGGATATGGTTCAGTATATTTTGCACAAGAGATGCTTGCAACACGAAACGAAACCTTAAAGGATAAAGTGTGTGTTGTTTCTGGCTCAGGTAATGTTGCTCAATATACAGTAGAAAAGTTAAATGAATTAGGTGCTAAAGTTGTAACATTATCTGACTCATCAGGTTTTATTTATGATGCTGATGGGATCTCTAACGAAAAACTTGCATTTATATTTGAATTAAAAAATGTACGAAAAGGACGTATCAAAGAATATGCAGATAAATTTGGTGCAGTATTTTATCCGAGTAGAAAGCCTTGGTCTATAAAATGTGATGCAGCGTTCCCAAGCGCGACACAAAATGAACTAAACGAAAATGATGCTCAATTATTACTTGATAACGGATGTTACCTTGTCTCAGAGGGAGCCAATATGCCAACAAGTAAAAAAGGAGTTGATAAGTTTCTTGATGCAAAAATACTGTTTGGTCCGGGAAAAGCTGCAAATGCTGGAGGTGTTGCAACATCGGGTTTAGAAATGGGACAAAATTCAATGCGTTTATCTTGGTCTAGTGAAGAGATTGATACTCGATTAAAGAAAATAATGAAAGATATCCATGATACGGCTTATCAAGCTTCGATTGAGTATGGTGATAAAGGAAATTACGTCTTAGGTTCAAATATTGCTGGCTTTGTTAAAGTTGCAGATGCGATGTTGGATCAAGGTTTAGTTTAAAATTAAACAACATAAAACCCATTTAGAGTTATTAATTGGGTTTTATGTTGTACTTTAATTAATGCTGAAACTCCTATCTAACTCTGCTTTATAAGTCATTTTTAACTTTTACCAGTCACTTCATCACTAAGGTTAAGCTATTAAATCAGATCTCCCTCTAAAAGTCTTAGAAGTACGCTATTAACCAGGTTAAGAAGAAAATTATTTTATCCTTAAAAAATTAGAGCCTTTTGAATGGCCCTAAGTTAGTTCGAAACTTTTTTCAAAATACAAAAAAATAATTTAATATTTAATTTTTAATTTTTTAAAATAATTGCCAATTTTTTTTGTATTAATTGATGATTATTTACAAGAAATATCCCAAATATAACGAGTATAGCTCCAAATATAAAACTCAATTCTAAAGGCTCATTTAATATCATAACCCCAAGGCATATCCCAAACATTGGTGTCATAAATGTAAAAACACCCAATTCAGAAGTAGCATAGTTACGTAATAACCAAAACCATAATAACAAGCTCCCAAAAGAAACTATTACACCTTGGAAAATAAGATTACTAACAGTTGACGTCGTCAATGTAAAATGAGTTTGGTTTGTCATTATTGCGGCAATAAGGATAACTATAAAACCAATCATTAATTGGTATAATAATGTCTGTGTTGCAGGTGCACTTGATAAGTTAGAAGTTCTTACCAATACAGTTGTCACAGCCCAAGATAAGGCAGCTAAAACAGCAAGCACATCTCCCCACAACATATCATTTATCACCTTGGCATCTGCAACCTCTGACTTCCAAAGAAAAGAAAGAGCGATCCCCGAAAATGCAGACCCAATTCCAATCCATTGCAGTCTATTAAGACGCTCAGATACTATTTTAAAATGAAGTATTAAAGCAACAAATATTGGGGCACTGTAAAGAAAGATAACCATATGTGATACTGTCGTATACCGTAATCCCTCTCCAACTAAAAAGAACTCTAAAGCGAATAGTAAACCTGCAACTACACCAGGCTTCCAAGTCTCTTTACTAATTAATTTATCTTTTCTCCAAAACATGACCATTATAAGTAGAAATGCAGCAATACCAGATCTTAACGATATTTGTAATACAGGTGACATATCAGATGAAACCATTTTTAATAATACCTGTTGTACACCCCAAACAAAGCAAATTAAAGTGATTATCATAGTCGCTTTACTGTCAATTTTTTTATATGAATTCATTTTTATTAGCCACTTATTTTAAGGTTTAGCACATCATAACAACATATATTTACTTATATAGAAAGCATAAGCGACTGATAAAAAACATTTAAACTTCTAAATGAAGTATGTTGTGCTTAAGGTGATATAAAAGATATCTGGATTGCTATTTATCAATCTGTTGTCAACTATAACTATCAAGGTACATGTAAAAAATAACGGTCAAAATTGACTTTAGTTTAGACACATCTTTTCAGTCGCAATAATGAGTGTAACCTTGATTTAAAGCCTTTATTGCTTGTGTCTTTTATTTTTACTTCACCCGCTTTAACAATTTCAACAATGCCTGAACGATTTAGAGTAATACGATAACGCTCAAAATGTTCTTTATCCCCACACTGATCAAAAGCAATAATAATATTAATCTGATAGCGTCGCTCTATAGATATTGTTTGAATTTTCTCTTTATTATTCAAATTTTTAACACGCTCATACACTTTATCTATTCCCCCCTCAATAAAACGAGTTAATGGACGTAGATTAAATACGATACTTTCTTCAATCGTATCGTAACCACTTTGAAAACCTTTTTTATTTACAGAGGTTTCAATGCGGTAATGTAATATTTCAGCACTTTGTTGGTTTTGAGAACGACGCTCCGCTAATAATGACTTACTTTTTTTCGGTAATTTCTTGATTTTAAGATAATCAAGCCATACCTTTTGTTTTGCTATTTCCTTTCTGCTAGTCGCATCATATAAAGAACGTGACCATTTGGGCTTTCCATGACTAACCCATCGCCATAAGATATTTATAAACTCTTCTTTAAATATCTCTCGCGCTCCATAAATTGCAGATAAAATAAGAATCATGAGGGAACTTAAATGGCTAAATGCCCCTTGAGTCATTAAAATTAAAACTAAAACAACACTCATTAATAAAGCAGTTGCAACACCAGAAACTATTTTTCGGGTATTGTTACCTAAAGTGATTGTTTTACTCTTAAATATAACGCCATATTCAATCAAGCGACGTAATAACCTCATCTTATTAGCAATACGGTTAGAGTCTCTAATTGTTGCTGCCAAATTATAGTTTTTTTTACTTCGATATTGGCTTTCTTTTTCGCAGATACTTAATAAAGAAGAGCGAGTTTCAGAAAATTCACTAGTTCGTGACTGTTTAACTAATATTCGCAAAATACTTTGCTCTGTATACCATGATAAGTAATTATCGATACTTTCATAAACAGAAAGAAGTTTTACCCCTGTAGGTTTCTGGCTGCGATGTTTTTTTAATATATCTAAACAATCTTCAGTCAATTCAACAGCCGCACTGTAATACTCTGCTAAGTCATCATTATCATTCATTGCTAATACTTCATTTAAACCAGTATCAAGTGCGGTGATATATTGGTAGGCAAATTGGTTTAAATTATTTTTATAGTCAGCTACAGAATCTCTCATATTATTAGAAAAGTGTTGAAGTAATAACGCTAAATGTAAACCTTTAGTATGGTATGTTCTCCGCCCGTCAATTCCTGCATTAAAATATTCAGTTTCTGATAGCGTATCTTTATTGATCCCCATTTCTTTAGGTAATGAAAAATATAAATCAACGCGTCTATTCTCTCCTTTCTTCATGTGGTGAGTTAATTGAATTGATAATTTGTCATTTTGCTTTAGGGTAAATTTAAACAACACTAACTCCTTAGTAACCCACAAGTATATGCATTACAAAATACATATAAAAAAACAAAACATTAAACATAGTTAAGAGTGTTTTTAGCCATCGCCACATAGAGATTCGTCTTAATTATTTGATCAAGGTTTATTTATCTAAAGGACTGGATAAACTTAATTTTGGTACCATTAGTTATTAAAAATCATTCTGATGCAGATACGTTAGCATGATTATTAGTTGAAACTATCTAATAGGGAATGTTTCAACTAATAGGTTTCATTTAGTATTGTTAATTATATATTTCTACATAAACACAACTGGAGACACAGCATTCTTTAGGATCGAAACGACGCTCCAAGCTGCGATAGCATAATCATCAGATTTAATAGTTAAATCTAAAGCAACGTTCTCCCCTTTAACTTCTATCCTATAATCATCTCCAGTAAAATTAGGTGTAGCATCAATATTAAACTTAGTTGCTTCAGGACCCGCACTAGCTAATGACGTTGCGTAAACCACATTAAAAACATAAGGAAAAATATCGATGATCTTTTTAGCGGTCCCTGTAAATACTCTTTCTGGCTCAGTTATATCCATCAAACCATCTTTGTAAAATGGAGTGCGCGCGACAAAACCAGGGGACTTTTTAGATGTGATAGTTACATCGATCGGCGTAGTACTCATTAAGGCAGCTGTTTGAAGAAGGTTAAAACCTCCAGTAGCACCACCAGCTATGTATATTTTAGTATTTTTCTTCGCCGCTATTTTTATGGCTCTTTGATATAACGCAACATCTGCAAATGCAGCCGTAGACAACACAATTAAATGAGAGCCACCTTCTAAAATTATTTCACTATAATCGACAACAGAATTAGCTGATGCAGCTTCTACGACAAATTCAGGCTCTGAATCCATAAACGCTTTAATATCAGTACAAGGTTTACAATTGAAATAATCAGCAAATTTCTTAGTTCTAAGCGAGTTTCTTCCTAACACAGCAACTAGCTCGTATTCAGGGAAATTTCCATCTTTTAGAGCCATAGCAACAGTTTGACTTAAATAGCCACAACCAATTAATGCTAATTTTTTTTTCATTTTTACTATTCCTATTTATAAGCTATTTGCGACACTAATAAGTATCCACACAAAATTAAAATTGAGAACCACATTTCAGGCTATGAAAGCTTTAATGCTTATTACTTACTGTAAAGACAATTAAACTGCACTCAATCTCAGTACAATAACCCCTAAAAATGCAGTCGTTAGCCCTAAAACCTCTTGCTTGGTAAAAGAATCTTTTAAAATAACGCGAGAATACAGCAGAATAATCAAAATATTCATTCCAGAAATAGCTGAGACTAATCCTGTATTACCCGTTGCAAAAGCCGATATTATTGCAACCATGCCAGCGACATTAGTCAAACCTATAAGCAACCCACATGAAAAAGTTCTTATACCAGACCAACTAGGACGAATATCATTTTGATGAATTAACATTTTTTTACGATTTGCTAACCAACTCATGGCAAAAAGAAAACTACCAAAACCAAACATTGACGTTAATGTCGCAAAAGTATCAGCTTCAAGTAGAGTAGATTGTTTACCTAGTAAGTCGTTAAATGAAAAGAATAATGCCGCAAGTAAACCCCACTGTGCCCCTTGCAGATTACTTATAGAAATATCATTGGAATAGCGAATAATATAAAGCCCACCAAAAATGATAAAAAAGCCAACTAACTGAAATGTTGTTAAAGTTTCTTGCCATAATAAATAAGCAAATAGCAATACAAATAAAGGCGTTAGGCCTGACAGAATGCTAATAAGAGAAGCTTTTCCAACAGAAAAACCTTTATGCAAGAACGCATTTGCCGCAAAAGAACCAAAACCTAATGCTAACCCAACAGCAACATCGGCCCACTGATACCACTGCTGTTCTAACAATAGAACTCCACAAATACTGATTATGAACCCAACAAAAAAAACACCGAATAACAATAAATTACGATCAAGCCTTTTTTGTGATGTCCATTGATACAATACTCCCCTAGCACCAAAAAAAAATGTAGCGAGTAATGCATAAAATATCCACATAGCAATATATCCCTTAAAAAATTTAATAATACAAATTGTATAAATATATAGAGTGAAGCTAAATAGCCTCATAAAAAACAAACAATCTAATCTCTAGCTCAAAACATAGATAGTATTTAAATATTAACCTTCAATTAACCCATATATACTCGTATGGTCCTATTATATTCAATAAAGTGAACGTTTCTTATAAAACATTATGAGGCTAAAAGATCCTAAATAAAGGTACCGAGTTTAATGGTTATTTTACCTATGCAGCTCACCGCCTCTCTCTGGCTGATAAAGTATTTCTTGTATCGTAACTTTAATGAATCCTCCACCTGGTTTTGGCCATTCAATTTTATCCCCTATCGTTAATCCAAGAAGAGCACTTCCGACAGGAGCTAAAATTGATATTCTTTCACCTTTTGAATCTATATCTTTCGGGTATACAAGTGTTAGTGTAAATTCCTTCATTGATGATTCAACAGCAAATTTAACAGTAGAGTTCATAGTGACTAGATCTGGATGTATTTGTTCAGGGTCAACTATATTTGCACGAGCAAGTTCTTCTTCAAGCCCACTAACTCCTGCCACACTGCTTTTAGGTATCAAATCAATTATTTTGTATAAGCGCTCTAAATCTAAAGATGAAATTGTGATTTCTGGTTTTTTATTCATTTATGTTCTCAATAATATTGACATAATATTCGTTCTTATAACTCAGGACCCGCAGCAATAAGATACATTACTCGATCGATAAGAAAGGTTATTTAACTTTGTTCAAGCTGGTAGAGTAGGTTTTATCTAGAAATAAAAATAACTTTTGATAAAAAATTTCCTATTTACACACAATACTTATGCACTGGTAATTTTTATCGTTTGAAACCTAGTCATTTAGTTTTAGATGGGGCCATTGATGACCCCATTATTATTTAATTTTTTCTTTTTCTAGGTTTTATAACTTTATCCGTATTAAGTTCTTTCTTCATTCTTCGCTTTTCTTTCAACGATAAAATTGGTTTTTTCATTTCATTCTTCGACATATGTCCACCTAAATAATAAATAACAGATTAATTACGTACTCTTGTAACAAACTAAAATTTACTTTGAATCAACTCACATAGCCTCCTAATCTACTAATACAAAGGTTTATTACATATGCTCAGTGCATATGAAAAAAGATAAAATAACCCCAAATATGTGTATGTTTGAATACACCGATGATTTTATTTATAAGTCAATTGGATAGTTACCTGTAAATACAGACGGGCATAGAGATATGCCCCTTAAGAGGGGAATTTAAGGACGAAGCTCCTTAAGAAGTTAATGATATATGGTACTGATATAAAAGTTTTCATCGGGACAATATAGCAACTTAAATAATATCTTCAAGCTTAACTAGTAATATTTTAGAAAAGAAGTGTTTTAATGTTTAGAGTTATTAACTTTAAATTTTTATATCAAAATAAACACTTAGTCCTTTACCTTTAAATAGCCAGATTATAATTAGAGTACTTTCATTTAACTGAGTTCCTGATTAAGCGGTGTAGTATTTACTGAATCAAAACTTAGCTTTTATTCCAAAACTTATATAGCTGCGAGAGTGCCTCAACAACATTTCACTGCCGCTTACCATCCTAGTTGAGATTAGGACTTAGCAACATACGAGTTTATGGTCAATGTTATTCCGTCACAACAAAATTCATAAATTAATATTGATAATAAAACATGCTATTTTGAAGTAAGAAGGTTCGACGGCCAAAAGCTAATCTAATATGTTTAATAATAAAACATCATTACAAATACATCATATAGCGATACAGCTACATGATTAAATTCAAATTAATCTTAACACTACTTTTCGACCTTCTAAAATACTCCATAAAAACAGTAGAACAATGCCCTAAATACAAAGGGCTTAGCCTTTATTTAAATTTCTTTTAAAGTTACTTATCGACTTGAAGTTATAATTCAAACTGCTATATTGGCCTTATGAAAAAAATTATAGCAGTATCAAATTATATTTTATTCTTAGGGAGCTTCGCCCTAAAATTCCCCTCTTAAAGGGACGCTTTCGCGTCCATGTATCTCCACCGATACAAATACTAATTTCATAAACTAAGTCTTTTTAAACATTACATTCTCAAGTTGAGGTGTGTTTACGGCTTTTTGTATTTTATATCTATAACTTTCTAACTTTGGTTATTAATAAAATTAATATGGAGGAAGATGTCTATTGAATGTTTAAATTTCTAATTTTTTAATTAAACGAATTATTATTATTTTTTATTTATCAATGGGTAATTAAATGGCTAAGAATGAAAAAAAACAACCAACCTTAACGTTGAAAGAAAAACGAAAATTAAAAAAAGAATCTGCCGATAAAGGCGTTACTAAACCAAGAAAGAAGAAGGTTAGATAAGTACCCGCCTGTCAATACCTTTGCACAACTGCGTTTTAATACGCAGTTTTTACTGTTACATTTAAAATTAAGTAGTACATCGAGAAATCAATGAATACAAAACCAGAAATAACAATTTCTTCTTTAGATGCATCAAGATTAGAGTCTCTAATTGAAAGGTTACCCAACAAGAGGCTGCCAGGGAAAATCTACCTTGGAAAAGAACTTGCTAGGGCAAACATTGTTAAGCCTCAACTAATACCTACAAACGTTGTAACAATGAACTCTACTGTCCGCTTTATCGTCGACTCGACAAAAGAAGACTTAGAATTAACGTTAGTTTATCCAAAAGATATTGATTTGAGTGGAAAGAAAATTTCTATTTTAGCTCCTATTGGTAGTGCATTACTTGGCCTCGCTATTGGTGAACAAATAGAGAGGCCAAAACCCGGTGGTGGTACACTTAAAGTAAAAATATCAAATATCACATACCAACCTGAAAGAGCGGGTGATTTACATCTCTAGCCCTTTAATACCTCAATAAATTGGTAAAGGAGAGCGGATTCAAGAGTAGAGGGTGTTAGCAGCTATTTAATGACTAATAAATTATATAACTCAAATTGTTTAAATATTTCATTAAATAGCCCCCCTTTCACATTTTACTTAATCATTTTTTTTGTTATAAAACTATCTAAAGTAAATTTCCCTGCACCCGAGCAAGCTAATGAAAGGCTCAAGGCAAATAAAAACAGACCAAATTCATACCCATTATTTGTCATAAATAGTCCATTTGCTATATGTACCGTCAATTATAGCTACGGCCATTGCCACGACAAGTACAATCGCCACGGGACGAGTTAATAATCCAAGTAAAATAAATAAACCACCAAAAAACTCTGCACTACCTGCAAATAGGGCTATCAAAAAAACCTGGTGTTAAAACAATTGATTTCATAGACTGGCCTGTCCCTTCTAATCCATATCCACAAAATTAACCAAATAGTTTTTCTGCTCTGAATTAAAACTAACCAATAAAATGTTATCTGTTTAAGCTAAAGTGTTATTCTCGTTAATTCGTTTTGCGCGGTTAATAATCGAGTTTCATTACCTGGCATATTAAGACCTTCTGCATAAACAAAGGTGACATCTTCAATACCAATAAACGCTAAAAAATCTTTTAAATACTGCGTTTGTGAATCATGCTCTGTTCCAGAGTAGACGCCGCCTCTTGCAGCAACAACAATTACCTTTTTATTTTTTAATAATCCAACAGGCCCATTCTCAGTGTAGCGGAACGTAACGCCAGCCCTTGCTACCCTATCAACCCATGCTTTAAATGTAGAAGGTATACCAAAGTTATACATTGGCATTGCTATCACAATCGTATCGCTATTATTTAATTCTTCAATTAGACGACCCGAAGTCGCTGCTAATTCAACTTGTTCTTTCGTTCTATCTTTTTCATCTATCATCCACGCTAACATTTCATGTTGTGTAAGATGTGGCAGACTATCGTTAGCTAAATCACGCTCAACAACGCTTACATTTGCGTTATCCTGTAAGTTTGACACTAACATTTTTCCAAGAATATTTGACTGCCCTTGATTGCCATTTAAAGATGACTTAATAAATAAAATATTGTTCATAATAACTCCTCAAAAATTAAAGATTAAACGCTTTTGTTTCAAACTATGGGTGTATTATTTAGTAAAAATAAAAGGAATAAAATTGGTTAATTTAGTACAAATCATTCTATTAAAGCGAATGAACTAAGTGCTAGAAATCTCTTTCGATCAAGTTTAATTTTACTTTCGTCCTTTAAGTCGAATAGGGTTTAGTAAGAAAATTAGAAGCAACACAATATTCATAATAACCAATAATCGATAATTAATAGTCCAGACAAATCTATTAGCTAATGAATAAAGTCTGGAATATATATTCAAAGTTTGATGACAATTTGAAAAACCATTCAATATATAATCACAAAAAGTGAGAAAGATAATGCTAAAAATCTCTTTAGAACAATGGAGAATGTTTCATGCTGTTGTTGAATTTGGAGGCTTCAATCATGCCTCACACGGTGTACATAAAAGCCAATCTAGTATTCACAATGCAGTCAGTAAAATAGAAGAATCACTTGGTTTAAAATTATTCTTGATAGAAGGGAGAAAAACGGTCCTGACTGAAGCTGGGCAAATGATACTGAGGAGATCTAGTTATTTACTTGAAGAAGCAAAAAAGGTAGAAAATATTGGAATAAAATTGAGTCAAGGTATTGAGAGTCATCTGAAAATTGCCGTAGATGAAATATTCCCACGACCTCTACTTTACCAAGCACTAGAGCAAGTATCAGAAAAATTTCCATTAGTACAGATTGAGTTAGTTGAATCCATATTGAGTGGAGCAAATGAGATGCTTGATAATGATGATGTTGAAATCGCCATTTCTCCCAGTTCACTAGATGCAGGAGTGATTGAAAGCCTTTGTAATATTAAATTTGGAGCAGTTGTTAGTCCAACTCACCCTCTTAACAAGAAGAACAGAAAGTTAACGTTGGAAGATTTAAAAAGCTATAGACAAATCGTTGTCAGAGATTCATCTAAATTAAGTAATAAAGAGAGAGTAAGTGAAGGCTGGCTAAAAGCAAATCAACGATGGACAGTCAGTCACATGCAAAGCTCTATTGATATGATAACAAAAGGGTTGGGGTTTGCATGGTTACCGCTTAGCTTAATTAAAGATCAGCTTAGTGACGGGAGCCTGGTACCACTTCAACTTGATGGAAACAGTGAACGCTCTGTACTTCTCTACTTGGCATTTAAAGATATTGATAGCGTAGGCCCAGTAGCGCAATATTTTATAAATTCAGTTAGAGCTCTCTGTAAAAACAAATAAAACGCTCTGCAAATCGTAGAAACAATAAACAACATTCTATTTTTTAGAATAACAAGTACTAAATTAACTAATTTTAACAATTGTTAATAAGCATTAGTATTTACTCCATACACTCAACTGGAGAAACTAATTTATGAAATATATCAGAAAAGAAAAAGACAGAGGCGAGGCTAATTTAGGTTGGTTACAAAGTAAACACACTTTTTCATTCGGTAGCTATTACGACTCTAAACATATGGGGGTGTCAGTATTACGCGTCATTAATGATGACATGGTAATGCCCGGCAAGGGCTTTGAGGAGCATGGACATCGTGATATGGAAATAATTTCATATGTGACTGAAGGAGCATTGAAGCATGAAGATAGTACAGGCAATGACTATGTTGTACCAGCGGGTGATGTTCAGCGAATGAGTGCTGGACGAGGAGTTATGCACTCAGAGTTTAATGCGTCTGAAGTCGACAATGTAAAATTTCTTCAAATTTGGATAAAGCCTAATGTAAAAGGAATTAAGCCTAGCTATGAACAAAAAAATATTCAACAAAAAGGACCGCTGACAGAGCTAGTAACTCCAAATGGTAGCAACGGTACTTTATCAATCAATCAAGATGCTAGTATTTCACGCTTAATATTGAAAAAAGGTGAAACAGTTTGCTTACAAACAGAATTACGGACTGGTTATTTACACCTTATTAAAGGAAAGATAACAATCAATGGTCAGTTATTTGAGCAAGGTGACGGCTTTTCCGTAGAGCCTGAACAAAAATTAGATATTAAAGCAAATACAGCTATTGAAGCTCTTTGGTTTGATTTACCAAGATAACAGTCACCTTGTCTCCTCTTTTTCAGTATAACAACCATTGAGCTCAAGCGGTTATTTGAATTTACATCAAGTGTTGTGGTTGAATTAGCCGGACACTTCAATGAAGGATATAACCTGATCATTATGGTGCTGCAGATAATTTATTGGGGCCACTATTTTAAAATGCATTAACAACATTTATTATCTCGTCATGTACCCATTTGCGAGATAAGATTAATATCATGACTCCTTATTTTGAATAATCCGCTTTGAGCCTAAAGCGGTCTTACATTGACACGATTAACCATTCAGTCCAATAGCCAATTTGATACGAAAGTGGGAGTTTTACTATTTCGTTTTTGTGATTTTTCTGTGCACAATGCAGAAGCTAAAAATAGTACTAAGCGATGTCAGCTTTATACTCCTAAAACTGATGATTATTAGGTATACCAAGTTAGCCCGCTAGGAGGCGTACAGTCACTCAATTATTTGGCGTATATGGATTTTAACTATTAGTAATTAATGATAATTAACATGACTAATATTTCAATCAATTACACTACCATAACAATCACTTTAGTTAACTTTAACTGTAGATATGCTAATTATTAATCATGTTATCATACCAATTAAACCATCAATTTTTTTAACTTCAAAATGTTGCTTTAGACAGGTTCTGCTAATGCACAAAAAACAACAATGTTCACCGTAAGGTAAGTGTCGGGTATCTATACAGTGAGAAATATCACTCGACGCCCCTGCATCTTAACTGATTAAAAAAACAAACGATTGGCAAGTATATTTAGGGTTAGGCTCTGGTAGTATGATAGACAACATCGCTCTAAACACTGCGAACAAAACAGACCTATTAGATGTTACCGGTTTGACAGGCTTTTACACGTTAGGCAACAATTATCAATGCTACAAGCCAACCATACGATTATAAAATCACGTTCATTGATGCAGATACGAGCACTATCAACGCTATCCCAGAGCCGTCAACCCTTGCTATTTTTGCATTAGGAATGATTGGTTTAGCATCACGTTGATTTAAGAAGCAGTAATTCAACTGTTCACTATTAAATAAAGCACCTTTCATCTAGTGCTTTATTATTACTCGCAATTCGCGACCCAGCAACCTAACCGGTTGTGCAAATGAACCATTCGACATGCGCTTGTGTTTATATACACAAGAGATAAGTAAGGTATGCTGTTACACAAAGAGCAAAAAGCAAAAGCATCATTAATTGACTGTTCACCCATCTCCGCTGCAGATGAAAAAATGCAAAACGTACAGTATAAATCTTCAATTATTGATGCCCACAAAGTGGCATGACCTGAACTTTGTTGATAATTGCTTTACTTCTGCTTAAGGCTAGTAGTTGCGCTAAGGCTTGAATAATACCTAAGGATTACAATGTAAGAGCAGCCGACATTAGATGCTTAAAAAACACACATAAATTCTATCTCGCTTTATGCCCTATCTATTAATAGATTATTTTGCTTTCAAAACAGAATTACATAACGCTACTACACCATCCAATAGAAGAGCATTATGAAAGTATGGAATACAGGAAAGGGAGTTGCTTATATGAACTAAAGCATCTCTAATTATACAAAAATAAAAAACCTTTGAGCAATACAGCTACTTTTAGGCTACTCAAAATTAGAAAGCACTTAAAACGAGCCATTAAAAGAAATTGTGAATATTATCCAATATCATTAGAGCTTTGTCCTATTACAGTTACCACAGCATCATATTTCGATTATTTATTAACAACCCCACCCATCATAATCCCTAACATATGCATCAAATATAAGAATACATGTGATGAATATTTTGTTAAATTATTGCCGTTAATAAGGGCTTTCTCATCTGGGCTGATAAATTCTAACCTTACGGCGCCCTTCGCTTTTCGGCCACTAGGCGTCCCTACTTCTCCTATAATTTGCTCAATCCCTTGTAGCCCAATTTTCCAATGCTCTGCATTGATACTATTTTCTACTCTGTAAGTGACAGCTCTCCAATGTGATACTGAGATAACAGACTTTAATGAGTTGATAAACCAGTTCAATTTGTCAGGTGAATTGAATGTAATCCCAGAATGCGCAATATAACGATTATTTAATACATAAGTCATAATCTCCCTTAACAGTAATTTATTAGTACTAAAATGCGTGCTTATCTTCTTGGCTAATTTATCACAATAGGCTTGTTCCGATTGCCTTCTGATAGAGCCAGGCAATAGATTATTTGCTCTGACACTAGACACGTGTCTGGGTGTGTTTTTATGTGTAGTATAAAAATTATCCCTTATCATCTCTGCCCTAGATATCCACCTATCAATTAACTCGGGGCTAATACCATATTGAAATGCAGTACTTTCGACATCAGCACCATCTTCTATTTTTTGTAATATTGAATAGCATAACGGAATACTAGGTGTATTTTTAGAGCGAACGACTGCCCTTACCTCCCCATTGCTAGTCGCACTTGAAGGTAATGATTTTGGTTGATGTTTTCTATTTAGATAGGACTTGAAATGGTGTGGATTAAGTTCATCAAACTGATTAAAGTATGACTGGCATACTGATTTTGACCCTAATCCAAGAGTGAACGCTTGTTTAGAAGAAAGTGGTATATCTAATTCAGAGCAATGTTCTGCCAAAATATAATCAGATAAGTGGAAGTAATATTGAAAAGTAACTTGCACAGCACTATGCCCAGCAGCGGCAGCTAATGCTTCATATTTATTGGCTATATTTTCCCCACACACTTTACGAATAATAAAGTCGCGTTGTTTTTGGCTATAAGGAACAATATGCTTCAACTCAGATCGAACAATGGGTAGTTCAATCATCATTTGTAATCTTGTTAGTGCACTGTGTCTTAAATGGTGAAAAACAAAGTGATCACATCCTGAAAGTGCCCGTAACCTTCTTGTAACAAAGCTTGAAATGGTAGAGCCAGGCAACATTGACCCCAATTGACTCCCAAACGTAAAGATTAAGCTTGATTCATTATTGTTTTGTAGACGAGAAATTTGTAAATATTGTTTAATTAAATCCATTTCATGGCTTAATAAAAGCCGATTTAAAGGTACTTTCCTTAAACTACTTAAGGTTTTGTTATCCGCATGCTTATTTGGTCTTACAGATAGCCAACCATCAGTAGATGGCTCTAAATCTTTCTTCTGTAACTTAAGGCATTCAGTTAGTCTTAGACCAGCTCTATAACTAAGGATTAATATCACCTGAAGTGCTAACTTATCCTGTTCACTAATGTCTGTTACCGACAAGCATTGTGTTAATAAAGCACTGAAAAGTACTTCATCCACAAACCCTGCTCTTACATGGTTTTTAACTGAATGGAAAAAAACTGAGTTCTGCTCGATTGCAGGTAATATCTTTTTGCTCACTGCATAATTGTGTAGATCGAGTAATCTGTCAGTAAAATACTGTTGAGTTTTAATCGTTCTTTTTTTATTCAGCTCTTCTAAGTATAAATCTTCTATTTCATCGATTTCCATATCAAAGAAATGTTTGGTACTTGCTATTTTCAACCAACATCTAGAAATTACATTATGGTATCTTTTAATTGTACTTGGCTTACAGGTCTTTATTTTCAATAAATACCATGAAATAAGCATAAATTCTTGTAGTGCAAGATGTTCTGCCAGTAACCCCTCAAGTTTCAACTTTTGTTGTGAATTAGATTTTTCACGTATGATTAACAAAAGCTTATTCCAAAATCCAGTTGTTGGAATAAAACCAAATGCAGTGTTGTCTGCTTTTGAGATGATATGCTTTTGAGAGTATTCCTGTAATTTTGCAGGTAAAACGCTATTAACTGTAGGCGTCATTAAACGCGATAAGTTAGCTTGAGGAAGTGAATAAGATTTATTATGATCTATAGCAAACTCTAGCATCGCTGAAGTAAGAGGTTTTTTTGTGATTTTTTCCGTAACAAAAACAGCTGACAAACAAAATTTATCCAAATTTTTAGGCATTTCATTTTTATTCATAAAATCCATATACATGATTTTATTATAAATTTCACTATCGCTATCAGGGTGCTTCCAGGAAACTTTATTTATTCTCAGCCACTTTTGTAATAATGCATATGTTAACTCAGATAAATAACAATTGAGTAAGGTAATTGCCTCTCCATTCACATACACATTACTGCTTAACGATTTATCCTCTATATTTAATGGTATATAAACAATATCATTCAGTCCTTTAAGCACCTCTTTGGGATCATTTAAAAAAAGATTAAAGGCATTCACTTTACTTAATGAAGCATGTCCGGAATGTAAAATAAAAGATAGCATGGTCGCTTGATATAACTCAGCAGCAGAGGATAAGAGGTTTGACTTACCGATCTCCCTAAACCAGTTCGAATAGGACTTATCTATTGACCAAGCATTTTGTACCCATACTTTATTTTTTAAAGGAGGGGTTTGCTTGTGTGTAGCCAGCACAGTCGGAATTTCTACTTTCCAATTTTTAGTTGAACATAATTTTTTTACTAAATTCTGAAGCGTATTATAAACGGCTCTATACACTTTTTTTGATTTACAATACTCACCAATTATAGAGATTACCCGTAACCACTTCTCATTAAATTCCTTGCTACTTGGCGGTTGTGCATCACAATCAAAATATTGCTTAAAACAAACCAGTCCTTTTTGGATTGCTACTGATTTTTCAGTTTTTCGAGCTTCTGCTCGACCTTCAACACCTATTAATTTTGTCATGTTTAAACCTCAATACCTATTTTCGATAAATATCTATCAATGGCATTAGCTATACTTTCCATGCTTCTAAAAGAACAACTACTAGAGGCTGTAAAGGTATTACCTCCAAAATCAGAATGCCCCATCCATGCTCGAATAAGGCTTGGGTCTTCTTCTACAAAATTTAAATATGAACACATGTGGTGTCGGTACCAATTCAATTGCAAAGGAAAGATATCCTTCAAATGATATTGGATAGTTTTAGGAGATGCTTCTTCTGTTATTGTCTTTCCCTTGTTACCAATCGATTTCATAAAAAAAGTCAGGTGCTCTTCACCTGTTAATATTTTATGGTAACGATCTGCTAACGTAGGGTCGCTTCTCTTATAAAAACGAATACATTGTTTTACATATGTAAGGTATTGTTTGATTACTTCAATACAAATAGTTGGCAACACTATCAATCTGCTTGAATCTACTGATTGTGTTTCTTTATCTGAAATCCAATATTGCTTATTGGCTAAGTCTATATCAGACAATTTACCAAGCCAACCTGTAACTGGACGATAGCCAGATGACATGGCAATGATTTGTTGTGTGTAAATGACAATGTAATTGTGAGCATTTTTACTGAACTTTTTTTTCTTTAAACGCAATATGTTTTTCACGCGAGACTGTAATTCATTAAATATAACTTTCAGCTCATCAATCCCAATAAATAAAGGTGATCCAATTTTTTTATCACTTTCAAGTATTGACTCGTTTATGTGGAATAAAGGGCCATAATCACCGTGGTGATTTAAATAGTTAAGGTAACGTAAATAAGCTTTATTAAATTCATTGATATCTATTTGGTTATAATAAAGAGCGGGCAAACGATCTAAGTGTTCTCCCTTAATAATAGCGGGTATTACCGGACTTTTACTCTCATTATGGAATTTCTGTTGTAGATAACTAGCAATCTTTATTTCTGTTAAATGGGTACCATATTCTTTGTTTATACTAAGTAAGGATGCTTTAACTTTTGATTTATCTACTTTGGTGAAACGTAAATTGCTTAAATTACTAATAATATATTCAGGCAGAATAATTGTAATATCCTTCGTCACTTTGGAAGTAATATGCTCGGTACTTTTTGACGTTTTTTGTGATGGCAATTTATGCGTTCTTTTTATCCCAACAATATTGTTATCAGTATCTCTAACCACACGAAGTTGTTTAACACCATCAGTAGAAGTACCTAATATTAAAGATAACAATAGTAATTTTGCGCAGTGGCCTGATGGTGTCTCTAAACTTTTAAAACAATGGTCTATTAATTTCGATATTTCAAATTGAGTTGGAGCATAGATGTCACAAGGTAACATCATGTCTCTTCGCTTAATTTTTGATACAATTTCACGTGAAATAAATGAATTAACTGCATTTGAATTATCATTTATGCTCGATATAAGTATTAATTTCTTATCTGATTCAGAAGAAAGATCTTCACTCTCATAAGGTTTACTCTGAAGAATTGCATCTGATACTTCTGATATATCACAAGCATCAAAGTCAGCACTATCATCTAAATTTATCAATGGTTTAAACTCTAGATGTCTGCTTAAATCATGATTAGTGTGTACACGCTTATTGGTCGTAGAATGTTCGAATGCAGCAGTGTATGCAATTGAATAGTTTGCTAATTGTGCTCTCGTTTTATCATCCTTTAAAAGTGCATCATTAGACTTTAGGGAATTAAAATTATTAACTAAAACCGATAAAGGTTCTCCCTTAATAAGCGGTAAGTAGCTTTCAAGCCTTAGCCTTCTGCCTAATGATAATTGGCGAATTTCATTACATAATTTGTTCGATTTACTTGCTACATCTTTATTAATAATTTGCCGTATCACGACCTGTAAAGAAAGCGCTTTATACAATGTATATTTTTCATAATTTACTAGTGAAGGATCAAACGTACTACAAATGAGGGTTTGTACAGGGCATTGTAAAAGTAAATTTTCGGTTTCTATATGTTTTAATACACTTCTGGTGTCACCATGAAACATCGGAATAATATACTTCTCAGATACTTTTTGACTCATTAGTACTTCGGGAAAGTCATCACTTAGTTCATGTCCGAGTAATGAATTTAGACGTAGTACTTCGCTAGCTAAAATTGAGTTGAACTTTTTAGAAAAACAGTAAAGATCATCAAAAAATATTTTTATTTCTGCTTCTCTAATATCATTGCTCATTTCGACTTTCCTCAATTAAGCGTTTACTCATATCAAAGATTGAAGCCGTTTTATGGTAAGGTTTATTATTCAACTTAGAATATTGTTTATGCAAAGTATCAATTGAAATACCAAAAATGTTTGAAAAATCTTTTTTAGACAAACAATTTTTCTTTACAAGTAATTGAGCGATATAATCTGGCATTTTGCTTTTCATTATCGAATAAAGCTCCGCCAATCGTTGTGTATCAAGTGTAAATAAAATTTTGTCTAAAATATGTGACCAACAAAAATGAATTATTCCATCTTCTGTCAAATTGGACACTAATATTACGGTACGATTTTTATAATCTAAATTGGTAAGGTCAAAAAAAATGCACTCAAAGCCTGAGATTATGTACATGCTTCTTTTGTCTTTACATACAAATATTGGTAAAGATAAAGTCATATCTGCTATTAATGATTGTGATAATTCTGCTTTATTAAATTTTTTCGGTAAGCCATTAATAAATTCATAAGCACTTAAAAGCAATGGATGTATTTTTACTTTTATACCTACTTTTTCTTTATTGCTTAAGGATCTAGTTACGATATGTTTCATATTCATCCCTCCAGGGATTATTGGTAGAATGCTAGTAGCTCAAAAACTAACTCTTTATAAATAATTTTATTGCTCTACTAATCTCCCATGAAGTCCCAAAACTCCAGAATAAAAACCTCCTAATCCCACTATAAAAAATCAACACAAGGAACAAAAAACAACCAAAAAAGTCTAATTTAAGTATATTGGAATGGTGAATTTAAAGGTAAAAAATGGCAGGACGAAATAACAAATCGACGAAAAAATTATAAATTAAACTTAATAGATTGATTAATAGGAAAATAAAAGAAAAAGTAAAAATAGATTTTGAATATAAAGCCTTTTTAATCAAATGATTTTTCACACGAACATGAAAATCACAAATACTTTATAAAAAATGACATCGGATCTCTATAAAGACCCTAATTTAAACCTTCTAATTGTATGTATTAACTCAACATAATTGATTAATTCATGTTGTATCAGAGGTTTGCATGTATTTTTTAAACTAAATTCAAGATAAGGATAACTGTCTTGAAAAACACCACTCCCCTTTCTTTATTTAGTCACTCCACTTAGATTAAAAACATTGCTAGCTAAGGTGGTTTATAGGGACACAAGCAAACTACCACGACATTTTATGGTGCTTAAGAGTGTTAAATCCCATAGATTAGCTTTTGTAGGGTTATATACATATTGACTAAGGCAAAGCATATCTGGACTTCTTAAATTGACAGTTCAACTGTATTTTCTTATTAAGATTACTGAATTTTGAATTTATCTACGTGTTATGAGAGGTAACTTTAAAGTGAATGATGAAAACGAATATAGATGATTTTAGTTAGTTAAATATTGTTTAACAGGGTGAATTGTTAATTATAAAGCAGAATAAATTATGATTATAATTGTAATTTATTAATAATAATCAGTGAATTAAAGTATCAAATAATGCTATCTTTTGTACATTTCACACGAAAAACAAAGTGTCGCCACTTAATCACACAATTAAGTGGCAAATTTAATATTTTAGACTATCGGTTCTTGCAGCGCATTTTGCGGCGCTCCTTTCCTTTTTCCGTTAAAAGTTTAAAAACCGTATTCGCATCGAAACGTAGCTTAATGACTTGACGCAAGAAGGACTTATCTTGACTCAGTTGAGCAGTATGCGTTAAATCAAACTTCTCTTCTAAAAAGACTAAATACTCTTCTGCAGTAAGCTCTGGTTTAGCATCCAGTGATTCAAAAAAACCTAATTTAGATTCATCAACTTCCACTGTTTTATTTAACGCAAAATAACTCAATTTGTTAAGTTCTTCAACAATGGCTAGTGCAAACTTTAAGGCCAAAAAACAACCTTGCTGGTAAAACTCAGATGAGTCTATAAATAAGCACTTAATATCCATTTTATTATAAATGTCGACTTTTTCTTTACGCCTTAAATCATAATTTTTACCACGACTACCACGACCATTTTCAATAAACATTGAGACTTCTATTAACAAATTAAGTGATTTAATATAGAAATCACTTGTCATCGATTTATTACTATTTTCCCTGCACAGCCCTGTATCATATTGCCATATAACATCATCTTGTAATTGTGCAATATGAACCATGTTTCCAAATACTAATTCACCCAGAGAGCGGTAAACTTTTTTGCCTAACCCAACTCGTGCAGATGTTAGATATTGTGGGAAGCGTAATTCAACGGCCGACTTTAGACCTCTTCCCATTATATTGCGATGAAGGTTACACTCACTGTATTTTAAATCGGTAAAATTATCATAGCCTCCAGCTTTAATAATAAGATCATTATCTATCCAATAAAAATAATCACCTGTGCTATCTTTAAACAGTAAATATTTGATTAATGGCCAATGAGATAACTTATTAAATTGACCATAAAGCTCAGGGTATTCAAGGCTGAAATCGGTAGTTGATTTCAAATCGATGCTTAGATTTTGTATTTGATTAATCTCTTCAGAGTATTTTATTTGAACTTCAGCAAGACTTAACGATGGTCTCTGGATACCCTCAACAATAAATTTTAACTCACGAAATAATTCATAAGTAACAGGATCTGAAATAACACTACTGCGTGATACACTTATATCCATATATTGCTTATACAATTGCATGCGGCATAATTTGCGATATGAAAAACGATTCTTTGATAACAACGATCCACTACATATTTTATTATCATTAACTAAGCGTATTGTTTCTTTAAGTAAACCAACAATCGCCTCTCTCTTGTTTAATTCCATGATATTTACCTTATATTATTCAAACATTTCAAACTAAATTTATTCCACTAAATGATAAGCGGAATGAATGACACCTTATCTAGCATCAACAACGTCACACTAAAGAGCTAATTACTTTCCATGGGTAGTTCAGGAAATTTACTAGTTAATAGCCGCTCAAATGCAGAACCATCCTGACGCGTTAAATTAGGAACAAATCTGCTATAGACACGGAATAACATCGTTGTTGAGCTATGGCCCATTTGATAAGCAATCCACTCGGGGCTTTCGCCAGCAGCTAACCATAATGTCGCTGCAGTGTGTCGTGTCTGATATGGATTACGCTTTTCTAAATAGCATTTAGCCAAAGTCGGATACCACACATGCCTGGATATATAACGGTTTTGTAGATATGTTCCATTGGTAGTAGAAAACACATACAGACTTCTGTGCCCTACTGCTTTTTTATGTGCCAGCAATGCGTTATAAACAAATTCACTCATCTGAATAGTTCTATATGAACCATCCGTTTTTGTTGGTATTAACTTCCCTTTTACTAGTGCTTGATGAATGTGTATTTCCCTTGTCTTAAAATCTACTTTTGTCCATAACAGGCCATCAACTTCACTCGTTCTTAATCCAGTAAAAAAACGGGTTAAAAAATAGCAACGAAAATCAGGCCTAACATTCGTAAGAAATAATTGAACTTGATCAAGTGTAAATGGCTTAATATCAGTACGCGGAACAGGTAATGCCTTGATATTTTTCCAAGGAGAGGTAAACTCAAAACGCTCAGCGGCTTCATTCATAATCACTCTTAACGGAGTCATTATGTGGTTAATGCGACTAGCAGATAGCTTCCCATTTGTTCGTCCGGTTACTTTGGCGAGTGTTGAACGAAAATTGAGAATATCTGCCTTTTTGATGTCGCTGAGCTTCTTATCACCAAAAACAGGGAGAAGGTGTAAATTAAGCACATCCTCAACAGTTGCATAATTGGATTCGCGCCACTCTATTTTTTTCTCTGATAACCACAGCAAAGCGAATTCACAAAAATAAGGGCTAGCCTGGTCAATTTCTTCAAGCCCTTCAATTAATCTCACCTCTACTTTTTTAGCCTCTATCTCAGTAAATTTTTCAACTCTTTTACTATTAGGGAAATAATTTTTATAAACAAACTGACCTAACGTTATTTCAGACTCAATTCGCTTTAAAATTTGTTCCAAACGCTTACGGTTAACTTTTGTATCGTCAAGCTTTGACAGCTCTCGACAACGGAGACCATTAAAACGAAAATCAAAAGCTAATTTCCCGCGTATTTCTCTGATGCTTCCCATAACGTCCCCTTACATTACTTGTTTCATGATATTGTCCATACTTGGACCATTTAACATTTCGTCTTCAATACGATCCCAAATATACAAAATCTTTCTTCCTCCAAATGGGCGAATATAATGAATGCCTTCAAATAGCACTGAATCCTTTAAAGATTCTCGTATGGTTCTTACGTCATATTTAATTTGTGACGCAAGCTCTTCCGTAGTCAGGTATATATGTGACATAATTATCCCTTAGGTATTTTATAATTAAAAATGAGCTTTTGTACCCACTGAAGGTATAATAACTCGTTTAATCACTATTGCAACCATTAAATACCTTCTGTGGGTATTTATTTTTCAGGGGAAGTATTTTGATCAGATGTAACCTATCGCGAATATTAGGTGAAAAAAGGCTAAAAGTAGCTGAAGTCGCTAGAGATACAGGTATAAATAAAAACACAATTCATCGGTTATACAATGAAAGTGTTACTCGAATTGATATTGAGGTTATAGATGTTTTATGCAGATATTTGGATATACAAATAGGAGATTTATTTGAATTGGTTGAAGATCCTATAGATCCAGAAATATAAATTAAAAATAATTTAATTACCGATTCTGAAATGGATAGTATAAAGCTAATCAATTGGTACGCGACAAAACATAATGCGTATCAATATGAAAATCCCTTTTAATTATGAACAATGATATCCATTATCGAAATGAATGTGAAACGTCAATACAAACTTATACCGTTGATTTTAAGTCTGTAGCATCTGTATTAACTCATTAACTCATTAACTAGGTCACTTTCTTCGAGGCGCAGCATCTGTTTTGAGCATAACTTAAAGCTTACACAACAACTGTGTACAAAAAACACATATTCTAGTTAATTCAACTGTTGCCTCCGATGTATGAACACACTTATAAAGTGTAAAAATAAATCAGCCTGTTACGAATGAATAAAAAAAAAGTAAAAAAGCTATCGCCTTATCCACAAAAGAAATGAAATATCGGTATGTTTGAGTAATACACTCTAAATATTCAACAAAACTAATTAATGAAGAAGCGTTTAATTTTGATCATACTGCTCGACAATTCTTTACGCGTAGTTGAGTCTGTTTAGGCTCAAGATAGTTGTCTAGCGAACTATAAACTCAGTTCATGAGTATAAGTTATGTAATGCTTTTGCTTGCTTTTTAAACTGCTCACGTAAGCTCTGCGGTTCTAATACTTCAACCAATGCATGGTAATGTGAAATCCACCATCTTAACTGTGCAGTATTTAAAACAGTCGCTGTCACTTTAAACTGCCGATTAGTATTATTTTCATGTTCCGTGATTATTTGATCTTCAGATAACGCCCTTTCTTCGAGATGGTCAGCAACCCAATCCGGTACAAGTAATACTAATTTGATTAACTCTTCTTCCTCTTCAAGCGGGAATAAAAATCCACCTTTATTTGAGTACTCTTTCAAATTGAAATGTTGACTAGGTATTACATCTACTTTGCTTTTATCAGCGGTAACAAATCGATGTAATGCAAGTTGTCTTATGTCGGTGTAATTCCAGAGCGTACATAACAAATAAATGACACCATCAACGATGACAATACCTAAAGGGTTAATATCATAATTACTAGGGCCACCATCTTTGGAATTATAATGAGCGATTATTTGTTTTTCTTCTAACAACGACTCGTAGACCGTTATTAATATGTCTTCATTTACCACAGGGTTAATAAAAGGTTGAGAGCGAGAAACAATACTTACCTTATTCTCCCAATTTGCTAATTTATTTGATGGGTTATTTTGTAGATAGCTGTCGGCTTCAACAAAATATCTTTTTAAATTTTTAAGGGTTTCAGGAGGGAATGTTTGCTTTAAATACGCTTCAACTAATTTGAATGTGACAGCAACACTTGGCTGCATGCCTGGAAAAGATAACGTATCCGCATTCTTTTTCCAAAACCAACCTGGTTGATCTTTATTTCCATCGTTATCAATATCAAAACTTTTAGACAGTGAGTTAATATCCCTTTGTAACGTTCTTATATCTATATTAAACCCTTCTCCAACTAACTCAGAGTGTATTTGCTTAACGCCCTTTTTGTTTGTATTAAAGCCAATAGATTTTAATGTTTGCATTTTTCGATTGAAAGACTGACTCATAATACCTTCCTTAAACAGGCGACGAAAAATGTCGCAAGCAATGATTCTGAATGACAAATACTTGTTTACAAAGAATATAATCATCGTAAACCAATAGCCACAACTCATAACTTTAATTTAGGTATTTATTGATGACAAAACATGAAAACAACGAACTAAATTCTATGATCTATACCGTATTACATAATGATGCCCACCAGCAAACTGCAGTGATAAAGGTAGTAGGCGTAGGAGGAGGTGGTGGAAATGCGATTAAACATATGATTGAAGAAGGATTAGAGGGAGTAGAATTTATAGTGATGAACACAGACGTTCAAGCCAATAATTCATCACCAACTCAAACTAAAATACAACTAGGCGCCGAGTTAACCAAAGGCTTAGGCGCAGGCGCAAATCCTGAAGTTGGCTATGAATCTGCAGTGGAAAGCATAGAAGAAATTCGTAATGCATTAATCGGAGCAGATGTAGTATTTATTGCCGTGGGTATGGGAGGAGGAACGGGAACCGGCGCTTCGCCTATTGTCGCTCAAGTAGCTAAAGAGCAAGGAGCCTTAACTATTGCAGTTGTCACTAAACCCTCTTTATTCGAAGGAAAAAAAAGAATGAGGTATGCAGAAGAAGGCATAAATTTATTAACAAAGCATATCGATTCATTGATTGTACTGCCTAATGATAAACTTCAAAAATCATTACCCCCTAGAACAACATTTTTAGATGCATTAAAAGCCTCAAATAATGTTTTATATAATGCTATATCTGGCTTCACCGCGATTATCAATGAAGAAGAGGGATTAATAAACTTAGATTTTGCCGACTTGAAAACAATTAATACTGGAGAAGGCGTTAAATGTGTTATGGGCATTGGAGAAGCTAAAGGTGAAAATCGAATCGAAAAGGCAGTTGATATGGCAATGTCCTGCCCATTAATCGAAGATATTGAACTAACTAATATTGGCAGAATGCTTGTCCACATTGTAGCGGGTGACGATTTTAGCTTTGACGAATTTAATCAAACTGGTGATTGTTTAAAGCAATATACAGCAGAAGATTCAGAAATTATTATCGGTGTTACAACAAGAGAAAAGAGTGATATAGGAGTTCACATTACTGTTATTGCTACTGGTTTTATTGAGACTATGAATGCACAAGATAATTTTGAGCTATCAGTACAAGCCAATGTTTCACCGACTACGACAAGAGAACAAACCAAGTTAGATAATAAAAATCTTGACCAGCCAGCTTACTTAAGAAAAGAAAAATACTTGGATATTGCTAAATTTCTAAGTGAAAATGCTGATAAGTAAACTAGCGATATAGGTAAAGTTATTTTCAAGCGATTACTTTACAAGGCATTAAATAAAAAGAATTAACAACTTCTCAAACTAATAATTTGGGAAGTGGAAGTTTTTAAATAGAGCAAAACAATCAATAACTCCAATCCTCATACGCAAGCGGTAAGCTATTGAGCAAGTTTCTACGTTCTCGCCAGTCAGGCATATTTTTATCCATAAGGCGCTTAAAACGGTCATTATGATAGCGTTCCATCAAATGTACTAGTTCATGCACTAGAACAAACTCTATGCATTCAGGTGGCTTTTTAGCGAGTTCTAAATTCAACCAAATTCGTTTAGCTTCAATGTTACAGCTCCCCCATTTAGTTTTCATTTTTCTAATACCCACCACTTCGGATTCAACATCTAACTTTTTTTGCCAAAATGGCAGTAACTTAATCAAAGATGTTTTTATTTCCTTCCGGTACAAATCATTCAATAATTTTAACTTCTTATCTGCAGTAGTATTTTCAGCGACAGAAAGCTCTATCTTCTCATCGCCTTTTACTTTTAGCTGAAATTTTCCCGTTGTTTCAATAATTGAAAGGCGATATTGCTTGCCCCATAAATAATGACTTTCACCGCTGACCATTTCACGGGTAGTTTGACGAGGTTGATTAGCAAAATCAGCTTGTTGTTTTTTTATCCAGGTAAGCTTATTAATAACAGCAAGACGAATTGCTTGCTCACCTGTCCCATGAGGAACAGACAAACGTACTCGCCCATCAGGCGGAAGCACGCTTAAATGGATATTCTTTATAGTTTTATGATTAAGGTGAACTTTAATACCGGCAATAAGCAGCTCACTGTTTTGATCAGCCAATGGCATTAATGATAATCCTTTTGTGCTTTAACCAGATCCATTACTTCTACAATATCAACGTTATAGCTAGCTGTTTCTTCTCTGATCGCATTTGCTATTTCACGCTCTTTGAAGCGATCTCCTAACCAATCTGCTTTTTTGGTATAACGTACTGCAGAATCAATTTTAGTAGTTAATACTTCATCACTGCCTAGGTTATCGTATAAAGCTTGTTTTGCAGCGGAATCAACCGTATCGGGGTAGTTTGCTTTACTGTAACCAGTTGGGTTTACTACTTTTCTAGCTAATGCTTTAATCTCTTCTAGGTATGTTTGATAATCCAGTGCTTTTTCACGTCGAAGCTTAATGATGTCGTCTAGCAATGTTGACATCTGGTCATAATACTTAGGGTTAACAGGGTTTTCATCTACAATGGTTTTACGTACATTATTTTCAATAGCTTCGGCCATTGCTTCTTCATCACCTTTCACTCCTTCAGGTAAAGAATCAAGACCTTCACCATTATTGTTTACGACAAGGTCAATTAAACCTAACTCCTCAAAGTCCATGAGTATTTCAGTGTCATCTGCTCGAATATACATATCAAGCAGACCGCGCATAGCGGGTTCGAAGCGTTTCATTTCTAGCAGATCACCACTTGCAACTTTTACTTCATCACGAACTTTCTCGAAGTAAATAACAGCTTGCTTAACTTTTTCTGCTTCCGCCACAGAATAACCAGCTTGTTCCATTTCATTTGCAAGGTTTGCGTAAGATCTTAATAATTTAGCAACCGCTTTATACAACGTAAGACGTAAAGCTTCTTTCTCTGATCGCCCTTCTTCTTCTGTCAGTTCTACACCTGATTTACCACAGAAATAATGAATAAAGTCTGTCGTATGACGAGGCGCTTTAACAGGTTCACACAGTGCACGAACAGTTTCTAATGCTGTATCGAGATCTTCTCTTGCTTGTACCAATCTATCTTTTAATAAACCAGCAACATCAGCTTCATCGTACCCATCAAAAGCTTCCGCCGTATAATCTTTTATCGCTTTATCTAACGAACGAAATAGATCTTTATAATCGACAATATAACCGTACTCTTTATCTTCACCATCTAAGCGGTTCACACGACAAATCGCCTGAAATAGATTGTGATCAGCCATATTTTTATCAATGTATAAATAAGTTGCTGAAGGTGCATCAAAGCCCGTTAAGAGTTTATCTACTACAATTAATAAGCGCATTTGCCCAGGCTCTTCAACAAAACGTTTCTTCACTGACTTTTCAAACTCTTCTACGCGTTTAGTTGCTTCATCTTCACTTTGTTCAAAGTAATCAGCTAACATTTTACGATAGGTATCATATTTGAATAACTTTTCGGTTTGTCCCTCTCCAGTCTCCTCTCCTTTAATAGTGCTTACCGCTGGCTTATAGCTCGTCACAATCGCACACTTTCCTGATAAATCTGTTTTATTAAACAGGTCATAAACAACACAGGCTTGATGAACACTTGCGCACACAAGCATTGCATTGCCTCGTCTAGACATTAAGGCAGGTTTTATTTCCATATCCATTAATATATCGCTGACAATCTGCTCTAAACGAGATTTACTCGATAGCACCTTTTGCATCGTTCCCCATTTTTGCTTCAACTGCATGCGTGCTAGATTAGAGATCCCCTTGGTTTTAACTTCAAACCATTGGTCTACTTTTTTAGTCGATGTTAAGTGCTGATCTATATCTCGTGCTTCATAACGTAAATCAAGCACAACGCCATCACTAACCGCCTCATTGAATTTATAGGTGTGAATATAAGAACCAAATACCTCTAAAGATTTTTTCTTATCTTTCTTCATCAGCGGTGTACCTGTAAAGCCAATAAACATGGCATCAGGACCTTCTCTACCACTAAGCAGAGCTTTCATTGCGGTATGTAACTTGCCCGATTGTGTACGATGACATTCATCTACGAACACAAATAAATTACCTTTAGGAGAAAAGTCAGAGGGAATACTGCTTACTAAGGAGTCAATATACTCAGAAGTAGCACTCTCATCATCTTCATCAGTGATGACTTCTCCGTTTCGACCAAACTTATGGACCAATGAACAAATTAACCATGGGTTAGGTTCATTTAAAGTGGTTATTAAATCCTTGCCGCTTGTCGTACGATAAATATCTTCATCAACACCTGAAAATACACCTTCAATTTGCTGGTCTAATTCAGTACGGTCAGTCACAATTAAAACACGCGCATCGGCAATGTTTTCTCTAATCCACTTAGCTAACCACACCATGGTTAAACTTTTACCAGAGCCTTGTGTATGCCAGATAATACCGCCCTGTTTTGCTTCAATATGCTTTTTAGCGGCTTGAACACCAAAGAATTGATTATGACGGCAGGTCTTTTTAATACCCGCATCAAATACGATAAAGTTATGGATAATTTGCAGAAATCGCGTCTTATTACAAAACTGAGCAATATGTTGGTCAAGCATTGTGTCAGCTTTTATGCCTGAAGCTAAAAGCGATGCGTTGCCTTCAGGCTCTTTCCATTCGAGGTAATATTTTTCAGTGGTTTCTATCGTGCCGTACCGTAGGCCTTGTGTATCGTTACCAGCCATCACTAACTGCATCGTAGTGAAAAAGTTACGGATAAATGATTTTTTCTGATTATCTAAGTTTTGACGAATACCTTCACTAACGGAAACCGAAGACCGCTTTAACTCAATCACACCTAAAGCGATGCCATTTACATAAAGTACAATATCAGGGCGCTTTTTTAACTCCCCTTTTATTGTCACTTCTTCGGCAATCGCAAAATGGTTAGCTTCTGGGTTCTCCCAATCAATTACCCAAACCGTTTTTACCGCTTCACCCGCACCTTCCTTCTCTTTGACGCCATAGCGTAGTAAACGATATAGTTCTTTATTGGCATCAAAAAGCTTTTTACCCTCACCTAATGCAGAAGCAGCATCCAGTTTTCGTAAAGTACGAGAAATTAAGCCCTCGGAAATACCGCGTTTAGTTAGCCATTGACTGAGTAAATCGACTTCAATATTTCTATTGTTTTCACGGTATTCCCAGTTACCTAAATAATCGTAACCAAGCTGTTTTTCGAAAAGCTGAACTACGCGATCTTGAGTGACACGTTCTCTTTGACCTACTTTACTCATGAATTAAACCCTTTCAAATGAACGTCGCTATCAACAACACTCAAGAAAATAAACACTAAACAATACACTGTGAATGTATTTATATTATATTGAAATTAAATATTCTTAGTCACCTACGCCTATAATTACGTTAAAGTTCGTTCAATCGGTATTTAGTGTTCCTAAATTTTATTATTCATTATCTACATTCGTCGCATCACATAATAGGGCTATCATTTCACTACCATGCTGATTTATATCATCTTCATTCCAATAGTCTTTTTTATCAGTTAACGCTTTTGATTCAATTTGTTTAATCATTTTATAAAGTTTTAAACTATCAATTTTTGATTTTTGGATTTCTTTCTCAAAATGATCGATTTTTGTTTTAGGTGGAAAATTACTTAAACGAGAGTTTTTGCTATGACTAATTAAGCATAAATTTCCAAATTCATGTAACGCTTCACTTTTTAACGGTTCAAAGCCATCCATCGGATGTTGTGGGTAAAAATGCTCGACAGAACTACGCGCTGTAAATTCAAACTGGTTAACAACCGAGTCTGAATATCGATCTGAACGCCAGATTAGAAAATCGAGATAATTAAAAACAAAGTTATTTTCAATTTCACCGTATTTTAATTTATCAGCTGATATTTTATTCGACTTAATGTTCTTAGGGTAATCACAATCAGCGCTTTCATAAGTCATCTGAAAATAATTACTACCCTCGCCTGTAGATAAGAAACGCTCGAATACAAATCGTTTAGCTATTTTATGCAAATACATTAAATAATCAGATCCTTTAACAACATCTTGTTGGTAAAGATAATATAAGGCAGCATTTAGCCAGTGTTTATAAACCAATGTTGGCGTAGATACATGGAAAGCAGCAATTAACATCAAGCACTGACGATTAACGCCTTTATCTCGAACTTCCTGATTTCCTGTCTCTTTAGCGTTAAAACTCCCAGTAAAACTTTGGCTATCTTTAGAATGCCATTTTAAACGTTTCAAACTCCAAGCATCTTTCCCTTGATAATCTTCTCGTTTAATAATGTATTGATCGAATAAAAACTTACATTTTAGTAAGGAATAAATAAATGTTTTTACATTATCAATGAGTGTTTTATTTTCCGATTTACTATCCAATAAATGCGTATCAAACTGCTGAATAAGCCGCTTATCATCTAATGCAATATCGTCTTGCGTATAAACTCTTAATACATGTAATAAGAAATTAGAAAAGTTAATAACACTCTTAAACCTATCGGGAGATTCTTCTGTTGCTGCTTTAGTTTTATCCGTATTGGGTAAAGGCTTTTCTAATATCTGAGATATAGAAAGCGTATTCTCAGTTTTTGTCGGTAATTCAGCATGAGTCTGTGATAAACAATCAACGATATCGCTAAACTTTAACGGCGTAAATTTATCCCAATAATTTTTACCAAATAAAGCGTGTCGTTCATCGGGCACAAAACCGTATTGAATATAACGTTCCATATTTTCACAGCCTTCCCATACCTTTTGCAGTACGTTAATGCTATTTTCTTTATCAACACTGTCCTCGATATTATTAAGTACCGACATCATTTTGGCTTTTAAAATCTCATGCTTTTCAAGTTGTTCACCTCGATTATTCATTACTTCAAAATAATGATTCAAATCAGTATCTTCGGGCACATTAACTCGAATGATTTGCACGCTTTCAAAAAGATATTTAACAAAGTCGTTTAAATTGTTCGCCGATAATTGTTTCAACTTCGCTAAAGCCTTTTGAATTAACGAATAACCGTTCAATATACCTTCGTTATAAGCCTCTCCACGAGGTAATTTATCGTCTTTACACCCCCAAAGGGCAGTAAAGGTTTCTTCCGATTTTGGTCTACTTTCAAAATTAACATTAAGGCGTTCAAACCAGCTCATATCAATTTTTTCATTTGATGAGTAATTATTTTTTAGGCACATTGCAATAAGAGATAATGTTGTAAAACGTTGCTGCCCATCAATAACTTCATAGCGCCCATCTGTGCGTTTAAATACCACCAAAGTACCGATATAATAGCGTTCGTTACTTTTTTTAGGATCTTGATAATCAAGAACATCTTGAATTAACTGATTAATTTCACCTTCACCCCAAGCATAATTTCTTTGATACATGGGCACGATATAGTTTGAGTTATCGCTAAGTAAGCATTTAATTGAGTATTCTTTAATCTTATTTTTATTCGCGCGATTACTCATAGTAATTCATCTCTTTAAACAGATTCACTAAAGGGTCTTTATTCGCAACTTCTTCGGCGCTATTATTTTTGTTACTTCTATTATTTTTGTTGTCTGTAATAGTTAACGTATCCATCGTCATATTTAACACCTCAGAAGGTTTTATGGCATCTTTAATCAAGCCGAATACATTTTTTGATAGAACATAATTATCCATGGTTGCTAACTGTAATACTTGCTGCTTAATTCGTAATGAATAAGCCCAAATAAATAACTTCTCTATGGCTTCAGAAAGTAAAACATCCCCGAACTTATCAATATAAAAAATCAGAGCACAATCAAATATAGAACGAACATATCGGTCTCCAGTTCGCACTCTTTTAGGATATAAGTCATTACAATTTAAGGTTGCTAATATTTTTGAGGCTTCTTTGTTTAACTTATTATTTACGGCAATATCGCTGTCTTTATCTATTATCAAATTCACTTTTTTTTGATAATGTTCTGCCATTTCAAAAAAACGACGACCATTGATGATCATCTGGTCAAGATGAAAAGGAAACGCTTTATATTGCCCATCTATTTTGCGCTGGTATTGCTGATTGAAGTGATCAACGTAATGGTGTGAAATACGTAATGACTCCACATAGGGAAAGTGATCAACCTTATCTATATTGACACCTTTAAATAATCCCACTTCATTTTTGCCAAAGTAACGCGCTGAATTACCTAATGCCCATTGGCGAATTCGATATAAATACTTGGAAAATAATGTTGAAAGCTCTCGATTCTCTAAAGATTCCCAAGTCGCAACGGTAGCGCCTTTAAGATCGTTTTCAGTGTCACTAAACTCGCGTAGGTGATAAGCCTTCAATAAATCGTGAGGATCTAAATCTTTGCCTCTGGCATTTTGAGAATCAAAGAACTGAAAGGCTTCAGAGACATCGTGTAGCGTAAAAGTAACGACTTCGCATTTGTTCAGTAAAAAATCGATATGCTTTTCCGTAAACTCATGACGACTGACCAAACGCTTTAATACTAAGTAGTTTTGTTTTAAGTTCTTTTGGGTAATAACGCTATCAAATTGCTGGCTTCCTATAAATCCATCAACAACACCTTTTAATTGTGTTAGCTGATCAACTAAAGCTTGTCGCTCTTTGGGTTTATCAGAATTAAATCGTTGCTCAATAATGGCATGAACCGCCAGAAATAAAGTTAAAGTACGCTGCTGACCATCAACAATATTTAGATGCTCGCGTTTTGGTACTTTACTTTCATTAGTATGTTTATGAAAAACAACCGTGCCCAATCGATAGGCAGATTGTTCTTGATGTGTATCTAAATCTTGAAACAATTGACTTATGTTACGTTCAGTCCATTTATAGGGCCGTTGATACCCTGGAATGGTTAAATTAGATTGTGCTAATAATTTACTCACACTAAGAATGTTTTTACCGAGTGCTTCAGCCATTTATCACTTCCCCTTTCACTTCTGATTTTTCAAAGGGTAAACGGGTTTTACCTGTCAGCAATTCTTGCATCATGCCTTGTTTGATTTGGCGTGTTTTGGATAAACGCTTGCTTAAGGCTTGGATCTCTTCATCCATATCGGAGAGGATGGTGGCGATGGCGGTTTGCTCTTTTTTTGAAGGTAAACTAATCAGCATATCGGCAATCATTTCTCTGCGTACTGAGTCAACAGAAGACTTTGCTGTCATCGACATTATTCGATCATAGAAAAAGTTGCTAAAGTAAATATAGAAATAATATCCATCAATTCGTTCACCAAAGTTATGCATTAAATAAACTCTTTGGTGGTAGTCAAACTTACCATTTATATAATGGAATATTTTACCTGTTCCGACACCATCTCCTGCGGTTAGAACGGCTTCACCATCAAATGAATAAGTATTAATGTGTTCTATAGTTTGTGACCTTACAAAAAATGGATATTGTCCATTAGATAGTTTATCTTGAGTATTTCGACTACCTGTAGTTATTGATAGTACTGAGCCAATTTTATCAACTTCCCAATCTTCTGGTATTTCACCTAGTTCGCAGGGTTTTGTGCCTTTTTTCTGGCCTTGGCTTGCCGTTGTGCCTGTTGTTTGGCTGCTTGTTAGACTTGAGGTTTGATGAATTGCCTTACTCTCTAGTTCTCCTTCTTGCAACTCGTCTGAATTAAAATAGGCAAATTGTGGTAGTCGGGTTTTACCTGTAAGCAGTTGTTGCATCGTTGCGGTTTTAATCGCTTGTTTTTTGGTCATCAGTTTTTCTAATTCACTGAGTAATAAATCCACCTCCGATAAAGCATTCGCGATAGCGGTTTGTTCTTTGATTGGTGGTATTGGCAAAATTGTTGAGCTCAAGTCTTCTTTTTTGACATGTACAAAAGAAGACTTAAATCCATGGGCCATTTTTTCAATCTGTTCTTGAACTTGGCGCAGGATATAAAAGCTAAAGAGAGGGGTTAAAGCATTTGCGTTTGGGACAACACGAAAAATATGTTGATTCAGTATCGCAGGAACACCTTTCCATATTCTAGCACCAAACGAACTCCCTTTACTTCCTGACCAAGCAAATAGTAAATCACCTTTATGTACATGAAATTTATCGTCAACCTTCCCTTCAAAATAATTGAACATAGCCTCTTCACTATTTAGATTTTGAATTCGAATTATTGGTATTCCATGTAAGGACCATTGATGAGGTTTAAAACCAAATCCATTAATTAACTTCATGTTTTTTGATATAGGTGATGCAACCCAATCGTCAGGAAGTACTCCTACTTCAGTCCATTTATATCCTTTAGGAACGGAATTTATTCCAGTGCTATTTACAGCTTGAGTCATAACGTCCACTCCAAACCCATGGCTTTAAGGTGGTTTGCTACTTTATCGCTCAAACTGTCTACGGATTGGGTTAAATCAGGTAGTGGCGAGTCGTAACGTTCGCTCAATTCCTTAACACGGTTTGCCATTTGTTGGGTTACACGTTCGATTTCCGCAATAATATTAGCTTGTAATGTCGCTAACCATTTATCATCAACAATTAAACTTTTCACTTCTTCAATAGTCAGTGTTGGGTAATGATTAAACACCGCGACATCAAGCGCTTCCTGTGCGGTTTTGACTGTTTTTTTGGCAGTCGCATCGGCATTAAATAACTTAGTGGCGTGTTTAAGTGCTTTTAGCTCTTCTTTGTCAGTCGCTAATTTAGTCCGTGCTGCAATACTGGCTTTGTTGATTTTATCTTTATCATTGATTGCCTCGACTAATAAACCCTCTTCTGCGCCTTGCTCTTCAAGGTAGCTTTCTAAGGTTTGTGTTGCCGTGTCTTGTAACGTTTGCAATTTATCAAGTTCACGTTGCTGAGTAGCAAAGTAACGCTTCACAATTAAGCTTGGTGGGATCAATTCAGCTTTGTATTTCTTTTTATTAATGATGAGGTCGGGTGTCTCTTTACTCTTGTTACTAGAAGTTTCACCTTTTGCTACTACTAATTCACGTAAACGATTACCTGCTTGCCAGCCATCTTGAATCAATACATACACATCGTCTTGTAATGTTGTTGACCAGTAATCCATCAGTATTTGATAAATGTCGTATTTACTTAATAGTTCGCTGGTGGCGTAAGTGGTTAATAGCATTTCTGAAATACGGTGAATAAATTCTTTTGGGTTACCACCTAGGGCTAAGTCTGCAAATCCAGCTTGCGTTGACCATGCAGTAAAGGGCAATAAGCTACGGCTGGCAAAGTCTTTAAATTCACTGTGAGCTAAAATGTTATTTTTAACTTGGCTCGCATCTACCAAGCACTGGCTATAACCTGTGCGCGTTGGTTTAAATAAGGTTGCTCTAATATTCGGGAATACCTGCCAAAAATGCTGTAGCGCATCAATATCAGCATTAGGAATACCCCCCTGTAAATGCGCGCTTAAATCATGCAAATCTTCAGGTTCACTAGAATCAATATAACGAGGAATATTAAGGTTGTAATCATTTGCTGCAATTTCATCAATCGTCACTAAACGACTAAAGCGTTCGATGGTTTGTTCTTTGTTAAACACATCAACAATTTTGTGAATATCTTGGCTGCGTAAACGGTTTTTATTGCCGTCTTTAATAAAACCTTTACTGGCATCAATCATAAAAATTGAACGACCTTTGATTTTAGCGTCTTTATTGTCAGTATCATCGTTACTCTCAATGACTTCTGCTCTTTGAGCATGTTCTTTATCTATCACGATAATACAAGCTGGGATGCCAGTTCCGTAAAACAAGTTAGCAGGTAAACCGATAATGCCTTTAATGTAACCTTGTTTAATGAGGTTCTGACGTATATTGGCTTCTGCATTACCACGGAACAGTACACCGTGCGGTAAAATGACCGCCCCTTTACCTGTGCTTTTAAGACTAGTGATAATGTGTAATAGAAAAGTGTAATCACCGTTCTTTTCAGGAGGAATACCCCATGTAAAACGATTAAAGATATCGTCATTAGGGTTTAAACCACTAGTCCAATTTTTATTTGAGAATGGCGGATTGGCAACGGCAAAGTCAAAGGTTTTTAATTTGTCTGAAGCACCTTTCCACTGTGGCGATGACAGTGTATTACCTTTCCAAATTTTAGCCGTAGCATTGTTATGTAAAATCATATTCATTTTAGCGAGTGCAGCAGTTGGGCCTTCGTTTTCTTGACCGTAGATAGACAAACCGCGTGGCGCTTCATCACTGGCTTTTAATAATAATGAACCTGAACCACAAGTCGGATCGTAAACTGTCGCATCCTGTGGTGTTTGTTTTTTAATACCTACTACTTTAGCTAGAATTTGCGAGACTTCAGAAGGTGTATAGAATTGCCCCTTCGATTTACCTGACTCCGTTGCAAAGTGACGCATTAAATATTCGTAAGCATCACCGAGTAAATCGTCACCATCGGCACGGTTATCGGCTAAGTCTAATTTTTGGAATATACCTACCAGCTTAGTGAGTCGGTCCACCATCTCTTTGCCTTTGCCTAACTTGTCTTCATCATTAAAGTAGGCAATATCAATTACCCCTTTTAAATCGTTCTCTTCGGCTAATGCGGCAATCACTTTATCAATGCCTTCTCCGATATCTTTTTTACCTTTAAGTAGAACTAAATCATCAAAACTTGCCCCTTCTGGCACCACGATCATACCGTATGGGTCACCTTTATATTTGTCAGAGACGTATTTCATAAATAACATTGTGAGTACGTAATCTTTATATTGACTGGCATCCATGCCGCCACGTAGTTCGTCACAACTTGCCCAAAGGCTTGAATATAATTCGGTCTTTTTGATCGCCATTGGGCAATTCCTTAGATTTGGTCTGTTTCAGATAATGAGATTTATGATACTGCAGATTAGGTCTAAATACCTATATAACAATATGATTTTTTTTAGATTTAACTACGTAACCTATTTATTTTTAACAAAGTAATGGTTATCTCACCTTAAATAATTACAAATCTACATTATACCAATGGTTGTACACGTAAATGGATTTAATTAGGACAGATGTAAAAATAAAGGTTACGGCGTCATTTACCTAAGGGGGGGGGAATGACTTAAAATGATGATAAAAATTTTTGTTTAATTAAAAGTTCAGATATCTATAGAGCGTCACTAACATTAACCACTACACTACTGCATAATTTAATGATGATTTAATTTGTTGTTTTTTTTATTGTTAATAGATTTTCATGAATAATATTTCTTGTTAGATTTCAGTACCTTAATTTTATTGAAAAAGGTGCTTATGAAAATAGTTTACATAACAAAAGAAAATATTGACTTGTTTGCTCCATATTCTGGAATTTGCATTCATGGTGAACAACAAATTGAAGAAGCATATGATCATGAAACTGACCCAACATGTTTATTTGTGTATTTTGAAGAGTTCGGATGGTCTGGCGTATCTGAACGAGTTGAAGAACAACTAGAGAAATTAGGTGTAACAGACTATGAAGATTTAACACCTGTCGAACTAGCCAACCGATTAGAGTTCGATGGTGCTTTAATGATTGAATACAACGGTGGATGGAACGGCATGAGCTGGTATGCTTTTGCTCCCGAGTAGTCTCAATTGATTAATGTTGCAGTAGTCTAAATAGAGGCTACTGCTATTGTTCCTTAAACCGTTACCTTTGAGGCAATAAATAACTTTGCTGTAAGCCAACTAATTGAGGCTGTAATAAGAAAGGTGTGCCAGCTTAGAAAGACTTGCTTTACTTGTTGCACGGTTAAGTAAACGAATATCAAGTAACCTTCTAACCTAGATAAATTTGCACCGCAATTGTGGTGATAGCTTCATACTGGTTGCAGCCCTGATAAAGCTAACTTTTATCTCTAACGATACAGAGGAATGAATAGTAACCATTCTATCCATTATTTATCTAATTTTTGTACTATCAACATTGCTATCAAAGCTGTATTTTCAATTATTCACTCAACACCTACTTATTAAAGCCTGGATATAGCTCAAATCAATGAAAACATAGTTAACACTGCCAAATTATATGAACAAATTAGACAACGTAGTACTGTTTATTTTTTATCGATTTGATTCAAAGTATTTCTTTACTGTCAGTACCCCTTTCTCAGTCCTGCAAGCATTTAGTGGCGTATTGTTAAATGCTTTATTTTGGACATTAAACCAGTGGGTCATAAGCTCCTTATCTCCACCCGATTTTGCATATAGTTGTTTATATATTTCAACAAAATATAAACGCATAGACTGTGACTCAAATATTGTTGGGATTTCTTTTTGTGATGGGTCTTGAACTAAAATAGCCCATGCATTTTGAAATGCTTTACTTAAAATATCTTCCTTATTTAATTCATTCATCGCATTCCCCAAATTAGTTTCATTAAATTATTTATGATTAATTATACTGGTAGAAATAATTATATTCATACCGCACATCAGAAAGCTATTAATTCACTTATAAAAACTTATTGGGCACCATTTGGGCACGGTTTGGGCACAAAGCTAAATTTTAGCGTTTTTTTAGTTATTCTAAGCAGCTAAAAGTAGCGTTTAAAAGAGAACAATTTGAAGAGTACAGAGTTAAAACTGGGTTGATATTGTCAAATTAAAGACGAAAAAAAACCGCTTTTGCGTTTAAGCATAAAGCGGTTTTCTTAATGTGGTCGGTGATAGAGGATTCGAACCTCTGACCCTCTGGTCCCAAACCAGATGCGCTACCAAGCTGCGCTAATCACCGAAATTTTTAATATCTAATTAGTCAGGGATTGTAATTAACTAATTGATATTATTGTTTAAATGGTGCGGAATGAGAGACTTGAACTCTCACATCTTACGATACTAGAACCTAAATCTAGCGCGTCTACCAATTCCGCCAATTCCGCAACGACTTAAACATTTTTAAACTTAAGATTTAAAAAATGGGGCGAATGACGGGGTTTGAACCCGCGACAACCGGAATCACAATCCGGGGCTCTACCAACTGAGCTACATCCGCCACTAAACTTTTTTAAAAATGGTACGCCCTACAGGATTCGAACCTGTGGCCTACGGCTTAGAAGGCCGTTGCTCTATCCGGCTGAGCTAAGGGCGCAAAAGCAGGACTTATATCTTACAACGATTTCTCATTGTTTTCAAAATGTGGTCGGTGATAGAGGATTCGAACCTCTGACCCTCTGGTCCCAAACCAGATGCGCTACCAAGCTGCGCTAATCACCGAGTATTTATTCGTATTTTGTAATATAGGGTCAAACCCTCTGGCTCAACTCTTTTCCAAAATACCGGAGATGTGCTAAAAACTACACTTACCACCGAGTATTTGAGCATTGGATATATTGTAGATAACACTATCCGCTCTGTTCATTATTAATCAATGCATATCTTATCACATTTTATTAAATGAACTGTTGGAGCAACCAATCTTTGTAAGAACTTAATGCCTGTCAACGAGGCGAGATATTACTGAGTTGGTTTGTGATCGTCAAACTTTATTTGCATATATTTTTCCGCTTGCCGAATAATTAAACGCATTGTCTACAATTAATTCGTTCTTAGTATCATTTTTAGCATTTAATAGTTTGTAACGTCATTTTTTTAAACTTAATTTAAGCTGATTTGATAAGCTACATAAAATATGTTCATGAATTAAATATCATTTTAATCAAACTTGGTACAATATTGTTCAATTATTATAACTTCAGTCTATCTATCATCAACGGAGCGCACTAAGCATGGCTTACCCCGATACAAAAAAAGAGAAAGCCTATTCATGGCTTAATATTGTGCTTATATTAACTTGCCTCACAATGTTTGGCGCAAGCACCTATTTTTTCGCTTATCCAGATACTGCACCGCAATTGATTCAACGTTTAGGACTGACACCTTATTTCAACGATAAGATGGAGAAATTAGCGGCGTTAAAACAAACTCAGCAACAGGAGGCGATGGCCCAACCAAAACAAGAAACGGTTGTAATTGAAGAAACGCTCGACGTTGAACAGGCAGAAATAGTTCAAAAAGAGGAAGATCTGTTAGTGGCTTCGGCTTTAGGTGAATTATCAAATTCGTCGGCACAATCTACTGAAATTGTTATTGACCCTAATTTACCTTTGATCGACGAGTCTGATCCCGTGGTATTAGAAGCGATTGAAGAGTTTAGTGAACAGACATTAATTGTTGATAATTTATTAGAGCAAGATCTATTACGCAGCACGGTGGTATTTATCGATAACTTTAGCCGTGGTGAGTTTCTTGCTAGCTTTAGTCCATTGATGGCGACTGACATACCATTTCGTAAAAAAGAGAGTAACGGTAAAACTTATGTATCTGTCCTTAATTATCATCGCTATGATAACTACACAAAATATGTAAACTCAATTGACAGCGAAAAAATTGTGGCAACCTACCATATGTTGAAGCCACTCATTGATCAAACTTATGCAGAGATTTCGTTACCAGGCGCAGACTTTGATGACGTGTTAAATGATGCGATTGAAATGGCGTTAAGTGTACCTGTGATCAATGGCCCTATCTCATTAAAGTCCCCTTCTGTTATGTACTTATATAATAATCCAACATTAGAAGCATTAAATCATGCTCAAAAACTATTGCTGAGATTAGGTGGAAAAAATCTGACCATCATACAAGCCAAATTAATTGAGATTCAGGCACAGTTAATGTCACAGTCAACGGACCCCGTTGAATTGAATATACTCAACACACCTGCTAATGAAATAGATTAAAGCAAACTACTTTAACTAAACCAACCAAACCAACTAAAAGAGCCCCTTTCAAACCAGTTTTGAAAGGGGCTCTTTTTTGAGACGTTACCTCACATTATTTAACTCAGCATGAATTCATCTTATTAAGCTAGATTTTTCATGAAACTACTATTCAAAACGCCACGGTTAATAACCCAAGATTCATAACACGGCTATTATTAACTGCTAATTACTTATAATGGATATTAGTAATCCATACTGTTTGATAGGGACTTAACACTATCAATTCTTGTTGCATATCTAGCGGTTCACCCGAAATCAATTCAATCCAGTTATCAGTCATAATCAAATTTAACTCTTGAATTGATAACTCCATGTCGTGGTCAGTAATATTGCTAATACAAAAAATACTCTGTTTTCTGTCTAGGCTTTGTCTCCAAAATCCAAATAATTGCAAACCTAAATGTAGCGTAAATTGAGTTGCATTAGGGTGGAATGCAGGTTGCTTAATACGAATATCAAGTAACTCTTTAAGTGATGCTAATACAATCGCATGATGGTCGCTCTTATCCGCTAGGTTTTCTTCAAGCTCTTGGTAGTCCCAACGATGACGATTAATGGAGCGATTTTGCTGAGTATTAGCGACTTTTTCATAATCATTCTGCGTGCCTAGCAAGCTGTGGATGTACACGCCAGGAATCCCTTCTAATGCGAACATGACAGCGTGTGCGCAAATAAATCGCTGTAAACCGTAGCTATCAGCTCCTTTTGTTGTGCCTTGTAGTGCATCGAACAATGCGATGTTAATTTCATAGGCTTTTTGCTGCCCTAACGCTGTGCTACGCCACGAGACTTTGCCACCGAATGATTGCATGGTTTCAACTAAGGTAGTGAGCTCATAGTCGTTTAGTAATCCTTCCGCTGGACGTAAGCCAATACCATCATGAGATGCAATGAAATTAAAATAAGCGGTGCCATTTTGGGAAGGAGGCATACTCATCAACCAACGCTTTAGATATAAACAGTTACCGGTGACTAAGCTATTAATTAGTAAAGGCGGTAATGAAAAGTTATAAATAGCGTGTGCTTCATTGGCATTACCAAAATAGGTGAGGTTTTGAGTATTAGGAATATTCGTTTCAGTAATAATAACGGCATCGGCTTCTGCATGCTCTAATAATGTTCTTAATAAACGGATGACTTCATGGGTCTCAGGTAAATTAATTGAACTACTGTTCAATTTTTTCCATAAAAATGCGACGGCATCAAACCTAAATATTTTAACGCCTCTATCAAGGTATAAGCGGATAATGTCGACAAAACTTTTTAACACTTCAGGATTTCTAAAATCGAAATCTACTTGATCGTGACTAAAGGTACACCATACATGCTGTGTGCCTTTACCTGTTTCAGTTTTTCTTAATAAATCAGAAGTTCGTGGCCTCACCACCGCTGATAAATCATCTTCCGGCGATGCCGTATAGAAAAAATCATGGCCTATCCCCTCCCCTTTGATGAAGTTATCAAACCATGCACTTCGACTGGAACAATGATTAATCACTAGGTCAGACATTAAACGGCGATCTTTTGCTATTGCTTGTATCTCATCCCAGCCGCCTAAGGACTCATTAACGCTGGAGTAATCAATAACTGAAAATCCGTCGTCCGAGCTATAGGGAAAGAACGGCAAAATATGAACGCTATTAACAGTGTCACCTAAATAATTATCCATAAAGTGTTTTAATGTCACTAACGGTTTTTCATCTGGCTTTAATAATGAATCTCCATAGGTGATCATCACAACATCTTGTTGTGACCAATGACTTTTGTAAGCAACGGGCGTTGAGCAAGCTTCATCTAAACGCATTAATTTAACCAATTGTTCACTAAGTTCTTCACAACTAATGTTCAGCTCAACTTCTTTATAAATAATGTTAAGTTGTTGCACTAATTTATTTTTTAACATGGTTAGCGGCGCTTCCATGTCGTTTATTTCATCCATTCATTTCTCCTTGTGCACGCGACCCAATGTTTATTTTAAAAACAATATTTATTTTGAAGTACTTCAACCTAAACTAACTCTATCTGTAATAATCCCTATTTATTCACTAAATTCTTGGTGATCTAACTCTACTGCTTCTTTTAATTGTTCTAATACATCGGGCATGGCGCTGATCACTCGACTCCAAGAAGGAATAAAAGGCGTATCCATTGGTTTATCTAAAAATATTTGACCTGCGGTCATGACGTTTTCAGCAAACATTTCAATCGCTTTTTCTTCATTATGAATATCCAAACTTAAACCATTCATCATTGCGTCACCGCGATACATCTCTAAATAATCTAATGCAATACGATAGTAAGTTGCTTTAAGCGTACGAATACTTTCAGTGCTGAATGTTTCACCCTGTGTCGCTAATTTACGGATGAATGCTTTGCTGATATCAATGGACATTTTTGATAAACCGCCTTCGACACTTTCTAAAGAAAGATCTTGATGCTTATGATCATAGGCATCTGAAATATCCACCTGACAAGTACGATTACTTGCGTAGTTACGGTGCATTTCTGATAATACGCCTATCTCTAATCCCCAATCACTTGGAATACGTAAATCGCTTAATACATCTTTGCGGAAAGAGAACTCACCCGCTAATGGATAAAGAAAACTATCAATGAACTCTAAGTACTCATTATGACCAATGGTTTTCTTCAAGGCTTTGACCAAAGGCGTAACTAATAAACGTGACACTCGGCCGTTAATTTTACCGTCTGCTACTCGTGAGTAAAAACCTTTGCAGAACTCGTAATTAAAACCAGGATTAGCAACAGGGTAAATTAACCTTGCTAATAATGAACGATCATAGGTGACAATGTCACAGTCATGTAATGCAACTGATTCGGCTTTACCAGAAGCTAAGGTATAACCCATGCAATACCAAACATTACGCCCTTTACCTAACTCCTTAGGTGCGACCCCCAGTGCTTGTAATTTAGCATCTAGCGCTTTTAACCTTGGTCCCTCGTTCCATAATACACGGTGATGTTGAGGCAATTTTTTAAAGAATTTGAGTGCATGACGGTATTGATCTTCACTTGCACGGTCTAAGCCGACAACGATTTCAGATAAGTAAGGCACCTCACAAAGGTGATCCACAATATCAGGGAATGCATCCCCTTCTAATTCAGAGAAAAGTGAAGGTAAGATTAACCCCATCGGGCGTGTTGAAGAAAAGGTTTTTAGCTCAGCTTCAAGATCTTCATTACTACGTTGTCTTAAATTGTGCATTGTAGTAACAATGCCATTTTGATAAAAATCAGCCATTATTCAGTTCCTTAATTTAATAAATTTGTGTCGATGATAAAATTTTATTTAAACATTCAGTCCAACCTGCAGGGCCATATAAATGACTTTGGTAAACATGTTCTGTACGCGATAAGGGTGGGAAATCATGCACTGGTGAGCGTACCTGCACAGCAATAGTTGCTTGCTCTAGCATCGCAATATCATTTTTACCATCGCCCATCGCAATACTGATGACTTGCTTATTCGATTCATTGTTTTGCAATAGAGCCTGTTGTAATGGCAATAAAGAGGATGTATTTGGAAGTGTAGTTGAAGCATTATCTAAAGATGAAGTGGAAGGAGGTGCTGACACTGTCATTTGAGCATCTTGTTCCTGTAAATCTTGTTGTAAATATAGCTCAGTTAACCATTGTTGTGCCAGACCTTTATCGCAATGTCCACTGATATGTAGAAAACGCCCGCCTTCTAATACGTTGGCGCCTAAGTGACGCATAAGGTTGTTAAATTCTGTTTTTTGTAGGTCATCTCCCAACCAATTTAAAGGCTCTCCATATTGACGCTGCTTAGCCATTGCTGCATTTTCAATACTTAGTCCTGTCAATTCAGCAAGCTGTTCATTACTCATTTCAGAGAAACCTTGAAACAGGTGTTGGTATGCACTTGCTTCACTATTCAACAGTTGCAGCCAATATGACTTCTCTTTAGAAAAAGATTTAACCCAGTACTTCCCCTGCTCGAGTGTATCGGCAGGTTGTTGTTTGAAATAATTAATAGGGATAAAAACGGCAGCACCATTTTCAATAATAAAAGGAGAGAATAAATCCAGCTGTTTCCGTATTAAGGAGATTTCAGGTAGCGTTTTACTACTATTAGGGATGATGTCTATCGCGTTTAACTTCAACGTTGCTATCATTTCTGTGGCATCGTCAGTTTGATAGGTGTAATGATCTAATAATGTTCCATCTAAATCGGTAAAAACCAATATTTTTTTAAGCATTAATTCCCCATTTGTTGAGCAGCACCTGATTGCTAAAACTTACTTCTTAATTAACTATAATTATATAGCCTTGGGTAGGGCCAACTAACAAAAAAATCAAATAACCTCTGCTTTTGATGGGGCCAACAGTGAAAATTAAGACACTATTGTTATGATTTATACTCACTATTTCGCCATGCAAGGTGATAATTATAACACCAGGTTATTACAAGCCACTTTCACCCCTCCCATAAATAGCATTCATAAACAATGACTTAAATTGTGACAATTTCTTGTTAAATCTAAGTCATCAAATATACAATCATTCTACATGACAAAATAGATTAAAAAAAACAAACTGGCACTTGAAATAACCGTCGCATTGATCAGTTCATGTTTTTTTAACAATCCGTTGATCGCATTTATTTTCGAATCTGATTGATACATGGTATACCCCTTATAATTGATAGCTCAACATAGTAATTAACGGCTCTTCAATAGCCTTTATTTGTGTATTTTGCTGATCCTTTGTGACATTTTTAATATCCCTTTGTGAAGGTATCATGACGTCATTAAATGAAGCTTGCTGAGATAGTTCACTTTGACTATTAAGTGCCTCATTTTCAGCTGGAATACTGCCTTCTTTATTTGCATTAACGTTAATATTTTGCTGCTCGTTAGGATCATTGTTAAATGATACAAAATCATTTAATACTAATTCAGTATTTACCTGTACGACTTCGTTATTCTGTTTTACTTTCGAAGGAATGAGCACTTGGGAATGAGCAGTCACTTTAGTGTTAGCATAATTAACAGCAGGAACAGCTGCTTCAGTTTCATGAATAATGGCCTGTTGAGTTTCTCTCGCCTGTGCTTTTTTTATCTTGGCTAATTTTATTAATGCTAAGCGTTGTTCAACTTTATCTGTTTGTCTTTTAACGTTGACTGCTAATTTATCTAGTCCAGGCGCATAGGGGCTGACTTGTACTTTTCTCAAACCTTTATTATAAGTGCTTTCCTTTAACTTCATGGCTTCATACTCACCTAATGTCACCAAAACAAGCTGTTGTTTTTCGACCCCATGCTCAATCAAATAATTAGCCACATTTTCAGCTCTTTTATGTGCAAGACTTAAATTATAAGATGCCCTTCCAGACTTATCTGTATGGCCTATAACCTGCCACTTTTTCAATTTAGGTTGTTGCTTTATCAGGTCCACTGTATCTAATAAGGCTAATTTATACTCAGGCGCAATCTTCGATGATGATAAAGCAAATAAAACGTTAGTGGTTTCTGTCTTTACTGTCGTAGGTTCAATAACCATGGCTGTTGGACTTGGCTCTGATTTAGCTTTAGCTTGAAACTGATCTTTTGATTGGTTCTGCGCTTTAAAATTATCTGCAGCATTATGTTGGGCTACTGTATATGCCTCTTCTAGCAAGTTTTGTTCGGCGATAGCAGCCAGTTCATTGGCATCGGTGGTTAATAAACTATTATCTGTTGCTCGTTTAAAAAAGATCACTTGTTGTGATCCTTGATCGTTATTATGTGCAGGTACTTTATAACTGCTTAAATAAGTAGAATAAGCTGAAGCCTGTTTAGTGCTTCTATATTCTTCTAACAAAACTAGGCCTCCCGTAACAGCCGAAAGTACGGCCACACCTAACAATGATTTTTTAAGGTGTGATAATGACGTTGATGTTTGTTTTGACATGCCAGACTCCTTTAACATTAAATATTGCAACTTAGGTTGCTGTTTAGATGTCAGTATTACAACAAACTTAAATGGCAAGATTAGGGACAAAAAGTGGCAAACTACTGATCAATAATGTTCAAAAAGTGGCAATGCTATATTTAGCCAAACCTACTGATAAGATTTTTGTATACTTAACCTCAATTCTGGTTAATGAAAGCGGAATTTAGGTTAGTTAAAATCATAAAATTATATTTTTTAGCTATACAGTGCAGTTAGTTATGCGTAGTTCAAGGCGAATTATTGAAGCAATAACGGGTTATTGAGAGATAATTTAACGAAGAAATCCGCGGAAATAACGGTATTGTATCGCTTTGCTTATCCAGAACTGAGGTTACTTAACCTTCCACCAGCAATAAAGGAATAACACTCAATATGAAACGTATTGCAATAATTGAAGATGACCATGCTATTCGTGAAAACTATATGGACCTAATGCAACGCTATGGTTATCAAGTAGAGGGTTACTCAGGTAGAGAGCAAGCGATGCAAGCCTTCAGTAGCCGCTTGCCAGACTTAGCAGTGATTGATGTGGGTTTAGGGCACGAATACGATGGTGGTTTTTTGCTATGTCAGCAGCTAAGACAATTATCGGCGAGTTTACCGATTATCTTTTTAACTGCCCGTGATAATGATTTTGATAGCATTTCCGGATTACGATTAGGGGCCGATGATTATTTAAGTAAAGAAATTGGTTTAGAGCATTTAATGGTGCGTATTAGCGCTTTATTTAGACGTATCGGATTAAGTGAGAGCAATGCACAATCGCAGCATAATATTTTACAGCGTGGTGCATTAACCATTGATAATGACAAAATGCAGATTAGCTGGCAGGGCAATAATTTAGAAGTCACGATCACAGAATTTTGGATTATTCACGCGCTCGCCCACAAATCAGGCGTAGTAAAAAGTCGCCAACAATTAATGACCGATGCCAACATGGTGGTCGATGACAATACTATTACTTCTCATATTAAAAGGATCCGTAAAAAATTCATGCAAATAGACCCATTATTTGACGAGATAACCGCCATTTATGGCATGGGTTATCGTTGGGATGTAAGCTCTGAAACAGGAACACTACATACAGCGCAACCTTCATTATGCAATTAAAGTGGGGATTACGTGGCAAAGTATTAGCACTCAGTAGTTTATTATTGCTGTTGCCATTATTTGCCTATCAGTTTGTGGTTGAAATGGAGAACTTTTTACGTGAAGGGCAACAACAAACGCTACTCGGTACCAGCAGCGCAATTGCTACTGCTTTACATGAAAGGCCGAGTCTATTTAATGAGCACGCCAGTTTTTTGCCTAATGTCACTAAAGGCCAAGATTTATATGTTCATAATCTTGAGCAAGCCATTCGCTTAGATGCGAATAATGAGGATTGGGGAGTAAATCGAGGGTTTATAAATAGTTATCAAAATGATCAACTTGAAGTACAAAAAGAAAAAACGAACACAAATAATGTACACTTTAATCAATTATTAGGTAAGCGAGACGGTTTCTTATACGCGCATTTTGAAGTCTCTAATCAACATCCAATTACACGAGGAAAAAGGTCAACTCAAGTTACCGATAATGACCATTTAATTATTGCCATGAGTTCGCCCGAAGGCTTGCTGCAACGTTATATTATTTCGGTCGCGAATGACGGCTGGTTTAATGCTTACCGGTATCCGCAACATAGTATTTATGCAACAAACCTAACGCGAGAAAAGTCCATTCAAGGTATCTGGCAATCTACGAAACAGGGTTACAATATTGAGTTACGCATACCACTTACATTATTAGGTGATAAGCTTGGTTTTCAACTCAACACAGCCTCGACATTGAATTCAAAGCAGATAAACAATGCAATCAGCACATCTAATTTATTAGATATCAGTAAACTCGGCAGCGTATTGATCCCTTCTCCAGAGATAGAGCAAATACTCTTAGCAATGCGTCATACACGTGCAAGGCTTTGGGTGGTTGATAGGCACCAACGTGTTATCGCACAAGCTGGAGATATTCATCAAGCAACAGGGATTTGGCCTGCAGAATCAACTAATGTTCAAGAGGCCAGCTTCTGGACCAAGATTGAAACAAGATTTTTATCTCCACTCTATTCACTGTTATTAGAACAACCAGAAAATCATTTTATAGATAAAAACCAACACACCACACAACTTAATAATAACCTCGTAAAACAAGCATTAGCAGGAAAAGCGGCCACCCAATGGCGTTTAAGTAGTGATAAAAAAGTATCTATTCTCAGTGCAACTCACCCAATATTTGTTCATGATAAAGTAGTCGGTGTAGTGATAGCAGAGGAAACTAATAACGGCATCATTACATTACGTAACCAAGCCTTACAAAAGATGTTCAGCGTATTATTAGCTGTTATTTTTGTCGCAGGTGTTCTGCTATTTTTATTCCTCTCCACTGTTATCAACCGAGTTCGTGCTTTGCGTGACCAAAGTGAACAAATACTAGATAAAAATGGGCGTCTGAAGGGTACATTCGTTGCCAGTAAACACAGCGATGAAATTGGCGACCTATCACGCAGCATGGCAGGTATGGTTGAACGCTTGGGTCAATATCATCACTATGTTGAGCAGCTATCTTCTCGATTATCTCATGAGTTAAGAACGCCTGTCGCGGTAGTGCGCTCTTCATTGGAGAACTTATCTTTATTACCCTGCAACGATCAACAACAAAAATACATCGAACGTTCTCAACAAGGTATTCAACGACTCAGCAAAATACTTACTAGCATGAGTGAAGCCAGTCGCATTGAGCAAAGTTTACAACAAGCGGAAAAACAACAAATAGACCTGCGCACATTATTAGACAGTTGTTTGCAAGGATATGAAATGGTGTATCCACAATCCACATTTGAAAAACACCTTGGTGAGGCCCCTGCCTTGATTAATGCAGATCCTGATTTTTTAGTGCAGATGTTAGACAAAATCATTAGTAATGCGGTTGAATTTTCTATTTCTAAACAAGCGATTGTTATCAGCTTAGAGAAAGTGACGAGTAATTTATCGTACGTTGGCAGTAAAACAGTGAGTAGTAAAACATTAGGTAGCACACAACAAACTGATCACATCAGTCTAAGCATTACTAATCAAGGTGTATTGTTAAGTTCAGACAATAATCAGGATTTATTTCAATCAATGGTATCTGTGCGCCCTGCTTCTCAACAACATGATACTCACCTAGGTTTAGGTCTTTATATTGCCAAAATGATTTGTGAACACCATCAAGCGACTTTAACTATCAAAAACAATAGCGACTTGACGGGCGTCACCGTAACCATTACCTTGCCCCTTATTCACTCTTAATTGTTATCACTCAACAATAATTGAAACTGACCACTTATATTAATACAGGAATCTTTATGCGCGTATTGGCCACTTCAAAGAAAGCTCAGTTTGCTTTAACAGAACTTAGTCAAGTTCAACAATATTTTGTACAAAAACTACAGAAGCTTTCTACTGGCACTGAATTTAAAAGTGTTGAATGGTTAAGAGATAATGGCACCCACGGTGGAGGTCAACGTTACGAAGCAACCACTAATATGGTATTTAATCGCGCTTCTGTTAACGTATCGCAAGTACAATATGAGGATAAGCCTGATAAAGCTTTTTTATCGGCAACCGCTTTATCTACCATTATTCATCCTCAACATCCGCTTGCTCCTTCAATCCATATTCACGTGAGCTGGACGGAACTTAAAAATGGACAACAATACTGGCGTTTAATGGCGGATTTGAATCCTGCCATTGCTGATGCTTCGGATAATTTACTCTTTAACAATATGTTACAACAAGCCAGTGGAGAGTATTTTGAAAGTGGTATTGCACAAGGTGAAGCATATTTCTTCATTCCTGCATTAAATAAACACCGTGGAGTTAGTCATTTTTACTTAGAAGGTTTTACCGGTAATGAGCACACATCTGAACATTTTGGAATTGATTTTGCCACTCAGGCTATCGACTGTTATATCGCTATCTTAAACGATAAATTCAGTCGCTTACCGCCACCTTCAGATCAAGAATTGCAGCAACAATTAGATTATCACACGCTCTATTTTTACCAAGTACTGACCTTGGATAAAGGCACAACTGCAGGGCTGTTAATTCATAGCCAAAATGATGTCGGCACATTAGGCTCTTTACCTGCTTTTATTAATCGAGATTTGTTAGCGAGCTGGGTAGCTCACTCGCCATCAGAAAAACAGCCTTTAGTACAATCCTTGGTGGATCTGTTACCGCCACAAAAAAGTGTACACGTTGACGCTAATATTAAAGCGAATATTGCGCAGGCTATACGACAACATTATACAGCTTGATTTTGAACACTAACAGTAATAGCTAACAGATATCTATAAATGTTTTGATAGCCATTGTGTATAG